>NZ_JBQKGH010000007.1:0-114296 GCF_052118905.1 Collinsella sp. LCP21S3_A3 | reverse complement strand
AGTTGAGGACCAGGTCTTCGGCGTTCATGCTGCCCCCATCATCGCGGTCTACGGGGTCAACGATATGGCACCGTGGGGACACATGTATGTCAATCCTGGTCTAACAGAGCCTTAAATAATCATTCGGAACAAATTTATTTTTATCCCCGTCCCAGAAAAATCATCGGGTGTGGTTTTGGGCAAACAGTCTAGTTGCGCTTGAGATGGACGACGGTTTCGCAGTGGAAGGTTTGCGGGAACAGGTCGACCGGCGTGATCTTGACGGGGGAGAAGGTGCCTTCCTCGACAAAGCGCTTAAGATCGCGTGCCAAAGTCGCCGGATCACAGCTCACGTAGGCCACGTCGCGGGCGCTCGTGCTGGCGATGAGGTCGATTGCCTCGGGTGCCAGACCTGCACGCGGCGGGTCGACCACCAGGACATCGGCATCCTGGTCGGGGAACTCGCGCACGGCATCGCCGCCGATGACATCGACGTTATCGAGCTTGTTAATCTCGAGGTTGCGGCGCAGGTCGCGCACGGCCGGGCCATAGGCCTCGACGGCGGCAACAAAATCACAGCGGCGGGCGAGCGGCAGGGTAAAGGTGCCGGCGCCGCAGTACAGGTCCATGGCAAGCTCGTCTTCTTGCGGGTCGAGCGCCTCCATGACAAGCTCGATCAAAATCTCGGCGCCCTTGGTGTTGACCTGGAAAAACGATGGGGCCGAAAGGCGCATCTGGCCGTCGGCGATGTTCTCGGTCCAGGAGCCCTCGCCGGCGAGCATCTCCACCTTGGAGACGCGGCGGGCCTTCTTCTCGCCCTTGCTCATGACGCGCACTACGCTCGTGGGGCGAGCGGCGTCTGCCAACACGCGCGAGACCTGCGAGCGCGGGAAGGAGCCCGTGGGCGTCCAAAGTGCGACCTCGAGCGCCTTGGTGCGACGCGAAGCGCGAATGCCCACGCGCTCCAGACCCAGATCGTGACTGCCGCTCAGATAGTTGAGCGCGCCGACGACCGATTTGAGCGCCTTGGGAAAACGCTTATCGAACAGCGGGCACGAATCTACGGTGACGATCTTGCTGGGATCGACGCCGTGCATGCCAAGGCGAACGCGGCCGTTAACGAGGGTGGGCTCCAGCTCAATCTTGTTGCGGTAGCCCCAGTCGTCCTTGGTGTGGCGGATGGGCTGGACAAGATCGTTGACCTGCTCGGGGGCGAACTTGCCAATGCGCTCGAGCGTGGAGCGCAGGTTTTGCTCTTTGGCGGCAAGCTGCGCGGTGCGCGAGAGATTGCCCCACGAACAACCGCCGCAGACGCCCACGAAGGGGCAGGGGGGCTGAATGCGATCGGGGCCCGGCTCCAGAATCTCGGTCGTGCGGGCGCGCATAAACGACTTGCCGTCCTGCACGATCTCGGCCTCGACGGTGTCGCCTGCCACGGCGCCCTGCACAAAGACGGCCTTGCCGTTGTCGGCGTGCGCCAGTCCGTCGGCGCCGTAGGTCATCGATTCTATGGTGAGCTTCATGTTCCTGCCTGTCATTCGCGGTATTGTTCGCAACCATGGTAGCAGTGAAAAGCGCCCCGTATTTGGGGTATTCCTCAAATACGGGGCGCTTCTACAAACGTCTATTTCGTCTTGCCGGTAATGAGCGTCTTAAGGCCTAGGCCGATCAGGCCCAGTCCCATGCGCACGCGACCGGGGCGATGGCGCTCGATGGTCTTGGCCTTGCCAGCGGGCTTCTCGCGGCGGGCGCCCTTCTCGGACGCGGGGTTGGCCGTCTGCGGTTGGGGCCGAGGAGCAGGCTCGGACTCAGGCTCTATGACGGTTGCCTGAACCTTCTGGACCTCGGGTGCGGCCGGCTGCGGTTCGAGCTCAGGCTTGGATGCGAGCGTAGGTTCTGCCTTGGCGACGGCCTCGGCGTTGCGATAGGCACGCTCCAGCAGAGCTTCCTGCGAGTTGAAGGGTTTCTCGCCTTCTTTGCGCTTCACGGGAATCCAGGTGCCGTCACTCGTCAGACTGCGTGCCTTCACGTTGTCGCGCAGCTGCATGCCCATGTACTCGTGCACCTGGGCGCGGCAGGTGGGGTCGAGCACGGGGAAGGCGATCTCCACGCGGTGCTCGGTGTTGCGCGTCATCATGTCTGCCGAGCTCAGGTAGATCATATCCGAGTCCACGCCAAAGGCATAGACGCGCGCATGCTCCAAGAAGCGTCCGACGATGGAGCGCACGTGCACGTTCTCGGTCTTGCCCGGAACACCGGGCTTGAGGCACGAGATACCGCGGATGATCATGTCCACGCGCACACCGGCACACGATGCCTCGGCGATCTTGTCGATGACCTCGCGGTCGGTAAGCGAGTTGAGCTTAAAGAACACGCGGGCGGGCTCGCCGACAAGGGCACGCTGAATCTCGCGGTCCAGGCCGCGCATGATGAGCGGCTTGAGGCCCACGGGCGCCACGCCCAGGAAGCGGTAGTCGCCGCGCAGGTTGCCCAGCGACAGGTTGCGGAAGAACAGGTTAGCGTCCTCGCCGATGCCGGGATGCGCGGTCATGAGCATAAAGTCGCTGTAGAGCTTGGCCGTCTTCTCGTTAAAGTTGCCGGTACCCAAAAGCGTCAGACGGGTAAGCGCCATGCCCTCGCGATAGGTGAGCTGGCAGATCTTGGAATGGCATTTAAAGCCCTCGGAGCCGTAGATAACGGTGCAGCCGGCCTCTTCCAGCCGCTCGGCCCATTCGATGTTGTTTTGCTCGTCAAAGCGGGCGCGGAGCTCCATGAGCACTGTAACCTCTTTGCCGTTTTCGGCAGCATCGATGAGCGACTCGCACAGGCGGCTTTGTTTGGCCACGCGGTAGAGCGTGATGCGAAGCGAGATGCACTCGGGGTCGTAGGCTGCTTCGTGCACCAGGTCCAAGAACGGATTCATGGTCTCGTAAGGGTAAAAGAGCAGCTTGTCATGCTGCAGCACCTGATCGCGGATGGAGCGGGTCATATCGATGGTGGGGTTGGGCTGCGGCCTAAACGGCGTAAAGAGCAACTCGTTGCGTAGATGCTCGGGTATTTTGCCCTCGATGCCAAAGACATAGCCCAGGTTGAGCGGGATATCGCAGGTAAAAACCGAGCGGCGCGAAAGCTCGAGCGCTTTGCGGATGGTCTTGAGCGTTGGCTTTTCGAGCGAGCCCGATACGGCGAGCACCACCGGCTGCAGGCGCAGGCGCTTCTTGAGGATGCGCTTCATGTGCTGGCGGTAATCCTCTTCCTCCTCGACGCCCTCGCCGTCCGGATCGATGTCGGCGTTGCGGGTGACGCGGATGAGCGCGCGGTCGAGCGGCTTATAGGAGCCGAAGCAGCTGTCCAGGCAGGCGAGGATGACGTCCTCGAGCAGAATGTAGGAGTAGGTGCCGGTGGGCGAGGGGATTTCGACCACGCGGTTCATCGAGGCGGGAATCTCGATAAGGCCCAGCAGGCTCTCCTCGTCGGTGATGCCGTCCAGGCCACAAGCCAGATAGAGCGCGCCGTTGCGCAGGTTGGGGAAGGGATGGCGCGGATCGATGACCAGCGGCGAGATGACCGGTGATACGTAGGCCTGGAAGTAGCGGGTTACAAAGGTATGTTCCTCGGGCGTAAGCGAATCGATGCGGGCGCGGTGAACGCCCAAAGCGTCGAGCTTGTCCTCGATGCTCTTAAAGATCGACTCCCAGCGGGTAAGGAGCCCGGGCAGCTCTGCCATGACAGCATCGACCTGTTCGGAGGCGGTCATATTGCTCTTGTTGTCGACGGGCTGTTTTTTGAGCTCTGCCAGATCGGACAAGCCGCCCACGCGCACCATGAGAAACTCGTCGAGGTTTGACTCGAAGATCGAGACGAACTTAAGGCGCTCGAACAGTGGCACAGACTCATCGAAGGCTTCGTCGAGTACGCGGTTATCAAAGCGCAGCCAGCTAAGCTCTCGATTTTGCGTATACGAGAAATCGCGCGGTTTCTTGCGCAGCTTGGCGGCGTTCTGCTTCTTTTCGATTTTGCTCGGCATATGCATCTGTCCGTTCAGTCCCTACAGGGGACGGTAGCCTAACACTATTTCTTATTGTCTCAATTTAGTCGACCTATGGCGCGGACGTATCGCGCGAACGGTATCTTTACCTACTTATTACGCTGACGATCCGAAGCACTAACGTCCGGTGCTTTGAGCAAGCGATCTATATCCTCACTCAACTGGTGAGAATGTATGAATAAGAATGATAGCAAGCTGAATATAATCGAATTTAGGTCGAATCGAGGACAAGCGTCATTTATATGCAGAAAACCGTTTTCGCTATGCAATTTTGAATCATGGATAACTTTGAGTGTTCAATCTTGATTTCCTAGAAAAATAACGTTTACCTAGGAAAATCTGCTTTACGAAACTGAAGTGCATCATGGGAAATCATATGCGATATACCGTTCATCGTACTTTGTTGACCGTTCGGGGGCGAGGTGGAATTGCGGGTGGAAATTGGATATAACTAGAGCTGTCAGCAAGCAGCGCTCCATACGGAGGGGCGCTGATACATTCGGCCCTGACAAGGGCCCGAAAGAAAGGTAGGAGGCCATGACGAAAGGTCTGCACGTGCCTTCCGAGATCGGCAAGCTCAGGAAGGTCTGCCTGCACCGTCCCGGCGACGAGCTCCTCAACCTGCCGCCCGACGAGCTCGAGCGGCTCCTGTTCGACGACGTCCCGTTCCTGGAGGTCGCGCAGCAGGAGCACGACACCTTCGCCCAGATCCTGAGGGACCAGGGCGTCGAGGTGCTCTACCTCGAGAACCTCGTCGCCGAGGTGTTCGACCAGGTCCCCGGCGCCCGCGCCGAGTTCACCGACCAGTACATCGCCGAGGCCGGCATCCGCGGGAAGCACATGCCGCAGATCGTCCGCGAGAAGCTGGACTCCATCGAGGACAACCTCGAGTTCGTCAAGAAGACCATGGCCGGCATGACCAAGGCCGAGATCGAGATGCCCCTCACGGCCTCCACGACCCTCGACTCCCTGGTCAACTCCGAGTCCGAGTCCGACCTGATCATCGACCCGATGCCCAACCTCTACTTCACCCGCGACCCGTTCGCGGTCGTCGGCGAGGGCGTCAACCTCAACCGCATGTACTCGGTCACCCGCAACCGCGAGACCCTGTACGGCAAGTACGTCTTCAAGTACCACCCCGACTACAAGGACGTCTCCCTGTACTTCCGCCGCGACTGCCAGTTCCACACCGAGGGCGGCGACGTGCTGAACATCAACGAGAAGACCCTCGCCGTCGGCATCTCCCAGCGCACCCAGGCCGCCGCTATCGACGTCATGGCCCAGAACATCTTCTGGAACTCCGACTCCAAGGTCGAGCGCATCCTGGCCTTCGACATCCCGGTCTCGCGCGCCTTCATGCACCTCGACACGGTCTTCACCCAGATCGACGTCGATAAGTTCACGATCCACCCCGCCATCATGGGCACCCTGCGCGTCTACGAGCTGACCGCCGGCAAGAACCCGGGCGACGTGAACATCCGCCTGATCGAGGACACCCTCGAGCACGTCCTGGAGGACGCCACCGGCGTCGACCAGGTCAAGCTGATCCCCTGCGGCGGCGGCGACCCGATCGCGGCCTCCCGCGAGCAGTGGAACGACGGCTCCAACACCCTGTGCGTCGAGCCCGGCAAGATCTGCGTCTACGCCCGCAACACCGTCACCAACGACGTGCTGTACAAGGAGGGCCTGGACCTTCTCGTCGTGCCCTCCGCCGAGCTCTCCCGCGGCCGTGGCGGCCCGCGCTGCATGAGCATGCCCTTCTGGCGCGAGGACCTCTAAGGTTTTCAAAGACCCGTACAGGTCTTAAAGCAAACGTCTAACTGCCATTAGATGTTTCCCATTGGGGCGGTGCGGATCTTTCGCACCGCCCCATTCTTGTTTAATGAAGCTAATTCAACAACAGATAAGGTGGCCATTATGTCTAAAGACAGTCGTGTCGATAACCCCAACGGTGTCGGCTTTTTCGGCCTTGTCGGCATGGTCGTTTCCTCCTGCATCGGCACGGGCGTCTTCGCCCTTACCGGTCAGCTCGCTAACGTCGCCTCTCCTGGTGCTGCGCTCATCGCTTGGGTCGTTTGCGGCCTGGGCTTTTTGATGCTGGCGCTCTCGCTCGCCAACGTGGGTTCCAAGCGCCCCGATCTTGACGGCGCCTGCGCGTACGCGGAGGAGGGCTTCGGTCCTTTCCACGGATTTATCTCCGGCTGGGGCTATTGGCTTTCCGCCTGGCTCGGCAATGTCGGCTTTGGCACCATGATCGCCCAGGTCCTGGGTTCCGATTATTGCCTGGGCACGATCATGCCGGGCGTGTTCTCGGATCCCGTGACCGGAAACCCCGCTGTCGTCGGCGTCGTTGTCGTGTCGCTGGTCCTGTGGGGTATTACGTTCTTGGTCATTCGCGGCGTCGAGAGCGCTGCGGCCTTCAACGCGATCGTCATGGTCATTAAGATTGCCTCCATCCTGCTGTTCATCGTGTTTTCCTGCTTCGCCTTTAATGCCGGTGTGTTTACCGCCGACTTCTGGGGCACCGCCGCGCGCAATGCCACGATCATCGCCGCCAACGGCGTTGAACTCGGAAGCGTTGCCAACCAGGTCACGCAGTGCATTCTGATCATGATGTGGGTCTTCATCGGCGTCGAGGGCGCTTCGGTCATGTCCGGTCGCGCTAAGCGCAAGAGTGAAGTCGGCTCCGCCACTATCATCGGCTTGATCGTGCTGCTCACCCTCTACATCGGCGCTTCCGTCATTCCGTACGGCGTTGTTGACTATGCCGATCTGGTTGCGGCTCCCAAGCCTGCCACCATTTCCGTGTTCGAGCAGCTTGCTCCCGGCTGGGGCGGCGCCTTCATCTCCTGGGCCATCATCATCTCGGTGTGCGGCTCCTGGCTCTCCTTTACCATGCTTCCCGCCGAGGTCTCCTCGATGATGGCCGACCACGGTCTGCTTCCCAAGTCCTGGGGCGAGGTCAACGCCAAGGGCGCGCCGCAGATGGCCTTGATTATCGTCGGTGCCCTGACGGAGGCGTTCATCATCATCGCCACGTTCGCTGCCGACGCTTATACCTTCGCGATCTCCATGTGCACCGTGACCATCGTTGTCACCTGGGCCTACGCTGCTGCCTATCAGGTCAAGCTCTCTCGCGAGCGCGGCGAGTCGGGCCAGGCTCTTATCGGTATCCTCGCCCTGGTGTTCCAGGTCGTCGGCGTGCTCTTTACCGGCTGGGGTTTCTTGCTGCTTGCCTGTCTGGGCTACATTCCCGGTTTCCTGTTCTATCGCAAGGCACTCACCGAGTCTGGTCAGTCCATGGGCAACGGCCAGGTTATCTGTGCCGTGGTGATCGCCCTTTTGGGCATCATCTCCATTCCCATGACCTTCGCCGGCATCATCCCCGTGTTCTAGCGATTGGAGCCTAGCCATGGATATCAAGACAATCGGCGTTGAGGAATGGCTCAACGTTTGGGAGAAGAGCGCTACGTGGGATATCGCCCAGTCGACGATCTCGTCGCTTACCATGGGCGAGTTGCGCGCGCTCGACGAGCAGGACGGCGCTACCTTCTACGAGCGCCTGGACCGCGAGAAGATGAACTACGGCTGGATCGAGGGCTCGCCCGACTTTAAGGCCGAGGTCGCCAAGCTCTATCGTCGCGAGGTCAATCCCGATCACATTCTTCAGACCAATGGCTGCACGGGTGCCAACCTCAACGCCATCATGGCCGTGGTCGAGCCCGGCGACCACGTGATTGCCGAGTGGCCTACCTATGCGCCGCTCTACGAGATCCCGCGTACACTGGGCGCCGAGGTCGAGTATTGGGAGCTTCGCGAGGAGCTCGGCTGGAAGCCCGATATCGAGGAACTCAAGCGCCTGGTTCGCCCCAACACGAAACTCATCTGCATCAATAACGCATCGAACCCCATCGGTACGGTGCTTGATGCCGATACGCTCGGTCAGATTGCCGAGATCGCCCGTTCGGTGGGCGCCTACGTGCTGTGTGACGAGGTGTATCTGCCGCTCGAGAACACCGAGTCCTTTATGTCGATGGTCGACGTGTATGAGAAGGCCATTGTCACCAACTCGGTGTCTAAGACCTATTCGACGCCTGCAGCCCGCGTGGGTTGGGTCGTGGCCGACGAAGAGGTGTCCAATCGCATCCGTACCTATCGCGATTACACCATGATCTGCGGCGGCGTGTTCAACGATGCCCTGGCGACCTATGTGCTTGAGCACAAGGACAAGATTCTCGAGCGCAACCGCAAGATTGTGTCTGGCAATCGCGATATCGCGCAGGCTTGGATCGATACGCAACATCGCGTTTCCTGGACGGCCCCGCAGGGCGTGTCTACCTCGTTTATCCAGCTTGATATTCCCGAGGACGACGAGGAGTTCTGCAAGCGCCTGTTGTCCGAGAGGGGAGTGCTGCTGGTGCCCGGCAGCCGTTTTGAGCTTCCCTGCGGCGCACGCCTGGGCTACTGCGCGAGCGAAAATGTTCTTCGCGAGGGCCTGAGGCTTCTGGGCGAGGCTCTGGCCGAGTTCGATCGCTAATCCCTTGAGGCCCTCGAAGGACTAAACCTTACTTGGCCCTAGGTGTACCGAATGCAGACCCGCTCCCTTTTGGGGAGCGGGTCTGCATGTCTTTGCCGCCGGAAAAGTCAAGTTGTTACAAATGGGGACGCAAAATCGATCGGGTATTCGACGGGCCTTATACTAAGTTTCCGGTGAACGGTATCCAACGTCTGGTAAACGGTAATCTGTTTGCTAAAAATGAATAGGACAAACTTTTTTATGAATAAAAATTAAAATGGTTGAGAGACAGCAAGAATAGCGAATTCTATTCATATCGTTGCACGAAATATGCAATATGAGGGTGGTTTAACAAAGTTTAGTTCCATTTGATTTTTGGATTGAAAACGCGTTTAAGCACGTAAATAAACTTTATTAAGATGAAGTGTGCCATGCGTGAAGTATATGTGTATGCCGTTCACCCCCTATAAAAAACCGTTCGGGGGCAAGGTGGAAGTATGGGTTGATTTTGGATATAAATATGTCGTCAGCAATAACGCCTCACACGGAGGGGCGCTAACGAATCGGCCCTGACAAGGGCCCGAAAGAAAGGTAGGAGGCCATGACGAAAGGTCTGCACGTGCCTTCCGAGATCGGCAAGCTCAGGAAGGTCTGCCTGCACCGTCCCGGCGACGAGCTCCTCAACCTGCCGCCCGACGAGCTCGAGCGGCTCCTGTTCGACGACGTCCCGTTCCTGGAGGTCGCGCAGCAGGAGCACGACACCTTCGCCCAGATCCTGAGGGACCAGGGCGTCGAGGTGCTCTACCTCGAGAACCTCGTCGCCGAGGTGTTCGACCAGGTCCCCGGCGCCCGCGCCGAGTTCACCGACCAGTACATCGCCGAGGCCGGCATCCGCGGGAAGCACATGCCGCAGATCGTCCGCGAGAAGCTGGACTCCATCGAGGACAACCTCGAGTTCGTCAAGAAGACCATGGCCGGCATGACCAAGGCCGAGATCGAGATGCCCCTCACGGCCTCCACGACCCTCGACTCCCTGGTCAACTCCGAGTCCGAGTCCGACCTGATCATCGACCCGATGCCCAACCTCTACTTCACCCGCGACCCGTTCGCGGTCGTCGGCGAGGGCGTCAACCTCAACCGCATGTACTCGGTCACCCGCAACCGCGAGACCCTGTACGGCAAGTACGTCTTCAAGTACCACCCCGACTACAAGGACGTCTCCCTGTACTTCCGCCGCGACTGCCAGTTCCACACCGAGGGCGGCGACGTGCTGAACATCAACGAGAAGACCCTCGCCGTCGGCATCTCCCAGCGCACCCAGGCCGCCGCTATCGACGTCATGGCCCAGAACATCTTCTGGAACTCCGACTCCAAGGTCGAGCGCATCCTGGCCTTCGACATCCCGGTCTCGCGCGCCTTCATGCACCTCGACACGGTCTTCACCCAGATCGACGTCGATAAGTTCACGATCCACCCCGCCATCATGGGCACCCTGCGCGTCTACGAGCTGACCGCCGGCAAGAACCCGGGCGACGTGAACATCCGCCTGATCGAGGACACCCTCGAGCACGTCCTGGAGGACGCCACCGGCGTCGACCAGGTCAAGCTGATCCCCTGCGGCGGCGGCGACCCGATCGCGGCCTCCCGCGAGCAGTGGAACGACGGCTCCAACACCCTGTGCGTCGAGCCCGGCAAGATCTGCGTCTACGCCCGCAACACCGTCACCAACGACGTGCTGTACAAGGAGGGCCTGGACCTTCTCGTCGTGCCCTCCGCCGAGCTCTCCCGCGGCCGTGGCGGCCCGCGCTGCATGAGCATGCCCTTCTGGCGCGAGGACCTCTAAGTCTTTCCGTTTCCGGTGCGGTCCCCCTACAACCGCACCGGTTTTGCCTGTCAAACGGGCAACACTAATACTTGCGTAATTCATTTTTCGAAAGGAAACGAACCATGGGTGTTAACCTCTCCGGCCGTAGCTTCCTCAAGCTCCTCGACCTCACCACCGAGGAGATCGAGTACCTGCTCAAGCTCTCCAAGAACTTCAAGGACATGAAGCGCGCTGGCGTTCCGCACCGCTATCTCGAGGGCAAGAACATCGTTCTGCTCTTCCAGAAGACCTCCACTCGCACCCGCTGCGCCTTCGAGGTCGGCGGCATGGATCTGGGCATGGGCGTCACCTACCTCGATCCGGGTTCGTCGCAGATGGGCAAGAAGGAGTCCATCGAGGACACCGCCCGCGTTCTCGGCCGCATGTATGACGGCATCGAGTTCCGTGGTTTTGCCCAGGACGACGTCGAGGAGCTCGCCGCTAAGTCCGGCGTGCCCGTGTGGAACGGCCTGACCACTGAGTGGCATCCCACCCAGATGCTCGCCGACATCCTGACCGTCCAGGAGAACTTCAACTACGACATCAAGGGCAAGACCCTCGTCTTCATGGGCGACTGCAAGAACAACGTTGCTCGCTCCCTCATGGTTGTCTGCTCCAAGCTCGGCATGAATTTCGTGGCCTGTGGCCCCGAGGAGTGCATGCCCGCTGACGACGTCATCGAGGCCTGCAAGCCCATCGCCGAGGCTAACGACTGCACCATCAAGCTGACCACCGACGTCAAGGACGGCGTCACCGGTGCCGACGTTATCTACACCGACGTGTGGGTCTCCATGGGCGAGCCTGACGAGGTCTGGGCCGAGCGCATCGCTCAGCTCACTCCGTATCGTGTCACCTCCGAGGTCATGGCTATGGCCAACCCGGGTGCCATCTTCCTGCACTGCCTGCCCAGCTTCCACGACACCAACACCACGATTGGCGCCGAGAAGTGCGAGCAGTTCGGCATTACCGAGCAGGAGGTCACCGACGAGGTCTTCGAGAGCCCCGCTTCCAAGGTTTTCGACGAGGCCGAGAACCGCATGCACACCATCAAGGCTGTCATGTACGCAACGCTCAAGTAAGAGCCTTTAAGCATTTCGCTCGGGGTGTATTGCTGCACACCCCGAGCGGTTTGTCTGGTAAATATCTTGCGTCGGGCGGTGGGCACGGCACGGAAGATCCGCTTCGCGCGAGAAAGTTAAATGATTTATGAAGGGGGGATGAGAACCATGACTGAGACCGCAAAGAAAAAGCGCGGTATGCCTTCATCGTTCACCATTCTTCTAGCTCTGCTGGCAATTGTTGCAGTGATTACCGTTATCGTCTCCGGCACGTCCGGCGGCGCTGTTACTGCAGCCCGCCTGAGCGATTTCTGCACCGCCCCGATTCTGGGCTTCGCTGACGCTCTGCCCGTCTGCCTCTTCGTTATGATCTTGGGCGGCTTCCTCGGTATGATGACCGAGACCGGCGCCCTGGACAACGGCATTGCCGTTCTGGTGCAGAAGCTTAAGGGCAACGAGATCATGCTCGTTCCTGTCCTTATGCTCATCTTCTCCCTCGGTGGTACCACCTATGGTATGTGCGAGGAGACCGTTCCCTTCTACGCCCTGCTCGCCGCTACTATGATGGCTGCCGGCTTCGACCCCATGGTCGGCGCTGCTACCGTCCTGCTCGGCGCTGGCTGCGGCTGCCTCGGTTCCACGGTTAACCCGTTCGCCGTCGGCGCTGCCGTCGACGCTCTGACCGGCGTTGGCATTGAGGTCAACCAGTCCATCATCATCGGCCTCGGTGCCGTCCTGTGGATTGTTACCACGGCCATTTCCATCTTCTTCGTCATGGGCTATGCCAAGAAGGTCAAGGCTGACAAGGGTTCCACCATCCTGTCGATGCAGGAGCTCAAGGACGCCGAAGAGGCTCACGGCAAGGCTGCTTCCGAGGTTAACAAGGAGGTCAAGCTCACCGGTCGTCAGAAGGGTGTTCTGATCGCCTTTGCCTTCACCTTCGTCGTCATGATCGTCGGCTTCATTCCGCTGGCCGACCTCAACGAGGGCGTTGCCAACTTCTTTGACGCTGGCGCTGTCTACGATGCCGACGGTAACACCGTCGTCCAGGGCTGGTCTGCCCTGATCACCGGCCTGCCCATTGGCCAGTGGTACTTCGACGAGGCTTCCACCTGGTTCTTCCTCATGGCTATCCTGATCGGTATCATCGGTGGCCTGTCCGAGAAGCAGATCGTTAACACCTTCATCACCGGCGCTGCCGACATGATGTCCGTTGTTCTCGTCATCGCCCTCGCCCGTGGCATCTCCGTCCTCATGGCCAACACCGGTCTCGACGTCTACGTCCTCGACGCTGCCGCCAGTGCCCTGGCTGGTCTGTCCGGCGTGATCTTCGCTCCCATGAGCTTCCTGGTCTACTTCGGCCTGTCCTTCCTGATCCCCTCGACCTCTGGTATGGCTACCGTCTCCATGCCCATCATGGGACCGCTGGCTGTTAAGCTCGGCTTCTCGCCCGAGGTCATGGTCATGATCTTCTCCGCCGCCATCGGTGTCGTGAACCTGTTCACCCCGACCTCCGGTGCCATCATGGGCGGTCTCGCCCTGGCCAAGATCGAGTGGACGACCTGGCTCAAGTTTGCCCTTAAGCTCATCGTCGTTCTCTCCGTCGTCTGCGCCATCATCCTGACCGTCGCCTGCGTGTTGATCTAAGTACCCAATGGGTGCCCCACGGAAACCTTGACGATCCTGTAGAGGATCACTTGGTCATCGTCTGTCCGGTGGGGTCAACCCACCGGTAGACTCCTACCTTTAGCCCCCTCCCGTTCCGTGCGCGGGAGGGGGCGCTCTTATGTTGCGCGGTTCTACGAACCGCGCAGCCAGTTGACGCTGCGCGCCGCCCAGAACGACAATTTGTCATTCAAAAGGCAAGGCATGACCAAAAGGTCTATGCCTTGCCTTTTTCATGCCAACTTGTACGTTCTGGACGGCGCTCGCTGACTTATGCTCAACCTGCGACGTTTCCCTTGCTGGTGCAGGGAGCAGCTTGCTCGCTCTGGCGCCCGTGTCTGACTTATGCTCAACCTGCGATGTTGCCATTGTTGGTGCAGGGGAAGTGCGTTTGGGGCAGCTAATTTGGGACGGGGCTTTTTTGACTACCCCCACATCTGTCTCTTATACACATCTCCGAGCCCACGAGACTTATCGCTGAATCTCGGTTGGCGGGGACGGGGCTTTTTTGACTACCCCCACATAAAGGGTAGTCAA
Organism: Collinsella sp. LCP21S3_A3; assembly: GCF_052118905.1. Lineage (NCBI taxonomy): Bacteria > Bacillati > Actinomycetota > Coriobacteriia > Coriobacteriales > Coriobacteriaceae > Collinsella > Collinsella sp. LCP21S3_A3. Next base: position 100,629 of record NZ_JBQKGH010000007.1, on the reverse strand, counting down.
AAAAGCCCCGTCCCAAATTAGCTGCCCCGGCCTCGTCGGTGGGGGAGGGTCTGCTCCGCTATAATCGCCTAGGACATTAAATGGAAACGGGACGGGAGCCATACATGCGCCAGGGTTTCGACAACGCGAAGTATATCGAGCTGCAGGCTGCTCACATTAAGGAGCGCATCTCGCAGTTTGGCGGCAAGCTGTATTTGGAGTTTGGCGGCAAGCTGTTCGATGACTATCATGCGAGCCGCGTGCTGCCGGGTTTTGAACCGGACAGCAAGTTCCGCATGCTCAAGAGCATTGCCGACGACGTCGAGGTCATCATCGCAATCAATGCGAACCATATCGAGAAGAACAAGGCCCGTGGCGACTTGGGCATTACCTATGACGAGGACGTCCTGCGTCTGGTCGATCTGTTCCGCGGGAACGGATTTGCCGTTGCCGCCGTGGTCATCACGCAGTATGCCGGTCAGCCCGCTGCCGACGTCTTCCGCAATCGTCTAAACGCGCTCGGCATTCCCGCCAAGCTGCACTATCCCATCGAGGGCTATCCGCACGATGTCGACCTGATCGTTTCTGATGAAGGCTACGGCAAGAACGAGTTTGTCGAGACCACGCGTCCGCTCGTTGTCGTGACGGCGCCCGGCCCTGGCTCGGGTAAGCTCGCCACCTGCCTGTCGCAGCTGTATCACGAGCACAAGCATGGCACCGCTGCCGGCTATGCCAAGTTTGAGACCTTCCCGGTCTGGAATCTCCCCCTCACGCATCCGGTGAACATTGCCTATGAGGCTGCCACGGCAGACCTCGATGACGCCAACATCATCGACTCGTTCCACCTTGAGGCATACAACAAGACCACGGTCAACTACAACCGAGACGTTGAGGCGTTCCCGGTTGTTCGCGCCCTCATGGAAAAGATCTTGGGCGAGAGCCCCTATCAGAGCCCCACGGACATGGGCGTCAATATGGTCGGTTTTGCCATTACCGATGACGATGCATGCCGAGATGCCTCCAAGATGGAGATCGTGCGTCGCTATTTTGCCGCGGTTGAAAGCGTGCGCCGTACTGGCGTGGGCGATGAGCAGGTCGACCGTCTCAAACTCATTATGAAAAAAGCCGGCATCGACAAGAACTATTCGCCGGCACGCTCGGCTGCTCTCACCAGGGAGCAACTGACGGGCGGTCCCGTGGGTGCCATGGTGATGCCGGACGGTTCGGTAGTGACCGGAAAGACCTCAACGCGTCTGGGTGCCGCGAGCTCGCTCATCATGAACGCGCTTAAGCATGTTTCAGGCGTCGATCTTGAGCTCGAGGTCATCAGCGATGAGGCGATTGAGCCTATCAGCAAGCTCAAGACGCATTTCCTTGGCAGCAAAAACCCGCGTCTCCACACCGACGAGACGCTCATGGCGCTCTCTATCACCTCGGCCACGAGCGAGACGGCTACTCGTGTTCTTTCGGGTCTTGAGCAGCTGCGCGGCTGCGACGCCTTCTTTAGCGTGATTATCTCGCCTACGGACGAGACGGTGCTGCGCAAGCTGGGCATTAACGTGTGCTGTGAGCCCAAGTTTGAGCGCCGCGGTTTCTTCCATCGCTAAGATTGAGATGAGACGCCGCATCGGAGTGCGCACCCGATGCGGCGCTTAGGGGGTTTTAGGGCTATATTTGCCGAAATTTAGGCCGTTTACCTGCCCAAAAGCGATTTGCGCGGTATACAATTACCTCAGTGGATACATCCTTTGCGGGGCTACCCATGATGGATGTTGCCGGCCATCGAGGGATGCGCCGGTCATGCGCGGTGCTTTTGATGCTCGTGCTCGGTTTGAGGAGGCTGCCATGGCGGGCAAGGGTCGTGCGAGTGTCAACGATATGAAGCGTGTCGAGGTGCTGGTGCTGATGGAGATCGCTCGGCAATCTAAGGGAAACGGTGTGCCGTACGGTTTCTCGCGCAAGACACTCTCCGAGTGCGTAGGGGTTTCGCCGTATCGTGCCCGCGCTGCAATCGACCGTTTGGATTCTGATGGCCTTATCGAGGTCGTTTCTCGTTATAACGATGATGGCGGCCAGCTTGCAAACGGCATATGCCTGACCGAGCGAGGCGAGTGGTACCTTAAGGGTGTTCGTGCCGGCATGCTTGTTCAAGATATGTTGAAGGATGAGACTGCCGATCGGTAACAACACGGCAGTTTCGACGAGCCTGCACCGCCCAAAGCTACTTGGGCGGTGTTTTGTTTCGAGATGGAGAAATGCGGGCATGCGGGTGAAAAATAGCGAGCGGCTTGCTTTTCGAGTATTACAATGAAGACCCGTAAGATGTGAATGGAAAACTTCTACGGGAAGCGCAGGTAATTCAATATGACCAAGCATGTGTTTGTAACCGGCGGCGTAGTTTCGTCCTTGGGTAAGGGCATCACCGCGGCCTCGTTGGGCCGTCTGCTCAAGTCACGCGGCTACAAGGTGACGATGCAGAAGGCCGACCCGTATCTGAACGTCGACCCCGGCACCATGAGCCCGTTTCAGCATGGTGAGGTCTTCGTGACCGAGGATGGCTACGAGTCCGACCTGGACCTGGGCCATTATGAGCGCTTTATTGACGAGAATCTTACCCGTGATTCCAACTTTACGACCGGCGCTATCTACAAGAGCCTGATTGCCCGCGAGCGTCGCGGTGACTTTTTAGGCGGCACCGTTCAGGTGATTCCGCACGTCACCAACGCCATTAAGGATAAGTTCCGCCGCATCGAGGAGCAGACCGGTTCCGACGTGGTCATCACCGAGCTGGGCGGCACGATTGGCGATATCGAGTCGCAGCCGTTCGTGGAGGCCATCCGCCAGTACCGTAAAGAGGCCGGTCCCGAGAACGTCTGCTACATCCACGTGTCGCTCGTCCCCTATATCGCCGCCGCGCACGAGGTCAAGACCAAGCCCACGCAGCATTCGGTCAAGGAGCTTCGCAGCTTTGGCATTCAGCCCGACATCATTGTGCTGCGTTCTGATCACCATATCGACGATGCCATCCGTGGCAAGATCGCAAGCTTCTGCGACGTCGATACCGACTGCGTCTTTACCAACGAAGATTGCGCGAGTATTTACGACGTGCCGCAGCTGCTCGCCGAGCAGGACTTTGACCTGCGCATTTGCGAGCGCCTGGGCTTGGACCCGCGCGAGCGCGACATGAGCGAGTGGAACGAGTTCCTGCGCAAACAGAATCATGCCAACCACCATGCCGACAAGGTCAAGATCGCCGTTGTGGGCAAGTATACCCAGCTCCCCGATGCCTACCTGTCGGTTATCGAGGCCCTGCATCATGCAGGCGTTTTCTATGATCGTCATGTGGACGTGCAGCTGGTCGACGGCGAGAGCCTCGACGAGCAGAACGTCTCCGAGGTGCTGGGCGACGCATCGGGCATTTTGGTGCCCGGCGGCTTTGGCAAGCGTGCCCTGGAGGGCAAGATTCTTGCTGCCGAGTTTGCTCGCGAGCATAAGATCCCGTATCTGGGCATTTGTCTGGGCATGCAGGTCGCCGTGTGCGAGTTTGCCCGCAACGTGGTCGGCCTTGCCGGCGCTAGCTCCTCCGAGTTCGATCCGGACGGTCCGTTTAGCGTAATTGACCTGATGAGCTCGCAGGAGGACGTGACCGAGAAGGGCGGCACCATGCGCCTGGGCGCCTATCCGTGCAAGCTCGCTGCCGATACCCTTGCGCGCGAGGCCTATGGCGAGGAGCTTGTCTATGAGCGCCACCGTCATCGCTTTGAGTTCAACAATGCCTTCCGCGACCAGCTCGAGGACGCGGGTTTGGTTATCTCGGGTCTTTCGCCTGACGAGCGTCTGGTCGAGATGGTCGAGCTGCCGCGTGACGTGCATCCGTGGTATGTGGCCACCCAGGCCCACCCCGAGTTTAAGAGCCGTCCGACCAAGCCTCAGCCTCTGTTCCGCGAGTTCGTGCGCGCCTCGATTGGCCAGCACGAGGGTGTCGATCGCCTGCAGGTGACGCCCATGAACCTCGCGACGGACTAAGGGTGCCAGCGAACGAAAGACATACCGAAGATACTCCCTCGTTGCTCGATACGGTGACGGGGGAGTATCTTGATTACCTTGCGGTCGAGCGAGGCTTGGCGCGCAATACGATCGCGGCATATCGTCGTGACTTGACGACTTACTGTTCCTACCTGGAGCGGGCCGGTGTTGAGTCCTTTGAGGGCGTGAACCGTCAGATAATAGAGGGTTTTGTCGGTGATCGGCGCGACGGGGGCTACTCCGATGCCTCGGTGGAGCGTGCAGTTGCGGCCGTGAAAGGTTTGCATGCCTTTTTGGTTCGCGATGGAATCGTCGCCCAAAACCCGACGGCTGCACTGCGCCTGCCCAAAAAGGCGGAGCGCCTTCCGGAGTGTCTCTCGGTAGGGGATGTCTCGGCGCTCCTCGACCAAGATTTCCCGGAAGGGGAGATGGGTTTGCGGGACCATGCCATTTTGGAAGTGCTCTATGGATGTGGCCTGCGCGTGAGCGAGTTGGTGGGGCTCGATGTGGGCGACGTTCATTTTGACGACGGCTTTGTGCTGGTGCGCGGCAAGGGCTCGAAGGAGCGGCTTGCCCCACTCGTGGGAAGTGCCGCACGGGCTATGGCTCAATATATTGCTGATGGGCGTCGGCGCCTGGCCGCTCATGCCCGCGGGTCAAAGACGCCGGCAGTCTTTTTAAATAAGAACGGTGGTCGCCTGTCGCGTCAGAGTGTTCACGTCATATGCGAGCGATACGGGCGTCAGGTGGGACTGGTGGGACTTCATCCTCATACCTTGCGTCACTCCTTTGCGACCCATATGCTTGCGGGCGGTGCCGACCTGCGCGTGCTACAGGAGATTTTGGGACATGCCGACATTTCGACCACACAGGTCTACACGCATGTCGACCGTACGCAGCTGACCGAGGTCTACCTGGCGGCTCATCCGTTGGCGCATCGCTAGCGACTCTTTGACCTGCATATTTACAACTAATGGGGGACGGACCCCGGGTTGTCGTGACGCGGTTTTGTGCGCGTATCGGCAATCTGGGGTCCGCCCCATCTTTTGTCTTGCGCCGATGCGCCGGTGGGTCGCGCGTGACGTTGGTGGGGAAGTTTGGGGGGCGATGTGAACGGCGCGTAAAGGGACACAAAATTCGCCTCAAGGTCAACTTGAAGGTTGAGGTTGAAAGCCGGGCTGCTACAGATGGCATCCCGGCTTTGCTGTAAACACAACATATTGTGTTTTCGAACATATGAACGAGGGTGTTTTACAGCATATAGAGGGTGGAGTGGTGGGGTGTTGTGGGGGAAGGTGTGGGGAAAGATGTTGAAAAATGGGGCAGTTCCCCATATTATTAATGACGTCGACAGGCGGGGTGGTTCCCCGCGTACGTGCCATCTGAGTAACCGAGGGGAGGGCGCACATGGGAATGACAGGTGCATACGAGCGCAATCTCGATGCAAAAGGTCGTCTGTCCCTGCCTGCACCCCTTCGCGAGGAGCTTGGAGAGCATGTTCGCGTGTTCAAAGCCCTGGATGTCGATGCTCTGTACGTGTTCTCTGCCGAGGCCTTCGATAAGTGGGTCGAAGGACTCTTCGCGGGTCGTGAGGGCCACGAGGGTTTTAACCCGCGTGACATCAACGACCAGAAACTCATGAGGGCGATCAACAAGCGCACCACCTCGATGGATGTGGACAGCGCCGGTCGTATCGGTCTTTCTGAGTCTCTCCGCAAGCAGGCGAACCTCGACCGCGAGGTCACGGTTGTGGGCAACTACGACCACCTCGAGGTTTGGGACCGTGCTACGGCCGATGAGGACGATGACGATGAGGCTCTGCTGGACCTCTTCTTCTCGTAAGGGCAAGGCATGAGTAACGGATGGAGCGTGGGATCTTGACACAAGAATATCGGCATGAACCTGTCATGCTCGGCGAAGTGCTTGAGTCGCTGCAGCTAAAGAGCGGATCTGTCGTCTGCGATTGCACCCTTGGCGGTGCCGGTCATTCGGTAAAGATGGCCGCGCAGGTGGGGGAGACGGGTCTTTTGCTTGGCGTCGATCAGGACGACATGGCCCTCGAGGCCGCTGGTGCCCGTCTGGACCGCGAGGTCCCCGGCGTCCCGCATCAGTTGCTGAAGGGCAACTTTGGCGACTTGGACGAGCTGCTTTGCTCGGCCGAGGTGCCCGGGGTCGATGGCTTCCTGTTCGACTTGGGCGTTTCGTCACCGCAACTCGATATCCCTGGCAGGGGCTTTTCGTATAACGAAGATGCCCCATTGGACATGCGGATGGATCCGGGTAACAACACCCTAAACGCAGCTGAGGTCATCAACACCTATAACGAACACGACCTCGCCCGGATTCTACGCGTCTATGGCGAAGAGAAGTTCGCCTCGCAGATCGCACGCGAGATCGTGCGTCGCCGCGAGTCCGAACCGATTGAAACCACCGGTCAGTTTGTCGAGATCATCAAGGCTGGCATTCCGGCTGCCGCTCGTCGGCATGGCGGACACCCGGCCAAGAAAAGTTTCCAGGCCATTCGCATCGAGGTCAATCATGAACTCGATGTGCTCGAGAGAGGACTTGACGCCGCCACCAGGTGGCTCAACCCGGGCGGACGCATCTGCGTCATCTCGTATCACTCGCTCGAGGACCGTATCGTAAAGAACCACTTTAAGGAGATGAGCCAGGGGTGCACGTGTCCGCCGGAGATTCCGGTGTGCGTGTGCGGCAACGTGCCGATACTCAAGGTCATCACCCGCAAACCCTTGGTTGCCCAACCCGATGAGGTTGCGCGCAACCCTCGGGCGAGATCAGCCAAAATCCGCGTGGCGGAGCGCTTGTAGCGTTACGCGCGCGATATTGGACCTCCCGCTCGCACCATAAACGAAGCTTAAACACACTACCAACGTACTCGGGATGGGAGGCGGCATATCATGGGCTACAACACCTCAAACGCAGCACTCGCCTATGATATGAACGCCATGCCCGCCTACCGCGAGGCACCGCAGGCGCCCGCTGCTCCTCGTGAGCAGCGCACACCGCGCTTTGATGTCTACACGGGCGCGGGCCGTCAGGCAAACCAGGCGGTAAGCCCGGTTTTCATGAGCGTTCTTAAAACGTTTTGCATCATTGCGGCTATCTTCATGACGATTGGCGTCGCCCGCGTGGCGCTTGCAAGCGTTACGGCCCAGGTGCTCAACAGCAACGCCGAGCTGACTAACACGCTCGAGAAGGCGACCGATGAGAGCTCTGACCTTGAGGTCATGCACTCTGTTTATGGTGCCGATACGCGCATTCGCGATCTTGCGGGCGCTTATGGCATGGTGGAGCCCAGTGAGAGCGTTACACTTGATTTTTCGCAGGATGCAGCCGCGGGCGCTAGCTCGGCTGCGGCTGTCCAGTAATAAGGCGGTAGCTGAGTATGACAAATGATTATCACCGCGGTCCAGACGGGAGTCGCGGGCAGGGACGTCCCTCTTCGCGGGGACGTTCTGGTTATCAAGGATCGGGTCGGTCATCTTACAACTTGGGGTCGAATCGTGGCAACGACCCAACGTCGCGCCTTCGCGGCTCGGATGACCCTCAAGTACGCAATAGCAGATCGAATAGACGATCTTCGACCGAATGGCTTACGGGGACGCCATTGCCTCGCCGTAATGTCGTCATGGGTTGTATCGGTTTGGGCCTGGCTGCGGACGCCATCCGCCTTACCGACTACCAGATCGTAAATGCCGATGAGTTGCGCGGGCGCGCCGATGCTCGACGCCTGCTTGCGGAGACGCTTTACGCCAAACGCGGCACGATCTACGACCGAAACGGCAACGTGCTGACGTCGTCGGTCGAGTGCAGCAATGTCGCCGTGAATCCACAGCTGATCGAGGATGTCGATAAAACGGTATCGGCCTTGGTTAAGGCGACTGGAATCGATAAGAAGACTTGCCGCAAGCTGGTTCAGTCCGATGGCACCTGGGTGTATATCAAGCGCCAGGTAGACGAGGACGATGCCGCGGCATTGAAGAAGAAAAATCTGCCCGGCGTGCTCTTTGAGCAGGCGATGAAGCGGGTGTATCCATACGGCAATCTGGCTTCGCAGGTTCTAGGCGTGGTGAACGTTGACAACGTGGGCCTAACGGGACTTGAAAAGCAATATGACAAATTGCTGACCGGAACAAACGGCACGCTGGTACGAGAGCGTGCGAGGGACGATAGCTATATTGCGGGTGGCGCCTATAAAAAGGTTGCCGCCATCGATGGCGTTGACATCGTGACGACGCTGGATGTCAATATCCAGCGTGCAGCAGAGGACGCTCTGGCGGAGGCGGTCGAGAAGACCAAAGCCAAGAACGGTTCGGCTTTGGTGACAGACCCTACTACCGGCGAGATTCTGGCCGCCTGTTCGTATCCGACCTACGACCCGACCAATCTGGAGAACGCCAAGACCGAGGATATGAACTTGCGCTTGGTCACCGATGCGTATGAACCCGGTTCGGTCTTTAAGACGCTCGTTGCAGGTGCGGGTTTCGACTTGGGCGTCGTGCGCTCGAGTACGTCGTTTGAGGTGCCGGCGAGCATTAAGGTCGGCGACGATACCGTCACCGATGTCGATAAGCGTGACTACGCCATGACCATGGATGTGCGCGAGATGATGCGCCGCTCATCCAATGTTGGCTTTGTATTGGTCGGGCGTAAGATCGGCGCGGACGATTTTGCCGCGTACGTGGACAAATGGGGCGTTGGACACAGTTCGGGCATCGATTTTCCCGGCGAGAGCCTTGGCATTGTCAAGGAGCGTGACCAGTATGACGGTGCCACGTTGGGCTCGATGAGTTTTGGCCAAGCGCTGTCTGTCTCGCCGATCGAGATTGCGCGCGCCGTGGGCGGCATTGCCAACGGCGGCGTGATGATGACGCCGCACTTTTATAAATCCAGCAAAGGCGAGGAGAAGGACTGGGGCGAGGGCGAGCAGGCGATTTCTGAGGACGCCGCCGCCCAGGTGATATCGTGCATGCAGACGGTCGTTTCCGAGGGCACGGGTGTCGGGGGCGCCGTCGACGGTTACGACGTGGCGGGTAAGACCGGTACGGCCGAGCGCGCCGATGAAAAAGGCGGCTACCTCAAAGCGAGCTATATGTCGTCCTTTATGGGGTTTGCCCCGGCGCAAGCACCCAAGGTTTTGTGCTATATCACGCTCGACGGAACGCCGAGCGGTTCGGATGCTGCCGCCGTGCCGTTCCAGATCATTATGGCTAACGCGCTCGATGTGTTGGGTATCCCACGCACCAAGTAGGGGGTTACAATCCTGAAAAGGGCTGTCGATTAATCTGGAGGGTGTTCACATGCCCTGCACCACGCATGCGCGGCGCTGGGATACAATACGCCGATAGCATTATTAGGTTTACAGGGGAGCTGCAATGATAGAGATCGCCGTCAACAACCTCGCGGCCGCAACAGGGGCCCGGACCGTGACGGGAGAAGCCGATCGGGTATGCCGTGGGTGCGTTATCGACTCGCGCCAGGTTGAGGAAGGCACGATTTTTGTTGCCTTTCCGGGTGAAAAAGTCGACGGCAACGATTTTGCTTCCCGCGCCATCGAATCGGGTGCCGGCGCTGTTGTGATGACGCGCGAGCCCAATGCCGAGCTTGTATCGCTGGCTCAGCGTAAGGGCTGCGCCATCCTGCACACCGATGATCCCGAGGAATTTTTGCTGCGCCTGGCACATGCCTATCGCACGCAGCTTGGCTGCCTCGTGGTTGGCATTACCGGCTCTATCGGTAAGACGACGACCAAGGATGTCCTTGCGGCAGTGCTTGCCAAGCGCTATCGCGTTTGGGCCACCAAGGGTAATTTCAACAATCTGATCGGTATGCCGCTCACGGTTTTGGCCGCTCCTGCCGACACCGAGGTGCTGGTTCTCGAGATGGGTATGAACCATTTTCACGAGATCGAGCGCCTTTCTCGGTCCGCCAATCCCAACCTTGCCATCGTGACCAAGATCGGCACCTCTCATATTGGAATCCTGGGAAGTCGCGAGAATATCGCCCGCGCTAAGTCCGAGATTGTTGGGGGCATGTGTGCCGCCGACGACCTTCTCCCGTTGCTGGTTTTGGGCGGCGAAGACGACTTCACCCCGTTCATTCGTGAGACGTTTGCCGAGCCCGCGGGTATCGACGTGATGCTGGCGGGTGTTTCGGATGTTGATGAGGTTTGCGCCCGCGGCATTCACATTGATGACGAGGGCCGCCCGGTCTTTACGCTTGACTTTGGCATGGGTGAGTCCGTTGACACCATGCTCGCCATTCCCGGCGTCCAGTCCGTTCCCAATGCCGTTAAAGCCGCCGCAGTTGCCTATCGTTTGGGTGTGACCCCCGAGCAGATCGATGCTGCCTTTAGGGGTATCGCGATTACCGGTCATCGTCAGGAGATCAAACACGCCAAGAGCGGTGCCCGCATTATCGACGACTCGTATAACGCCAGCGCCGAATCCATGGCTGCTGGCCTTGACCTGCTGTGCTCGCTTTCGTGTTCTGGCTCTCGAATGGCGATTCTGGGCGAGATGGGCGAAATGGGCGACGAGGCCCCCCGCATGCATGAGCTGGTGGGCGCCTATGCCGCGGCTAAGAAGCTCGATATGCTGGCGTGCGTGGGCGGTGAGCTGGCCGCTCGTATGGCCGAAGCCGCGCGCATGATGGGCATGGACGAGGACCGCATCCAGGTGTTCTCCGATTATCAGCAGGTGCTCGACCGTATGGCCGGCGCACTTGAGAAACATGACGTTGTGCTGGTCAAGGGCTCTCGCTTTGTCGAGCTCGACCGCTTTGTGGAAGGTGTGTGCTAGCCCATGTTCGGGAACCCCGCGTATCCTACATACCAGGCCTTTTTGGGACTTGGCATCGCCGCCGCCATTGCGCTGCTGCTCATGCCGTGGTGGATCAAGCTTCTTAAGGTCGAGGGTATCGGCCAGCAGGTCCGCGCCGATGGACCCAAACGCCACCTGATTAAGCAGGGCACGCCCACCATGGGCGGCGTTGTCATTCTCGTAGCCGTTTCGCTGACGTGCCTTTTGATGGGCAAGCTCACCACCGAGCTTGTGCTCGTGCTGCTTGCCACGCTTGCAACCGGCGTTCTGGGCCTTATCGATGATTTGACCTCTGTCACGCACGGTCGTTCGCTCGGCCTGACGCCCCACGCCAAGATGATCGGTCTCACCATTATCTGCGTCACGTTTACCGTGCTTGCCGTCAGCTGGTGCGGCGTTGCCCCCGAGATTCGTTTTCCTGGCGGTCTGACGATTGACCTCGGCATCTTCTCGACCACCATTGGTGGCCTTACCTTTCCGTGGCTCTACATCGTCTTTTGCTGGCTGATGATCGCCGGTCTTTCTAATGCCGTGAACCTGACCGATGGCCTGGACGGCCTTGCCGGTGGCACCTCCATGATTGCCATGCTTGCCATGGCTGCCATGGCGTTTTTGCACGGTGACGTAAACCTGTCTATCTTCTGTACCGCATGTGCTGGTGCTTGCCTGGGCTTCCTTTGGTTCAACTGCTATCCGGCGAGCATCTTTATGGGTGATACCGGCTCTCTTGCCTTGGGTGCGGCCTTTGCCTGCACGTCCATTATGACCAACACCGAGGTCGTCTCGCTCATTATCGGCGGCCTGTTTATCGTCGAGACCCTGTCGGTCATGATTCAGGTCGTCTACTTCCACTTTACGCATAAGCGCGTCTTCCTTATGGCGCCCATTCATCATCATTTCGAGAAGAAGGGATGGGCCGAGACTAAGGTCGTCATCCGTTTTTGGATTGTCGCTGCCGCTTTTGGCGCTCTGGGCCTTGCCCTGTTTTTCCAGTTGGGATAGTGGTTTTTCATGCCTCTTGCAGATTCCTTTAGCCTGCTCGTCTTGGGCCAGGGTAAGTCCGGTCTAGATGTCGCTCGCTGGGCGCTTGCGCACCCCGAGCGCGTGAGTACCGTTACCGTGTACGGTGGCGGCACGTCCGAGCCCAATGATGCCACGCGCTCGCTCGAGGCGCGCGGGGTATCGTTTGTCTACGGAACCGAGCAGGTCGAGGGCGCGTTTGATGTATGCGTGACGTGTCCGGGCATCTCGGAGTTCTCGGCATTCTTTAAGGCTGGCCGCGATCACGCTGTCCAGATCATGGGTGAGCCCGAGTTTGCCTACCGCCTGTCTCCCAAAAATTGGATCGCCATTACGGGCACCAACGGCAAGACAACCACCACGTCGCTGACCGACTACCTGCTTAAGGCAGCGGGCGAGGCGAGCGTTGCTGTCGGTAATATCGGTGAGCCTCCGGTGAACGAAATCGACGACCGCGCGCATAACGAGTGGTTTGTAGCTGAGCTTTCGAGCTATCAGATCGCAACGACGACCGAGCTCCACCCCCGTGTGGCGGTGCTGCTCAACATCACCCCCGACCATCTGGGCTGGCACAAGAGCCATAAGAACTATGCGCTCGCCAAGATTAAGCTCTTCGAGAATATGGTCGATGATGACCTTGTGGTTATCGACGTCGAGGATGCCGGTATCCATGAATTCGATGAGTATGTCTACACGCCGGGTCGTCGCATCTGCAAGGTCGCCTTTGACGAGCCTGCGGGCGAGGACGCCGCATTTGTGCGCGATGGCAAGATGGTCATTCGCCTGAAGGGCGTCGAGACCCCGCTCATCGCCACGTCTGAGCTCAAAATCTCCGGACATCACAATGTCATCAATGCCCTGTGCGCTGCCACGGCCGCCCTGGCCGTCGGTGCCGATGTCGACGGTGTGTGTCGCGGCCTGGCCTCATTCCAGCCGCTGGAGCACCGCGTTGAGCCCTGTGGCGAGATCGATGGCGTGCGCTACGTCAACGATTCCAAGGCAACGAACACCGATGCGGTCGAAAAGGCCCTGACCGCGTTTCCCGACGACGACGTGATCTTGCTGCTCGGTGGTCACGATAAGGGAACGCCACTCGAGTCCTTCGCCCGCGTTGTCATGGACAACGTGCGATCGGTCGTCTGCTTTGGCGATGCGCGCGAGCGCTTTACCGCCGCTATGGACGAGGCCGATGTCGATGGTGACGTTGATATCGCTCAGGCTGACGACCTGCGCGACGCCGTCGACGTTGCCCGTTCGCTGTCGAGCCGAGGCGACGTGATCCTGCTTTCTCCCGCCTGTTCTTCGTTCGATGAGTTCTCGGGCTACGAGGAGCGCGGCCGCGTGTTTAAGGACTACGTGGCCCAGCTTGCCGCCGCAGCGAAATCGCAAATGGAATAGGGGCCGCCGGTGAGAGAGGAGAGCCCCCGACAAGGTATGAGGAGGCCCGACTCGGACCGTGCTTCCTCGCAGCGCAGTACGCCGCGTTCCGGTCGCGGCGGGCAGACGCTCAGCGAACGCTATATTGCCGGCGTCCCCGCCCGCATCATGCGCCCTCGTTTGATATTCATGGCGTGCCTGTTTACTTTAGTGTGCTTTGGTCTGCTGATGGTGTACTCGGCGTCATCGGTCGAGGCATTGCACGAGAACGGCTCGGCGACGTTTTTCCTGGTTCGACAGGCTACCTTTGCCGGGGTTGGCGTGCTTGCCATGGTTGCGATCGTTCGCGTCTTGCCGGACAGCTGGTTTGGGGAAAATGTACTTAGGATCTTCCTTATCGGCATGATTCTCTTGCTGTTTGCGGTATTTCTTGTCGGCAGTGGCAGCCGTGGCGCCACGCGCTGGCTCAACATCGCCGGTATTCAGTTCCAGCCTTCTGAGTTTTTAAAGCCGTTTGCCATCGCGTATTCGGCCATCATACTCGACCGTTTCTTTTCGCCCGGTGGCAACATCAACGAGTTCCTTCGTAAGATGGTCGTCTACTTGGGCATTTCGCTCTTTTTGATCTTTATCCAGCCCGATTATGGCACCGTCTTGATCATCTCACTGACCCTCATGTGTATGGCGTTATTTGCGGGCCTAGACCCCAAGTTTATCATCGGCGTGATCATTCTCGTCATTGTGATGAGTGTGTTTGCGCTTGTTGCAGAGCCGTACCGCATGGTGCGTGTTCAGGTTGCCCTGAACCCTTGGGCCGACGAGTATGGCGATGGCTATCAGGCAACGCTTGCCATCATGGCGTTTGCTTCGGGCGGCTTGTTCGGCCGTGGCATCGGTAACTCCACCATGAAGTATTCGTATCTGCCCGAGGCACACAACGACTATATTCTGGCCATTATTGGCGAGGAGGTCGGTTTTGTCGGGACCGCGCTGCTCTTCTTGGTCTTTGCGATGCTGATTTACTCAGCGTTTCGCATTGCCGAACAGGCTGCGGACCGTCGCGGAGCGCTCATGGCATCGGGTTCCGCAGTCATTCTCGCGGTACAGTTTTTGATCAATGCGCTGGGCATCCTCAACGTGTTTCCCATGACGGGTAAGCCGCTGCCGTTTATCAGCTACGGCGGTTCGTCGATTATCGTATCGCTTATGCTTGCGGGGCTGATCTTGCGCGTCTCGCACGAGAGCGCCCGTCGTGATGAGTACGACCGTCGCCGCGAGAGCTTTGCCGTTATGGACGAGAGTACCGCCGGCGTGCCCCATGTGCGCGGCGATCGCCCTTCGCGCAACGGTTTTACCGTCTTGGATGGCTCTGCGTCCGAGCCGGCGGCTCGTCCGCGCCCGCGAACGGCTCCGCAGGGGCGTCCCCAACGCCCGAACCCCCGAAGCTCGGGCGGCGGATATAATCGAATCAATTTGAATTCGGACCCATCGGCGCGTCTGCGCACCGACGATCAGGGACCGCGCGTACGAAGGGATTTTCATGACCGATAAGATGACCGTTGCTATCGCAGCCGGCGGCACGGCGGGACATATCAACCCTGCGCTTGCCTTGGCTGAGGAGTTGCGCGACCGCGGACATCATGTTGTGTTCGTGGGCCAGTCGCACAAGCTCGAGGGTCGTTTGGTTCCCGAGGCCGGGTTCGATTTTGTACCTATCACGGTCACGGGCTTCGACCGCTCCCGTCCTTGGACCGCGCTGAGCTCGCTGTGGCGCGTCAATAAGGCCAAGCGCTCGCTCGCCAGCCATTTCTCAAAGGTTGGCAAGCCCGATGCTGCCATCGGTTTTGGTGCCTACGTCGAGGTCCCGCTGCTGGGCTGGTGCAAGGATGCGGGCGTTCCGTATCTGCTGCACGAGCAGAACTCTGTTCCGGGCCTGGCCAATAAGATGATGAGTTCCCATGCCGCCCGCGTGTGTATCTCGGTGCCGGCTGCGCGCTCTGTCTTTGAGCGCGAGGGCGACCCCGAGCATCTGCTTATGACCGGTAATCCGGTGCGCCGCTCGGTCATTGAGGGCGATCGCGCCCGCGGCCGCGAGGCACTTTGCGTGCCCGAGGACGCTGTGCTGCTGCTCGTCTTTGGCGGTTCGCTCGGTGCCCAGCATCTCAACGAGCGCGTAGCCTCGCTCAAGAGTGAGCTGCTGACCCGCGAGAATCTCTACATTTTGCATTCGACGGGTGCCGACGGCTTTGAGGACACCGAGCGTGCTTTGGCGCTGACGTCCGATGAGATGAAGCGCTATCGCGTCCAGCCCTACATTGACAACATGGGCGACATGCTAGCTGCAGCTGACCTGGTGCTCTCGCGCTCCGGCGCCTCGAGCGTGGCCGAGATTGCCGCCCTCGCCGTGCCTTCGGTGCTCGTGCCGTATCCGCATGCCACGGCCGACCACCAGACGACCAATGCGCGTTATCTGGTCGATGCCGGTGCCGGCGTGCTTTGTGCCGATGCCGAGATCGATGCTCCGGCGTTTGCCGAGGAGCTGCTGCATCTGGTCGATGACGCTGCAGCGCGCGATGCCATGCGTCAGGCGGCGCGCGGGTTGGCTCAGGACCGCGCCGCCGCACTTTTGGCCGATGCGGTAGAGGGTTTGCGTTAGTTAGACGGGATATCGAGCTTGCGCTCGCGCGGATGCGGTAGGTGCGGTACAGTTAACGGGTTACAGGCAGTGTTTACGCAAGGAGTACACGAGCACATGGCTGATTCCCAGACTGCAACCTCCGCGCCCGAGTTCAAGAGCGCCCACTTTATCGGCATCGGTGGCGCCGGCATGAGCGGTATCGCTCTCGTTTTGCACGAGCGTGGCTATGCCGTTACCGGTTCCGACCTTAAGACCTCGCGCTACATTCGTCAGCTTACCCGTGCTGGCGTGAAGGTTCACGTGGGCCACGAGGCCGCCACGATCGATGAGGTCAAGCCCGACGTGGTCGTGGTCTCTACCGCTATTCCCGAGTCCAACCCCGAGCTTGTGCGTGCTCGCGAGCTCGGTATTCCTGTGTGGCCCCGCGCCAAGATGCTCTCGGCTCTGGGCCACGGCTACACCACCATCGCTGTTGCCGGTACGCACGGCAAGACCACGACGTCCTCGATGTGTGCCACCATGCTCGACCGCATGGGTCTGGATCCCAGCTTTTTGATCGGCGGTATCGTCGAGGGTTACGATACCAACGGAAAGAACGGCTCGGGTGACTACTTTGTCGCCGAGGCCGATGAGTCCGACAGCTCGTTCCTGTTCCTGGACCCCAACGTGGTCATCGTGACCAACGTCGAGGCCGACCATCTCGACCACTACTCGGGCATCGAGGAGATCGAGGCCACCTTTGCCAAGTTTATGGGCCTGGTTGGAGAGAGCGGTACCGTCATCGTTTGCGGTGAGGACCCGCATCTGGTCGAACTCGCCAAGTCGACGGGTCGCCACGTGCTTTCCTATGGCTTTGCCGAAACCAACGACGTCGTCTGCGTACATCCGGATGTCAAGGGCATTCAGAGCGACTTTACCGTTCGCTTTGAGGATGGGACCGAGCATGCTGTCGAGATCAAGAGCAACCCCGGTCGCCACAACATGCTCAACGCCACGGCAGTGCTAACCGTTGCCCATGTCCTGGGTCTCGACGTCGACGCCGCAGCCGAGGCGCTTTCGAGCTTTGAGGGCGTCCGCCGCCGCTTTACCCATGTGGGCGATATTGACGGCATCACCGTGGTCGATGACTACGGCCATCACCCCACCGAGATCAAGGCGACGCTTGCCGCCGCCTCGTCGCTGGGCTATAAGCATGTTGACGTCGTGTTCCAGCCGCACCGCTATTCGCGTTTGCAGGCGCTGTGCGATGACTTTGCCGATGCCTTCGCCAATGCCGATAAGCTGCTGCTCATCGATGTGTTCTCTGCCGGCGAGATGCCGATTCCGGGCGTAACCTCTAAGATGCTCGCTGACACTGTGCGCGCCAAGCACCCTGGCAAGGAGGTCGTGTACTGCTCCAGCCGTCTCGAGCTCAATCGTGAGCTCGAGAAGATGGTAGGTGAGGGCGATCTGCTGCTTACTATGGGCGCCGGCGACGTTACGACCGTTGGCCCTGAGTTCATCGAGTATCTGACTGCCAAGAAAGACGCTTAGCCCCTATGGGTCTGTTTAACGCCGTCATGGCGCTTTCGGGCATGATCGACACGGATGTAGTCGAGGATGAACGCCTTGCGCGTCATACGAGTTATCGTATCGGCGGCAAGGCCGACCTCTTCGTGACGTGCCATAGCTATCATGCCCTTCGTCGTGCCGTGGCAGTGCTCGACCGTGAACAGGTGCCGTGGGTCATTATCGGCAAGGGATCTAATCTGCTCGTTGCCGATGCGGGCTATCGCGGCGCCGTCATTTCGCTGGGGCGTGAGTTTCAGCGCACCGTTGTTGCCGAGGACGGTTGCACGCTGACCGTTGGCGCGGGCGTTATGTTCGCACGTTTGGTCAACGATGCCCTGTCGCGCGGGCTTTCGGGCCTTGAGTTTGCGGTTGGCATCCCCGGCTCGGTCGGCGGCGCCGTATCTATGAACGCCGGTACGCGTACCGAGTGGATAGGTTCGCTTGTCGAGGATGTGGTCACGTTTGACCCGGCATCCGGCATTAAGCATTATGCGGGGTCCGAGATTGCCTGGGGCTACCGTGAGTGTAGCCTACCGCGTAACGAGATTATTCTCGAGTGCGTGCTTAAGCTCAAACCTGCGCCTAAGGCCGACATTCGCGAGCGTATGGAGCGGTACCTGACGAGGCGCAAACGCACGCAGCCCATGGGTCGCGCTTCTTGCGGGTCGGTCTTTCGCAATCCACCCGACGCGAGCGTTGGCAAGCTGATTGAGGATTGTGGATTAAAGGGTTTTTCGGTTGGCGGTGCGGAAGTTTCGCCCGTACACGCTAATTTTATCGTTAATAACGGTACCGCCTCGGCCGATGACGTGGCCGCGGTTATCAGGCATGTGCACGGAAAGGTGAGGGAGGCGTATGGCATCGAGCTCAGACCGGAAGTCAAATTCCTCGGCTTCTAGAGCATCGAAACCTACCTTCCGCCGCGCCGGAGGGCGTTCCGGCGCACCCGTCCAGCCTCACCGCAAGCCCCCTGTGTCCTTCAAGCCCGCTGGATCCGTACGGTCCGCCAAACGTCCGGTCGTCGGCTCGCAACTTGGTGGACGCCCTGCCGCAAAAAAGACGGTTCACCCGGCTCCGCGCCCCTCGGTGACGTCTAAGTCGGCGATGGGTGCCAAGCCCTCTCGCCCCATAGTGACGCCCAAGCCCTCGCTGGGGGCTAAAGCGACGCATCCCGGTCGTACGTTGGGCGCTGCCAAGCCGCGCTCGTTGACGTCGGTGCCCGCCACTAAGGCACCTGCGACCAATAAGGGTATCAATCCGCTGTCGTCGCTTGGCGCCATGGCGAGTAAGACGTCCGAGGCCGCCTCTGCCGTTAAGGGCAAGGGCAAAATCGTGGGCGGAATCTTGGCGGCTGTGGCCGTGCTTGCCGTCGTTGCCATCGTCGTTATCAATTCCGGCCTGTTTGCCGCTACCGATATTCAGATCGAGGGCAGCGAGCATGTGACCAAGCACGATGCCATGCAGCTGATCAGTCTGCCCGAGAACACATCGCTCTTCAACGTAAATCCCGACCAGATTACCGAAGATCTCAAGCAGAACCCGTGGGTTTCGGGCGTGGACGTTCAACGGCAGTTTCCCCACACGCTCGTCATTACGCCGACGGAGCGCAAGGTCACCGCGATCGCTTATATAAGTTCCGACGATCTTGCCTGGGCCATCGGCGACGATGACACCTGGATCGCACCGCTTTCGACCTCTGTGGAGGTGGACGACCAGGGAAATGTCGTCACTTCGGGTGAGGGCGCCAACACATTGAGCGGTATCGATGCTGCGTTGGCGCTGGCCAAGCACTACGGGGCCGTGCTGCTTACCGATGTCTCGGCTGATGTCGAGCCGGTCTCGGGGCGGGCTGTTTCTTCCAAGGCCGTTAAAGCGGGCCTGGATTACGTGCGTGGTTTTTCCGGCGAATTCTTGGCGCAGATCAAGGATATTTCTATACCTTCGGTCGAGGCCATCTCGGCGAATCTTGATAATGGCGTTGAGGTCTCGCTGGGCGATTCTGATGATATCGCCAAGAAGGAACGCGTCGTGACCAAGCTTCTGTCGCAGGTAGAGGGCGTAACCTACATTAACGTTCGGTCTCCCGGCAACTATACGTTTAGAAACGCACCGACCGCTTAGCGTCGGTGCGTGGCTTTGTTGAGGGGCCATACCACGCCGTTTATCTGGTTTGTTTGGTTTTCACGGTCAATTATTTGACTGATACGTTCATAATGTGCAAACATAATACGGTTTACCTTTGCATTTACTTTCAACCTGAAGGTTAATGTGCGCAGGGGTCAACCCATGCTATGGCTATAACCTTTGTTCGGAGGACCGACATGCACGAGACAGAGATCAACAACTACCTTGCCGTCATTAAGGTGGTCGGCGTCGGCGGCGGCGGTACCAACGCGGTCAATCGAATGATCGAAGAGGGCATTCGTGGCGTCGAGTTTGTTGCCATCAACACCGATGCTCAGGCGCTCGCGATCTCTGATGCCGATATCAAGGTCCACATCGGCACCGACCTTACCCGCGGCCTGGGCGCTGGCGCCAACCCCGAGGTTGGTCGCAAGGCTGCCGATGAGTCCCGCGATGACATCGCCGAGGCACTCGCTGGCGCCGACATGGTGTTCATCACCTGCGGTGAGGGCGGTGGCACCGGCACCGGCGCCGCTCCCATCGTTGCCGATATCGCGATGAACGAGGTCGGTGCGCTGACCGTCGCCGTCGTGACCAAGCCCTTCACCTTCGAGGGCCGCAAGCGTAAGAAGAGCGCCGAAGAGGGCATTAAGACCCTTTCCGATTGCGTCGACACCATGATCGTTATCCCTAACGACAAGCTGCTCGACATCGCCGAGAAGAAGACCACCATGCTCGAGGCCTTCGCGATTGCCGATGGCGTCCTTTCCCAGGGCACCCAGGGCATCACCGACCTCATCACCGTCCCGGGCATCATCAACCTGGACTTCGCTGATGTTAAGACCATCATGAAGCAGGCCGGCACCGCCATGATGGGTATCGGTACTTCTTCTGGGGACACCCGTGCCGTCGACGCCGCCCAGCAGGCTATTTCCAGCCCGCTGCTCGAGAGCTCTATCGATGGTGCTACGCGCGTCCTGCTCTCCATCGCCGGCTCCAAGGATCTGGGCATCCAAGAGATCAGCGACGCTGCCGACGTTGTCGCCAACGCCGTCGATCCCGAGGCCAACATCATCTTCGGTACCGTTGTCGACGAGTCCCTGGGCGATCAGGTGCGCATCACCGTTATCGCTACGGGCTTCTCCGACTCTAATGTCAACCGTCAGGACGAGCTCTTCGCTGCCCAGCAGTCCCAGAGCAAGGCTTCCGTTGCCGAGCCTCAGCGTACCGCTCCCGCTGCAAGCTCGGCTCAGTCTGCCCCGACCCGCAATGTCGGCGGTACGGAGCTTCCCAATTTTGGTAACGACCAGTTTGAGCTTCCCGACTTCCTTAAGCGTGGTAGCTTCTAGTTCGTTTTTCTCAACGACCTGCACGGGGTGTGTCCATTTGGATGCACCCCGTTTTGTTTCTCGTTTGTAAACGAAAGTCTCCAATCTCTTTACGTTCCCCTTACGTTTGGTTCCTACCGCTGCGGGTATCCTTTTGTAGAAGTATGGCAGCCGTATGGCACGGACTGCTGCGGCTTGGCCGCGATACTCGTGTTATTAGGAGGCTTTAGTATGGCAGCACGTGCGGACAACGTTTCGCGTGTCGACCATGATGGAGTTACGTTGGTAGAGGGCGCGACGCACGATGTCCGCTTTGCCTTCACCGAACGCACTGGCGGTGTTTCCGAAGATGCGTACTCCTCACTCAATCTGGGCTCGCATGTTGGCGATGACCCCTTTGCCGTTCAAGAAAATCGTCGCCGCGTACTCGAGGCCATGGGTATTGCCGAGTGCGAGCACAACCTGCTTGTCCCCAATCAGGTACACGGTGACAATGTCGTGACGGTGACCTCGAACGGCGCCGATGATCTCGAGAACATTCGCGAGCGGATTGCCGAGGGCTGCGATGCCCTCGTCTGCACGGCGCATGAGGTGCCCGTGATGCTTTGCTTTGCCGATTGTGTTCCCGTTGTGCTGGTGGCTCCCGGCGGCTTTGCCGTGGTGCATTCTGGCTGGAAGGGCACGATTGCGCGCATTTCCGCCAAGGCGTGCCAAGCGCTCTGCGAGGCGGCTGGCTGCAAGCCAGACGACATCTCTGCCTATATTGGGCCCCATATCCTGGGTGACGAGTACGAGGTGTCCCAAGAACTTATGGACCGCTTTGCCTCCGAGTTCGCGTGCATCGATGCTGCCGCTTCTCGTATGCTCGATCTTTCCGCCGCCATTCGCGAGGCGCTGATGGACGCCGGCGTCGAAGCGAACGGCATTGTGGACACCAAGCTCTCCACCGTTCGTCAGAACGACCGCTTTTATTCCTACCGCAACGAGGGCGGCACCTGTGGGCGCCATGCTGCGATCGGCGTGATGCTATGAGAAAGATCGCATCGGTCCTAAGCGCGGCAGTGCTCACGCTTACGCTGTGTGCCTGCTCCTCGGGATCTTCCACGTCTTCTATCACCGTGGCCGGCTCGACCACCTGCCTTCCCATTGCCGAGATTGCGGCCGAGGGCTTTAAGGAGGAGACCGGCACCGACGTGCTCGTCTCTGGCCTTGGCTCTTCTGCCGGTATCGAGGCCGTCAGCAACGGCACGGCTGACATCGCCAGCTCGTCTCGTGGCCTCAATGCCGACGAGCAGGATCTGGGCCTGACCCCGATTGTAATCGCGCACGACGGCATCGCAGTCATCGTGAACGACGGTAATCCGGTCGACAACCTCTCGACCGAGCAGCTTCGCGACATATACGCCGGTAAGATTACCAACTGGAAGGAAGTCGGCGGAGAGGACCTGAAGATTCAGGTTATTAACCGCGATGAGGCGTCCGGTACGCGCGAGGCCTTCCGTACCATCGTGATGGACGGCACGCCGTTCGATCGTCGCTCTGCCGTTCTTTCGGGCACGGGCCAGGTACGCGATGTCGTATCCCGTTCGCGTGGTGCCATTGGCTACATCTCGCTGGGTTTTGTCGAGAGCCTCAACGCTAAGACTTCGGTTAAGGCTGTTTCGGTCAACCATGTCGAGGCATCCGAGAAGACGGTCGCAAGTGGCGGCTATCCCATCTCGCGCGACCTTTACTTCTTTGTGAAGGGTACGCCTTCGCAGCGTGCACAGGACTACATTGACTATGTGACGTCGGAGAAGATGGACAAGCAGATTCGCGAGGCGGGCTTTATTCCCGTCACCAACGACGGAAAGGGGAGTGAGTAGCATGGAAGCACAGGAAACCCCCCAGATTGAGCGAGAGGCTCAGGCGCCCAAAAAGCGTGAGTTGGCGTTGGTGTCGCGCAGCACCTATCTCAAAGAGAAGGCGCTGCAGTGGATCTTCTTTGCTTGCGCGTTCTTGGCGGTCGTTACCGTCATCCTGATTTTTGTCTTTACCACGTACTCGGCGTTGCCCGTCTTTACCGACATCGGTCTGGCGGACTTCTTTAGCTTTACGTGGGCGCCCTCCGAGGGCCACTACGGCATCATGTCGCTGCTGGCGGGCTCTGGTCTGGTGACGGTCGGTGCGCTCGCCATGGGTGTGCCCCTGGGTGTGGGCACGGCCGTGTATCTGGTCGAGATCGCCGGCAAGCGCGTGCGCAGTCTCATCAGCCCCGCCGTCGACCTGCTGGCGGGTATCCCCTCCATCATCTACGGTTTCTTTGGCATGGTTATCATCCGTCCGTTTATCGCGCAGCTGACCGGCGGTCTTGGCTTTGGTGCGCTGACGGCGTGGCTCGTGCTCGCCATCATGATCGTTCCCACCATCACCACGCTCACCATCGATGCCCTCAATTCCATTCCCATGGGCATTCGCGAGGCATCCTATGCCATGGGTGCCACCAAGTGGCAGACCATATACAAGGTCGTGCTGCCTGCAGCCAAGTTGGGCATCGTCGATGCGATTGTCTTGGGCATGGGTCGTGCCATCGGTGAGACCATGGCCGTGCTCATGGTCGTTGGCAACGCTCCGGTCATCCCGGACAGCATCTCGAGCCCCATCTCGACGCTCACGAGCCAGATCGCGCTCGACATGAGCTATTCCTCGGGCCTGCACCGCTCGGCTCTGTTTGGCATGGGCGTGGTCCTGTTTATCATTTCCGCCGCATTGGTGGGCATCGTCCGTCTGATTTCCAAGAAGAAGAGGGGGTAGGCTATGTCCGATTCCGTTGACACGACGGTCGATACGACCTCGTCGCGCGAACGCATCAAGCGTGCCCTTTCCCATGGTAAGAAGGGCCGCATCAACAAGGATCTGTCCAACAAGATTATGCTCGGCGTGTTTCGCGCCGCGGCCTATATCACCACGCTGGTACTGGTCGCCATCATCGCCTACGTAGTTATCAACGGTCTGCCGCACATCTCGCTCGACTTTATCTTTGGCTGGCCGCAGGGAGTAAACGCCGAGGGCGGCATTTGGCCCACTATCGTCTCGACCGTCTACGTGACGGCGCTCGCCATGCTCATCTGCACGCCGGTTGCCGTCTTGGCTGCGGTCTATCTGGCTGAATATGCCAAGCAGGGCAAGGTTGTCGACATCATTCGCTATGCTGCCGATGCCCTGGCCTCGGTGCCCTCCATTGTTATGGGCCTTTTTGGCTACGCCTTGTTTGTCGAGGCCATGGGCCTGGGTCTTTCGATGGTTTCGGCCGCCCTGGCGCTCGCACTTCTGATGCTGCCCATTGTCATGCGTACCACCGAGGAGGCAATCCGCGCCGTTCCGCGCTATATCCGTTGGGGCGCATATGGCCTGGGTGCCACCAAGTGGCAGGTCGTCTCCAAGATCGTGCTTCCTTCGGCTTTTGGCCGCATTGCCACCGGCATCGTACTTGCCATCGGCCGCGCCATCGGCGAGACCGCCGTGGTGCTCTACACCATGGGCCAGGCCATCAACCTGCCTATTTCGCCGCTCGATTCCGGTCGCCCCATGACCGTTCACCTTTATCTGCTTGCCAATGACGGCATCAACATGAACGCAGCCTACGGCACCGCGCTTTTACTGATGGCGATTATTCTGGCCTTCAACCTGTTTGCGCGTTATCTGTCGCGCAAACGCCGCTAGTTAAGGAGTCCCATGTCCGTCTATCAGTCCGCTCCCACGCTGGAGCAAGCGGCCATCACGGCCAAGGATTTCAACTTTTGGTACGGTGACTTTCATGCGCTGACGGGGCTCGACCTCAACATCGCCAAAAACGCCATTACCTCGTTTATCGGCCCTTCGGGCTGCGGCAAATCGACGTTTTTGCGCTGTATCAACCGTATGAACGACCTTATCGAGGGCACGCGCGTCGAGGGCACCATGACGCTCGACGGCAACGATATCTATGCCGAGGGCGTCGACCCGGTCGACCTTCGCCGCCGCGTGGGCATGATTTTTCAGCAGCCCAACCCGTTCCCTAAATCCATCTACGAGAATGTTGCTTTTGGCCCTCGTCTGCAGGGCGTGACTAGCAAAAGCGACCTCGATGACATCGTGGAAGAATCGCTCAAGCGCGCCAACCTCTGGAAAGAGGTATCCAATCAGCTCAACAAGGATGGTTTGGCGCTTTCGGGCGGTCAGCAGCAGCGTCTGTGCATCGCGCGTGTGCTCGCGGTGCAGCCCGATGTCCTTCTGATGGACGAGCCCTGCTCCGCCATCGACCCCACGTCCGTCTCCAAGGTCGAGGATCTGATGGCCGAGCTGGCGCCCGAGATGACGATCATCATCGTCACACATTCAATGCAGCAGGCAGCTCGCATTAGCGACTACACCGCCTTCTTCTTGCAGGAGGTTGCCGGCGAGCCCGCCACGCTCATCGAGTATGGTCAAACCGACGCGATCTTCACCAGCCCGGTGGATTCGCGGACGGAAGACTATATCACCGGCCGCTTTGGCTGATCGGTGCGACTAGTCCCAAGCCGATCGGACCTGGTCCGGTGCGTATTCACTGTGCGGGCGGCATGACCGCACCCAACTGATTGGAGTGAACCATGCGCAAACTGTTTTCCCGTCAGCTCGTCGAGGCTCGTCACGAGATGTTGAGCATCTACGAGGCTGTAGACCTGGCTCTTCACGACGCCGTGAAGGCCTATGTGACCGACGACCGCAAGCTCGCCACCAAGACCAAGAAGCGCACGCTTTCGATTGACGCGCGCTGCGCCAATCTGGAGGCCGTGTGCTACAACCTGATCGCTACGCAGTCGCCGGTCGCCTCCGACTTCCGCTTGCTGCAGACAATCATCTACGTCGACTTTAACCTGCAGCGCATGACCGATAAGGTTCGCCAGATCTGCCGCGCCACGCGTCATATGGTCAAGGCCGATATCTCGCTGCCCCAGGAGCTCGTCGGTACGGTTGAGGCCGAGGCCGAAGCCGTATACCAGGTGCTGGGCTCGTCGCTTTCCGCGCTCGTCACCAACGACATGTCCATCATCTGCAACCTGGCCGTCGAGGACGAGCCGGTGCATGCGGCCTATGAGAAGTTCTTCCGTACCTTCAACCGCATGGACGCGGGAGAGTTTATGGACGACGACAGCAACTATGACGATCTGCGCCGCGCCATCATGGTTTCGCGCTACCTCGATCGCATCGCCTCGATTTCCATCGATGCCGCCTGCCGTCTGACCTTCCTTTTGACCGGCCAGCGCATGAACGCCGGCGATATCGCCCGTACGGACGAGGATGAGCTCGAGAGCATGCGCGTGCCTTCGGGCGAGGGCGTCATCATGAGGCCCGCTGTCGATGCGCGCTTTGTTGCCAAGGTGCCCGCTAACGAGGTGAGCGAGGGTCTTCGCTACCTGCTCGAGCACCTCGAGGACGAGGACGATACCGAGGATGACGAGGAGTAGGGTAGCTCCGTTCGTCGAAAGATTGTAAATACCTAAGTGAGCGCGGCCTTGCACATGCAGGGCCGCGCTCTTGCGTTAGCATGGGACTACTTGTACGTCTGTCTGCGGAGGCGATTGGCAATGGATAATTATTTGAACGTGATGCGCGCTCGCCGCGAGCAGATTCTCGAACGCTTTTATGCCGCACTCGATCGCGCGGGCCGTTCTCACGATGCCGCACGTCTGATTGCCGTCTCCAAGACCGTTGGCGTCGATGAGACCGTTGCCGCCATCCAGGCAGGGTATCGTCATTTTGCCGAGAACCGTCCGCAGGAGCTTGTTCGCAAGCTTGCGGGGTTGGCGGAGCATCCGGAGCTGCCCGAGGTGCGCTTCGATATGATCGGTAATCTTCAGACCAACAAGATCAATGCGGTGCTGGGTGCGGCCGAGCTGATTCATTCGGTGGGGTCGCTTCATTTGGCGCAGGCTATCTCGAGCCGTGCCGTCCGCAAGATTGAGGCGGGCGAGCTTGCCGGTCCTCAGCATGTGCTGATCGAGGTCAATGTAAGCGGCGAGGAGTCCAAGGGCGGCTTTTCGCCCGATGAGGTTCGTGCCGCGGCTGGCGAGCTTGCGGAACTTGAGGGAATTTGTGTGCAGGGGCTTATGACCATGGCACCCCGGGGGAATAAGGATGTGGCGCGCCGCACCTTTGCCGGGCTGCGTGAGTTGAGGGATGAGCTGGAGACGGCACACCCCGATCTGTGTCTGCCTGAGCTTTCTTGCGGCATGAGCGAGGACTTTGAGCCTGCCCTTGAGGAAGGCTCGACGCTTGTTCGCCTGGGCAGGGTAGTATTCAGCCCGGAGTTTGAAGTAAAATAAGAGCCTGAAGTGCGCGCTGATTGTCAGAGCGCCTGCATTAGACCGTGAGAGGACACAACCATGGGTTTCCTTGACGAAATTAAAAATAAAATGCACCTAGGCGGCCAGCAGGGTTATGACCAGGGTTATGGCCAGGATGATGACTACGGTTACGATGACGGCTATGACGACGGCTATCAGAACAACGGCTACAGCGGTGCTTCGGGCGAGGGCTTCTACACGCAAGATGAACCGAGCAATGGACTGCTGGGGCAGACACGCCGCGGAGAGGCTGAGTCGGTTGCTGTGTACACGCGTTCCGGTCAACTGATCGGCGACGACTCCCGTCACGCTACGACGTACAATCCGCCTTCGCGCTCTCAGGATGCCGCTGCGGGCGGTTATCGTCCCGGCGCCTATGACACGCCGTCAAGCTACGCCGAGAACGCTCGGGTCCGCGCTGCCGCTGCGCCCGCTCCTGCTGCAACGCCGAGCGATGCCTCTGCCTATGCGAGCAATATCATCAACGCCACGCCTCAGTTGCCGGCCTACGTTCTTCGTCCGGAGAGTTATGACGACGTGGAGACGGTCGTGCGCCGCGTGCGTACCAAGCAGCCTGTCGCGCTGATCTTTGTGGGCGTTCGCACCGAGGTCGCCAAACGCGTCCTGGACTTTAGCTATGGCTTTGCCTGTGGCCTGGGCGCTTCGGTCAAAGAAGTGGGCGATCGCGTGTTTATGGTGCTGCCCGCCGGCTGCGAGGTCAAGGATTCGGATCTTAAGAAGCTTCGCGCCGACGGCTATCTCAAGTAAAGACAAGGTGAGGAGATTCCCATCAACATCTACACCATCGTTCAGCTTGTCAACACGCTGTTTAATTTTTATTCCACGTTGATTGTGGTCTACTGCTTTATGACGTGGATTCCCATGAAGCAGGGTGGTTTGCTACAGGATATCGCGGCGGTGCTCGACGGCGTTTGCGGCCCTTGGCTCAACCTGTTTCGCCGGTTTATGCCGCCGATGGGCGGTATCGATTTTTCACCGGTCGTTGCGATTATTGCGTTGCAGTTGGTGCAGAAGCTCATTCTGCAGCTACTTATAGGTATACTCGTATAGGACTGGCTCAGTAACCTATGTCGGGCGCTTAGCGCCAAGGCGATGATAAAGGAGAACTTGTTATGGCTATTACCCCTGCTGACATCCAGGCTCAGACCTTCTCTGAGGCCAAGCGCGGCTACGATCCCGCCGAGGTCGACGTCTTCCTGGAGACCCTGTCCTCCGAGGTCGACGCTATGCTTGCCAAGATCGTTGATCTTAAGGGTCGCCTGACCGCCACCGAGCAGCAGCTTGCCGATACGCAGGCTCAGCTTGCGCAGGCCCAGGATTCTGCCGCTCAGGCTGCTCCTGTCGCCACTCCCGCTCCCGATTTCTCCGCTCAGGAGCGTCAGATTTCCGCCGCTCTCATTGCGGCTCAGCAGACCGCCGAGGCGATTGTCAACGACGCTAACGAGAATGCTGACCGCATCCGCAACGAGGCCGACGCCAAGGCCCGCGAGGTCATCCGTCAGGCCCTGACCGAGAAGCAGGCCGAGCTCGAGGAGATTGACCGTCTGAAGGCTTCCCGCGAGGAGTTCAAGGCCGAGTATCTCAAGCTCATTCAGCACTTTATGGACGATGCTCAGAATTCCTTCCCGGCCGATCTGCTGGCTTCTACGCCGGTCGGTTCCGCGGCTTCTCCTGCCGTGACCATGCCTGCCGCCGAGCCGCTGCCTGTCGCTGATCCGGTTGTCCCCGTGGCCGACCCCTTCGCCCCGATTGACAACTTTGCCGCGGACGACCTGGACTAGCGCCAAAACTACAATCTAGCTCTTAAAAGGAGCTCGCGCTTGCGAGCTCCTTTTTTTAGCTGTATACGGGTTGGGAAACATAACGCCGAGCTCTGCGTGCGATAGGGCAGAACTCGGCGAACGTTTGAGCGGTAAAAGGTAGGTTTTAGGGCATGGGCCAAAAACTACTTGAGGAGGAAATTGGATAGAGGAATGGTGCGGGCCTCGCGATGCTCGGGGTCGGCAATATGGTCGGCGGGATAGCCGCAGACGAGCATGTGGTAGGGATAAACGCCCTCGGGCAGGTTGAACTGCTCGTGGGCTAGCTCGGGCTTAAAATGGCATACCCAGCACGTTCCCAGGCCCTGTTCCTCGGCCTCCATCATCATTTGATCGCAAACAATCGAGGTGTCGATAGCGCTGGAGTTCATCTGGTCATAGGGACGCACCCAAGCATCGTTGGTAACGCTGCAAATGAGGAAGATGAGCGGAGCGCCAAAGATGGATCCATCACGAGCAAACCGAGGCTGACAAGCAGCTGCCTTTTCCAGAAGCTCAGGCGTATCCAACACCATCACACGGGTTGGATGATTATTGCAAGCAGAAGGAGCAATGCGTCCAGCCTCAACAATGGTATCCACCACAGCCTGCTCAACAGAACGATCCTCAAACAAACGACAAGAATACCGAGACCGAGCCAGATCCAAATACGACATACAAGCCCTCCAACAATTAAAAATCAAACAAACCCAAAGTAACCCAAAGAGTACCCAAAGCAGCAATCAGTCAAACGCTCACCAAGGGCCAAAGTGTCCGAGCGGGTACCAAAGGGCCCTTCAGCCAAACCCCCATTGCGCTAAAACTATCAGCCAAAGTTTCAATGGTGATACACAAGGGAGCGGGCCCGACCACTAATAACCTTTTGAACGACTCTGCTTGCAGCCGGAGTGAAAAGGGTTATTAGTGGCCGGGCCCGCGACCGGTGGGATGCGTACCCCCAATTAACTGTTCTTCATGACAATCGAATCCACGACATCGGCCACATTCTCGCAGCAGTCGGCGCAGTACTCCAAGAAGGCGTACACGTCACGCCAGGCGATGACCTCGAGCGGGTCCTTGCCGTTGACGTGCAGGTTACGCATGGCGTTGATGTAGAGTTCGTCGGCCTCGGACTCGATGGTGTTGATCTGGATGACGAGCTCGCGCAGCGTTTTGGACTTGCGGTAGTTGGGCAACTCGACCATCAGGTCCTTCATGGCGCGGCAGGCGTCGGTCACCTTGTGGGCGATCACGATGGCATCGGGGTGGATGCTCTGGATGTTGGTGAAGTAGAGGCGCTGCACGACGCCCTCAATACGGTCGAGCACGGTATCGAGCGAGCAGCTCATGAGGTTAAGGTCCTCGCGCTCAAGCGGGGTGATAAAGGCCGTGAGCAGGGCGTCTTCGAGCTCATGGTGCTTCTTGTCTGCTGCATGCTCAATCGCATGCATCTTCTCGAGCATGTCGTGGATCTGCGCGGGGTCAAAGTTCTCAAAAATCTTGGTGAGCAGCTCGGCTGCCTGAACGGCGAAGTCGGCGCAGGCGACGTAGTTGTCAAAGTAGAACGAATCGGGTTTCTTTGCCATGAGTGATCCTTTCGGGGCGAAGACGGGTGGGCGAGGTAATGCGGTCCGGATGGACGTTCGGTTTGACTAGAGGAGCATCATGAACAGCCTGGCCATAACAAAGCTGATGAGTCCACAGGCGGGGAAGGTGAAGAACCACGTGAACATCATGTCCTTGACCACGCCGAAGTTGATGGCCGAGAGGCGCTTGACGGCGCCGACGCCCATGATGGCGCAGGTCTTGATGTGCGTGGAGGACACGGGGATACCGGTGAGCGTGGCAAGCAGCAGGTTTGCGGCTCCTGCCAGGTCGGCAGAGAAGCCCTGATACTTCTCGAGCTTAACCATGCTCTGGCCGACGGACTTGATGATACGCTCACCGCCCACGCTGGTGCCGATGCCCATGGTGGCCGAGCACAGCAGCATGATCCAGATGGGGATGCCGGCGTCGCCGACGCCGGTCTGTCCGTTGGCAAAGGCGACACCTAAAAAGAGCACGCCGATGAACTTTTGTCCATCCTGCGCGCCGTGCATAAAGCTCATGGCCGCGGCGCTCGCGATCTGAGCATATTTAAAGAAGACGTTGGCACGTCGCCTGTTGGCGGCAGCGAAAAGAATCGAGACGAGCTTGCACAGGACCCAGCCCATGACAAAGCCCAGACCGATGGAGAGCGCCAGGCCGTAGATGACCTTCATCCACTCGTGGACATTGACGCTGCTGGCGCCGCCGAGGGCGATGGCAGCGCCGGTCAGGCCGGCGATGAGGCTGTGGCTCTGCGAGGTGGGGATGCCAAAACGCGATGCCGTGGCGCCGTAGACGACGATGGAGAACAGGGCCGCGCAGAGGCACGCGAGCGCCATGGTGCTGTTTCCGCCAAAGTCGACGATATGGGAGATGGTGTTGGCAACGCTGGCATTAAAGTGCGTCATGATGAGCACGCCCAAAAAGTTGAACGCGGCACTCATGAGAATGGCGGCGCGGGCGGGCATGCAACGCGTGGTGACACAGGTCGCGATGGCGTTGGGCGCGTCGGTCCATCCGTTGACGAAGATGGCGCCGAGCGCGAGGAACACGGTGACGGCAAGGACTGGGTTCGAAACAAGTTGGCCGAGGAAGGCTGAGAACGTTACGTCCATATATGGGCTTTCTCGAAGTTTGCAGAAACGTTACAAAAACATGATAAATCGTATCACCTCCTGCGGGTTTCTTTACCGAGTTCTGACGGGAGAAGTGAATTTTTTGGCACTAAAATTGAATATTAGCCCTGTTGACCGCGGGTGTTCTTTTTGCTAACACGCCGTGAGGACACGTGCGCTCGCTCCGACACCCCAAAACCACAGTCTGTTCGCTTTACAATATGCAAACATGCGTTCGATAATAGGGGCATGGAATATCGACAGACAGATGGCAAAACTCGGCGCGTGCACAAGCAGTATGTGGACGTCGTGGCCCGCATCCTCGCGGGCGGACAAGTTGTGCCGGTTACCGTCTGCTGGGTCGACGGTCGCTGCTTTACGATTGACGAGATTGTCTCGTCTACCGGTTTTGGCCTGACGGTTCACGGCATTCGTACGGCAACCTATAAGGTTCGTTTTGGCGGACATACGACCGAGCTGTATCTGGAAGACCAGGCGCGTGAGCGACCGGATGGCTCGCAGGCTCATCTGATGCGGTGGTGGGTGTGGGCGTTCGACCGTACACTCGAGAGTGAGCGCCGCGGGTAAGAGCGCGCGCCATTCGGGTACAATGGCAGGAATCTTGTCACCTACGGCGCTGTCGCGGCGCTTTTTGAAAGGACGAAATTATGAACGATATCCAGGGCTATCAGAACGGCCCCATCGAGACCGGCGCAAGCCGTGCCAAGGAGATGTCGCCGCGCGCGTACAACCTTGCCATGTCTGCCCTGATCTTTTTGGGTTTTTGCGCTATGGGCGCTGGCGCCTACTTTACGGGCACCATGTCGTTTGCGCGCATGATGATGAGTGGCGCCGCCCTGCCGCTGGTCTTTGGCTCGCTTATCCTGACCATTGTCGGAATCGTCATGATGACGGCCGCCGCCAGCAAGCAGTCCGTGGGCCTGTCGCTCGCGGGTTACGCGATCTTTGCGAGCACCTTTGGTCTGACCGCGTCGTTTGGCCTTGCCAACTACGACCTGCCCACCATCAACACCGCCTTTATCGCCACTGCCGCCATCACCTTTGTCTTTGGCGCACTGGGCGTGACCTTCCCCAAATTCTTCCAGCGTGTGTACGGCATTGGTTTTGGCGTTCTGCTTGCCACGATTCTGGTCGAGATCGTGCTGATGTTCATGGGCGTCTCGCAGACCATCACCGACCTGATCGTGATTGTGGTGTTCGCCGGCTTTATTGGCTACGACACCTATGTGGCCACGACGGTGCCGCCCACGCTGCCCAACGCCGTGCTCATGGCGTCCAACCTGTTCGTGGACATTATCAACGTGTTCCTGCGCATTCTGAACATCCTTGGTCGTCGCGACTAGTGCCAGATTGCAGTGGTGCTTGCCGCGCGCAAATCGATGCGAAAGGCGGTCCTTCGGGGCCGCCTTTTTTGTACGCGGCGGGGTATCATGGATGGGAAAAGCCGATAGCGGCAGCGACCGAGAAAGGTGACCACTTATGGCAGACGTCGACAACAGGAACCGTAACCGTAGGCCCAACCGCGCGGGACAGCCCAATCCCAAGCGCGAGGCCCGTGCCAAGGCCGCCGAGCGTCACGTGGCGACTGTGTCCGAAGCGTGCGCAAAGGATATCGAGCGCTCGCTTGCCGGCGTGCACGAGTTCGAGGGCATGCCTGCCGGATTTGTCGCGGCGATGAAGGCTAAGGCCCAGGTGGCTGCTGCCGAAGAGCAGGTTGCCGATGAGTCTGAGGCCGCCGAGGTTGCGCCTGCCGAGACCGAGGTCGTGGCCGAGCCTGTGCCCGCAGAGGAAGCCACGGAGACCGAGCCCGCGCCTGCTGCCGAGGAGCCCGCCCCGGTCCTGCCCGAGGTCACCGTGCTCGACGCCTCTGCCACGCAGGCCATTCTGGATAACGGCCGAGGCTACGCGCAGTTCTGCGACATGGCCGTGCTCGCCTTTGCCTCGTTCACCAACCCGGGCGGTGGCTACATCCAGGGTTATCTGGGTCAGGAGGCCACGCTCTGTGCCGATTCGTATCTGTACAATGTGCTCGATAAGCAGCGCAAATGGTACGGCGAGAACCGTCGCCGCAACATCAACTGTGAGCTGTACCGCAACCGTGCGCTGGTGGTGCCTGCGGTGCGCTTCGACCGCAACCACGTGCATGCGTATGCCGACGTGATCGTTGCCGCTGCGCCCAACGCCAAGCGCGCTCGCCAGGAGTATCGCGTGGGTGACGATGCCCTGCTGGACGCCCTGCGCGATCGTATCCGCTTTGTGCTGGCCATCTGCGACGAGCTTGGTCGCGAGAAGCTCGTGCTGGGCGCCTGGGGCTGTGACAACAACGGCTTTGACGCCGAGGCCGTGGCCGAGCTCTTTCGCAAGGAGCTCGCATCGGGCGACTTTAAGGTCAAGCAGGTCTTCTTTGCCGTGCCCTCTACGCGCTGGGACGAGGATTTTGCCAAGTTCGAGCACGTGCTGGCAAGCTTCCCCGAGCGCAACGAGGAGTCCTATGCCCAGGTTGCCGCCCGTGCCGCGGCCGCCCGTGCCGCCGAGCAGGCTCATGCCGCTGCCGAGGACGACGAGGATGATGACGACTGGCGCAAGTATCTGTAATCGGTGCGCGCTGACAGATAGGTCGAGCCGGCGGGAGGGGCTGCTCCCGTCGGCTTTTTACTGAGGGAAGGGCTTGCGATGAAAAACGTCCTGTGCTTTGGTGACAGCAATACGTATGGCTACGATCCGGCGGGCATGCGCGATGGCACCGCGGTGCGCTATGCGCACGATGTGCGCTGGTGCGGCGTGGCCCAGCGCGAGCCGGGCGATATCGATTATCTGCACATGATGCCCGAAAGCCACGAGAGCCTGGGCCACGCCGTGGCAGCCAAGCTCCAAGAGATGCTCGGTCAGTAGCGCGACCCCAAACCACCACAAAGGGACAGGCGCCTTTGCGGTGGTTTGTGCGGTGGTTTTGGTTGCTGGCTTTTTAGTACTGCCACATGTGGTTGACGGGGCCGGAGCCTTTGCCCATGTTCAGGCCGGCGGCGAGAGCGCCGGTTAGGTAGGCCTTGCCGGCGTTGACGGCATCGGCAAGATCCATGCCCTGGGCCAGCGCGCAGGCGATGGCGGACGAAAGCGTACAGCCGGTACCATGCGTGTTGTCGGTCTCGATGCGCTTGTGGCGGAACCACGTGGTGAGCGGATCGCCCAGGTGGTTGCCCTCGTCATCGAGCGGCGCGGGCTCTGCTAGCACATCGTTGGCCTCGTTGACAAAATGCCCGCCCTTAACGAGGGACGCGCAGCCAAAGCGGCGGGTGAGGAGCATGGCAGCGTTTTGCTGTGTGCGCTCGGAATCGACCTCGTAGTCGAGCAGCGCCATGGCCTCGGGAATATTGGGCGTGATAACGCTTGCCAGTGGGAACAGGCGGCGTGTAAGCGCTTCGGCGGCGTCCTCGGCGATGAGACGAGCGCCCGAAGTGGCGACCATGACGGGGTCGACGACGATATTTTGTGCGTCCCAGGCGCTCAGGCGGTCGGCTATGACTTCGATAATCTCGGCAGAGGAAACCATGCCGATCTTGACGGCACTGGGGCGGATATCGTCAAAAACGGCATCGATCTGCGCCGCGACAATATCCGGGGAGATGTTCTGCACGGCGGTGACGCCTAGGGTGTTCTGTGCGGTGATGGCCGTGATGACCGTCTCGGCATACAGGCGGTGCGCCGTGATGGTCTTGATGTCGGCCTGAATGCCGGCACCGCCGCTGGAATCGGATCCTGCGATGGATAGAACGGCTGGTACCTTACTACGATCCATGTTCGCTCCCTTGTTCGGTCGGATTCAAATGGGTCTCTTGCCCGCATTATAAAGTTGCCCGGGCCGGCTGTATGCCGATCCCGGGCGGGTGGCGCAATCTTTACGTAAATGTAAGAAAATGTTCACACGTCAACAATTGACGAACGCCTTGTGGCCGATTATGGCTCCGGTGACGAGTTAGTCCTCCATGCCGAGGTCGATCGTCGTGCCTTCGAACACCTTGTTGACGGTGCGGACGGCGCACATCTTGCCGCACATGGTGCAGGTGCCCTCGGTGGCAGCAGGGGATTCCTCGTAGCGCTTCTTGCCGGTGACCGGATCGAGCGCGCACTTCCACATGGCGTCCCAGTCGAGCTTGCGGCGTGCCTGGCCCATCTTGTCGTCCATGTCGCGGGCGTGGGGCACCTTTTTGGCGATGTCGGCGGCGTGTGCGGCAATCTTGGTGGCCATGAGGCCGTCGAGCACATCCTGGGCGTTAGGCAGGCATAGGTGCTCTGCCGGTGTCACGTAGCACAAAAAGTCGGCACCCGAGCTCGCGGAGATGGCGCCACCGATGGCTGCGG
This sequence comes from Collinsella sp. LCP21S3_A3, assembly GCF_052118905.1. Lineage (NCBI taxonomy): Bacteria > Bacillati > Actinomycetota > Coriobacteriia > Coriobacteriales > Coriobacteriaceae > Collinsella > Collinsella sp. LCP21S3_A3. Next base: position 64,495 of record NZ_JBQKGH010000007.1, on the reverse strand, counting down.
TGATGTGGTCGTAGCCCACGCCGATATCGGTCACCAGCGGCCCGAGCACGTAGAACGGGGCGTTGTGGCACAGGCGCTTCTGCAGTTTCATGTTGGCGGCGATCTCGTCGAGCGCCATGTGCCCCGGGCCCTCGACCATGACCTGGACGCCGGCGGCCCAAGCGCGCTTGCACAGCTTGCCCAGCTCGATCATCTCGGCGGTCTCGGTGGCGTCGTTGGAGTCGTAGAGGCAGCCCGGGCGGCAGGAGTCGCCGAGCGAAATCGTCACGTCGTACTCGTGGCAGATCTCGAGCAGCTCGTCAAAGTACTCGTAGAAGGGGTTCTCGTTGCCGGTGACCTCCATCCAGCCAAACAGCAGTGAGCCGCCGCGGCTGACGATGTTCATGAGACGGCCGGTCTCCTTAAAGGTTTTGGTGACCGACTTATTGATGCCGCAGTGGATGGTCATAAAGTCCACGCCGTCCTCGGCGTGCACGCGCACGACCTCGAACAGGTCGTCCTTGGTAAGCTTGACAAGCGGCTTTTCCATGTAGCCGATGGCGTCGTACATGGGGACGGTGCCCACCATGAGCGGCGTCTCGTCGATGAGCTGCTGTCGGAATTGGCGCGTCTTGCCCGAGTTGGAGAGGTCCATGATGGCGTCGGCGCCAAAGTCCTCGGCGATCTTGACCTTCTTCCATTCCTCGGCGGCATCGGCCTTGTCGCCCGAGATGCCCAGGTTGACGTTGACCTTGGTAGACAGGCCCTCGCCGACACCAAAGGCGCGCATGCCCTTTTTGATATGCACGATGTTGGCGGGAATGGCGATGCGGCCGTCGGCCACGCGCTCGCGGATGTACTCGGGGTCGCGATGCTCGCGTTCGGCAACCTCCTTCATCTGCGGTGTGATTTGCCCGGCGCGGGCGAAATCGATTTGCGTGACGAGCTTGGGCTCGGTCTGTGTGCTCATTGGCACGGCTCCCTTCGTTGGCATTACCCATATCAGGTTTGCGGGTCAGGGCGGGCGAGCCCAGTCTCAGCCTGCCGTCTTGTCCTGCAAGCTCCCCGTTTATGTGGCGGGCTCAAGTATAGCTCGAATGGGTACGATTGACGCGACGAGCATGCCCGCGGGGAGGCGAACATGGAAGACAAGCATCTGTATCGAGAGACGCAGTGGGATGTGTCGGCCGAGGAGAGCCGCGCCCATCATGGGCTGGTCGCAATTGGTTTCGCGATTCTTGTCGTGATGGTGATTGCCTGTTGTATCTGGACGTTTGGCGGGCGTGGGGGAGTTTCCTGGACGTTTGAGGCGGACGATAGCCTGCCGATTATGACGGCGAAGGTCGCGGGGGGCAATACCGTTGCCGCGCCGGGCGACTATTGGTATCCGCGCGACAAGTTTGTGCAACTGCAGCTGAGCGGTGGTTCCATTCCTGGTGAAGAGATCGAGCGTGTGACCTTCGATGCGTCGCTTAGGACGCTGTCGGTCGAGCTCAAAGATCAGGGGGATGTACCCACGACCATGGATATAGCCCTGACGGAATGGCGCCTGGAGCCTCCGTCGGGTGTTGAGGCGTCCGAGGTGGAGCACGTTAAGGTTACCTACCAAGATGGCTCGACGACCGAGATTGCAAAAGCCGACGGCCTGGCGGAATAGACGCCGTGCCTAGGCAGCACATTCAAAAGTAGTGGTAGTCCTACAAGGCCTGTTCGTTCAGGAAGACCAAAGTGTTTTTATTTGAAAGCTCGGGAAAGTAACGATAACCAACGTCGAACGCGGTGAGCCCGCTTACATCCTCGAACTTGTTTTCTGCCATCCAGCGCACCATGGAGCCGCGCGCTTTTTTGCTGGCGGTCGAGCGTTGGATGGGCTTGCCGTTGCGGATGCCTTCGCCAAAGAGACATGTGACGACCGTGGCGTCGGTGGTGAGGCGGGTCAGAACGGCTTTGGCGTATTCCGCGCTGGCGAGGTTGACGATCGTGGCGTTGGAGCCTGCCGGAGCGATGACCCGTGCGAGCTTGTCGCCCCAAAACGCGTAGAGGTCTCGGGCGTCGTCGACGGCAAGCTTCGCGCCCATCTCCAGCCGATACGGTTCAACGGCATGAAAGGGGCGTACGCATCCGTAAAGGCCCGAGAGGATCCACAGATGGTCTTGCAGCCATGCGAGCTGTGCGGAATCCATCACCTCGGGCGCCATGCTTTGGTATTGAATGCCGTGATAGGACATGACGGCAGGGGAGAGGTGACGGGCGAGTGCGGGATTGTCGAGATCGCCGCTTTGCAAGATGGGCTCGAACTCATGCAGGGTGTTGAGGCAGGGCCCCAGCAGTTTGTCACTCACGTTCCACAGCGCCTGCAGGCTGCCGCTGCCTTCATTCCGCTCGATATCTAGCAGTGCGCGGTGGAGGCGAGCCGTCTCGCGCACAAAGGGTGGAATGCCCAGGACTTCAAAAGCATCTTGGGCCGCGCGCATCTGCTTGGCGGGCGAAATGATGACCTGCAGCATGGACTCTCCTCTGCCAAAAAGGAAGTTGCGGTGTAATACGGTCTGTTTTGGCCGTTTATGGGCCAGTTTAGTCCGTATCTCACCGCAACTGATGAAGGGTTGATTAGGCGCGCTCGATGAAGGCCTTGTAGCCGCGATAGGCCTCGTAGATATCGGCCTTGTTGGCGACCTCCCACAGGGCGTGCATGGACAGGACGGCAACGCCGGAGTCGATGACGTTCATGCCGTACTTGGCCATGATGTAGGCGATGGTGCCACCGCCGCCCGCGTTGACGCGACCGAGCTCGCAGGTCTGGAAGTCCACGCCGGCCTCGTCCATAATGTCGCGGATGAGAGCCATATACTCGGCGTCGGCGTCGTTGGAACCGCCCTTGCCGCGGCTGCCCGTGTACTTGTTAAAGCACAGGCCGCGACCCATAAAGGCTGCATTCTTGGTCTCGAACTTGCCGGCGTAGCCTGGGTCGAAGCCGGCGGATACGTCAGAGGAGAGCATGCGGCTGCGGGCGAGTGCGCGGCGCAGGGCCAGCGGGCTGCCCTCGCCGGCGAGCGTCATGATCTCGGCGACGGTGTTCTCGAAGAAGCGGCTTGTCATGCCGGTGGCGCCCACGGAGCCAATCTCCTCCTTGTCGACGATGAGCGTGATGCTCGTGCGCTCCACGTTGGCCACATTGATCTGGGCGAGCATGGAGGGGTAGGCGCAGACGCGGTCGTCGTGGCCATAGCCCAAAATCATGGAGCGGTCGAGGCCCATGTCGCGGGCGGGGCCGGCGGGCACGACCTCGATTTCGGCGGAGAGGAAGTCCTCCTCCTCGACGTCGTACTGCTCCTTGAGGATATCCAGGAACATCTGCTTGACGGGCTCGGTGGGAGCGTCCTTGTCGTCCTCGTCAAATTTTACGGGACGGCCGCCCACGATCACGTCGAGGATCTCGGCGTCGACGGCGTCCTTGGCGGGCTTGGACATCTGCTCGCTCGAGAGGTGGATCAGCAGGTCGGAGATGGTAAAGACCGGATCGTCGGCCTTGTCGCCGATGTTGATGTCGACGGTGGTGCCGTCCTTTTTGCAGATGACGCCCACGAGTGCGAGCGGGGAGGCCACCCAGTGGTAGCTCTTGACACCACCGTAGTAGTGCGTGTCGAGGTAGGCCATGTCGCCGGCCTCGAAGGCGGGATTCTGCTTGAGGTCCAGGCGCGGCGAGTCCACGTGGGCGCCCAGGATGTTAAAGCCCTGCTCGAGCGGGGCGGTGCCCAGGTTGACGAGCATAAGATCCTTGCCGTGGTTGGCGGCGTACACCTTGTCGCCTGCCTTGAGCGCGCGGCCTTCGGCGATCACGGTCTCCAGGTCGAGGTATCCCGCCTCCTCGGCCATCTTGATGCCGGTCTTGACGCACAGGCGCTCGGTCTTGTTCTCGCTCAAAAATTGCTTATAGCCGCGGCAAAGCTCCTCGAGCTCCTCGATTTGCTGTGGCGTGTACTTTTTCCATGCGCAGGGACGCTCCATGACGCAGGCTCCTTTCGGATCGATCGTGCTGGTTGTTGTACCGTGAGCCATCGTATCACGCGCGGGCTCACGGTGGCGGGGGAGCTTGATGCGCGGTGGCCGCGGGGCGGGGAGCGTGTAAACTGGAGTGAGCAAGCCGTGCCCAGTCCAAAGCGAGGTATTCAATATGTCTGACAAGCGCCGCACCTTTGCCGTTATCGACGGCAACTCGCTCATGCACCGCGCCTTCCACGCCGTGCCGCCGACCATGAACGCGCCGGACGGTCGCCCCACCAACGCGATCTTTGGCTTTCTGAACATGTTTCTTAAGATGATCGATGCCTTTAGCCCCGACGGTGTGGTCGTGGCGTTTGACAAGGGCAAGCCGCGCGTGCGCATGGAGATGCTGCCGCAGTATAAGGCGCAGCGTCCGCCCATGGACCCCGATCTGCATGCGCAGTTTCCCATGATTAAGGAGCTGCTTACGGCGCTCAACGTGCCAATTCTGCAGTCCGAGGGCTGGGAAGGCGACGATATCCTGGGAACCATGGCGCGCCTGGGTGAGGAGGCCGGCTGCGACATGCTGCTGGTGACCGGCGACCGTGACATGTATCAGCTTGTGACCGAGCACGTCAACGTGGTCTCGACTCGCAAGGGCCTGTCCGACGTGGCGATCATGACGCCCGAGAGCGTGGACGACCTGTATCACGGCATTACGCCGGCGCTCGTGCCCGATTTTTACGGTCTGAAGGGCGATACGTCGGACAACATTCCCGGCGTACCGGGCATCGGCCCCAAAAAGGCGAGCGCGCTCATCGCGCAGTACGGCAGCTTGGACGAGGTCATTGCGCATGCTGACGAGGTCAAGGGCAAGATGGGCGAGAACCTGCGTGCACACATCGACGATGCGCTGCTGAGCCGCAAGGTTGCGACCATCCGCACCGATGCACCTGTCGAGCTCGACTTTGACGCGACGTCCTTCCCATCGTTTTCTGCCGATGAGGTGTCCGCGGCGCTGGGCGCACTTGGCATTACGGCCATGCAGAACCGCTTCCTGGCGCTGATTGGCGGCGAGGGCGGGGTCGTGCCCGCTGCCAGCGCGTTCGAGATACCCGCGGTTTCGCGTGCCGCCGCCGGCGATGCTGAGGCACTTGCTGCTGTGGCGGCCGAGATCTCTCGCGCGATTGATGCGGGCGAGTGGGTCGCCGCCGTGGTGGACGATGACAAGGAGGAGGGTGCGCTCTTTGGCCTGACGCGTACGCTGTGGCTGGCGACGCCCAAGGGGCTCTTTGCGCTCGAGGAACCCGATGACGGCACGCCTGCCGCTGTCGAGGGCTTCAATTCTGCCCACGGCGTTATCGCTGGCGTGCTCGCGCGCCTGTTTATGGAGGGCCGCGTGGCGAGCCCGGACATGAAGGCGTTGCTGCATGAGCTTTCGCCCATCGATTCTTCTGAGCCCGAGCTCATGGACCCGCTGGCAGTCGATTCCGTGCGCATCTTTGATACCGTGGTTGCCGCGTACCTGTTGGATTCCGACCGCTCCGAGTTTGACGAGGCATATCTGGCCGATACCTATCTGCAGATGGCGCTGCCTGCGGCGCGCGGTGCGGATGGTGCTGGCGAGGACGCTCCTGCTCCTGCTGCCCGTACCGCGGCGTTGACGCTGGCACTCGTGGCGCCGCTTCGCGACCGCATGGCCCGCGAGAACGCCGCCAACGTGTTCGATGGCATTGAGATGCCACTCGTGCCGGTGCTTGCCAAGATGGAGCGCGCGGGCATGCTCGTAGATCCCGACCGGCTGCGCAGCCTGTCCGAGGGCCTGGCGACCCAGATCACCGAGGTCGAGCGCAGCATTCGCGACCTGGCAGGTGATGAGACGTTTAACATCGGCAGTCCCATGCAGCTCTCGCACGTGCTCTTTGACGTTATGGGGCTTCCGACCAAGGGCCTCAAAAAGACCAAGCGCGGGTACTATTCGACCAACGCCAAAGTGCTGAGCGACCTTGCCCGTGACCACGAAATCGTGCGCCTGATTTTGGACTGGCGTGAGAAGTCCAAGATCAAGTCGACCTATCTGGACACGCTAGGTCCGCTGCGCCGTGGTGACGGTCGCGTGCACACCACGTACAACCAGACCATCACGGCAACGGGTCGCCTGTCCTCGAGCGACCCGAACCTGCAGAACATCCCGACGCGCTCTGAGCTGGGCCGTACCGTTAAGACGGCGTTTTCGGCAGGTGAGGGCAGCGTCTTTTTGGCGGTGGACTACTCGCAGATCGAGCTGCGTCTGCTCGCGCATCTCTCGGGTGACGAGCACCTGGTGCGCGCCTTTAACGAGGGCGAGGACTTCCATGCCGAGACGGCCGCGCGCGTGTTTGGCGTTTCGGTGTCCGAGGTAACGCCCGACCTGCGCAGTCGCGCCAAGGCCGTGAATTTTGGCATTGTGTATGGTCAGCAGGCGTACGGTCTGTCGCAGTCGCTACATATCTCGATGGCCGAGGCGCGTGGCATGATCGATCGCTACTACGAGGCCTACCCGGGCGTTCGCACGTTCCTCGACAACGTGGTGGTGCGCGCCAAGCAGACGGGCTATGCCGAGACCATGTACGGTCGCCGGCGTCATATTCCAGAGCTCAAGGCCAAAAACCCACAGCTCCGCGGCTTTGGCGAGCGCACGGCCATGAATCACCCCATGCAGGGCACCGCCGCCGACATCATCAAGATCGCGATGGCCCGCGTAAGCCGCCGCCTGGAAGAAGAGGGCTTTGCCGCCCACATGATCCTGCAAGTGCACGACGAACTGGACTTTGAGTGCCCCGTCGACGAAGTCGAGCGCCTGACCGCCATGGTCCAAGACGTCATGGAACACGTCGTAGACCTCCGCGTACCCCTCATCGCCGAAGCCAGCACCGGCATAACCTGGGCCGACGCGAAATAGGAAAGTAACCACAGTTCCAAAGTAACCAAAAACAGAAGGACGCCCCTCATCAACAAGGAGCGTCCTTCGTTCAATTAAATTCAGCCAAAGTATCTAGGCGCCAAGATGCCATCCAGGCGGCAAGCAAGTCACCCAAGGACCTGGCCGGGCGAGGCGGGTAAGTTTTTCGTAGATTCCGCACGAGCCGAAGGCCACTTAATGTGGCCTTCGAGCGAGCCCAGGACCTGACCGAGCAAAAATCAAACGGCCGGCCCCGGGCATGGCGACGAGATAGATTACCGAGCCGCCAAGATGGCGTCGATGAGCGTCAGTACGCCCCCGTAGTTGTTGCTCGGAATGCGCCACTTGGCGTGCGCATTCATATGCTCTTCGGCATTGTCCACGATAAAGCTATGCCCGACGCGCTCGAGCATAGGGATATCGTTGTAGGTGTCGCCCACGGCGGCGGCATCGGCGATATCGATGCCCAAGTGCTCGCACAGGTGCGCGACGCCGGCGCCCTTGTCGACGCCCAGGTTCATAAAGTCGATCCACTCGCGGCCCGCATTGGTGACGTAGAGCTGATCCGAGAACGCGGGGTTATAGGTCTCGCGGAACGCAGGCTCGGCGTCGTAGGCGGGGAAGAAGATCGAAATCTTGTTGGATTCGACGTCAAGACCCTCAAAGGTGTCGATGTAGTTGATGGCAGAATAGTAGATGCTGATCTCGTCGTGGTACTTGTGGTCGCGCGCCAAAACGTAAGCATCGTCATAGCAGCACAGGACGGGAACGGCACGCGGGTCCTCCACGGCATGTGCCAGGACCTTGTGGTAGAGCGCCACATCGATATTGCTCTTATAGATATAGTTGCCGCGATATATCACGCACGCGCCGTTATCGGGGCAAAAGGCGATGCGGTTCTTGATGCCCTCGAACATCTCCTCGAGCTTGGGGGCGGGACGTCCACTGGCGGGGCAGAATACGATGCCGGCTTCGGCGAGCTTGTCCAGGCGTTCGTCAAGGCCTTGCGGCAGCACGCGCTCGTCGGTCAGCAGCGTCTTGTCCATGTCGACGGCGATGAGCTTAATGTTTCCGATATTGGCGTCCGATTCGTAAGTTTGCATAAAAGCGAGCCTTTCGTTTCGAAATTGTTTCAGACGTTATAACCAACAACTCGTAACCAGGCGTATTTTCGCAGGAACGGAGCGTATTTGCACTGCATTTCACAAACTAATGAAAAAACTTTTCAGAAATTTGAATTTGTTGCTTGTGCAGCAGGCACTTTAGCGTAATATAGCGACCATCGAAAACGGAGACGGCAAAAGAGCCGCTTACCGAGGAAAAGGTACCGTTTGCGATATTAGAATTGCGCCCGGCGATGTGTGAAAGGAGAGGCAGATGCAGTTCGTACAGATCATCATCACTGCAGACAATGCTCTCCGACGCCAGCGCGCAATTTCCCGACGACGATAACAATCGTCTCTGTCCGCATGGGGCGAATTGCCTCAACAGAGTCATTTTAAGGTCGTTGGGTTTTAGCACGACATTGCTGCATGTTTCTAGGGCATGTATGTGCTGATTTTTGCTATTTAACCTGATATTGCACGGTACGTGACCTTGAAATGACTTGCAACTGACCGATGTTCTAACTAGCTACCAAGGGCGAAAGGAAACAGCCATGAGCAAGGAAAAAGTAGTTCTCGCATATTCCGGTGGTCTTGATACATCCGTATGTGTCAAGTGGCTCCAGGACGAGAAGAATCTCGATGTCGTTTGCGTCTGCGGCAACGTGGGCCAGGAGGAGACCGGCCTGGATGCCAAGAAACAGAAAGCGCTCGACCTGGGCGTTCTTGATTGCCAGGTGCTCGACCTGCGCGACGAGTTCTCCGATGAGTTCCTGACCAAGGCCATCGCCGCAAATTCCATGTACGAGAACAAGTACCCGCTGCTTTCCGCTCTGTCTCGCCCGCTGCTCGCCAAGAAGCTTGTCGAGGTCGCCCACGAGTTTGGCGCGACCTACGTCGCCCACGGCTGCACCGGCAAGGGTAACGACCAGGTTCGTTTTGAGGCTGCCGTCAAGGCCCTCGACCCCGAGCTTAAGGTTATCGCCCCGGTTCGCGAGTGGGATCTGAAGTGCCGTCCCGACGAGGTCGCCTATGCTCACGCCCACAACGTGCCGGTTCCCGAGGGTGCCAACGACAACCCCTATTCCATCGACGACAACCTGTGGGGTCGTGCCATTGAGTGCGGCCACCTGGAGGATCCCTGGAACGAGCCGCTCGACGACGCCTGGGTTATGACCAAGAATCCCGAGGAAACGCCCGACACCCCGACCTACACCGAGATTGAGTTTGAGGCCGGCAAGCCCGTCGCCGTCGACGGCAAGAAGATGAAGCTTTCCGAGATCGTCATCGCCCTCAACAAGATTTCGGGCGATAACGGCTTTGGTCGCCTGGACCTGGTCGAGGATCGTCTGGTGGGCCTCAAGAGCCGCGAGTGCTATGAGGTTCCCGGCGCCCTGACGCTTATCACCGCCCACAAGGCACTCGAGGATATTTGCGTCGAGGGCGATCTGCTCAAGACCAAGATTAAGCTCGAGCAGGATTGGGCCACCGCCGTGTACAACGGCCAGTGGTACAGCCCGCTCAAAAACGCACTCGACGCCTTTATGGCCGATACCCAGAAGTTCGTGACCGGTACCGTTCGTCTGAAGTTCTTTAAGGGCAACTGCCATGTTGTCGGCCGCAAGAGCCCCTTCAGCCTCTATGACTACGGTCTGGCCACCTACGACCGCGACACCACGTTTGACGAGAAGGCCAGCGCCGGCTTTATCGAGATCGACACGCTGTCGCTCAAGACGTGGGCCAAGGTCCAGGGTCCCAGCTCTGCTGCCGCTCAGGCTTAAGTCTTTCTCCCTTGGTATCCGCGCGGCCCATCCGCGTGATACATAACGGGCGCATGGGGTCCCTACCTTTCGTTATGCTTGCTGACACTTCTTAACATCGGTGGCCCCTACATTCCGCCCGCATATATGATGCCGCGTCTGCGGCTGAGTCCGAGCCCCGCCGGGGTTGTCCGGCGGGGCTCCTTCTATCAATTTGGCGGCTCTGCGCCTATATATATCTGAGGAGTATCCATTATGTTCAATGCTATCGCGCATGCTTTACTTGCCCTCGCGCCCGAGTTCGATGCTGCAAAGGTCGAGGATGTCCCTATGAGCCTGAAGGCATGGATTGACGGCTCGGCAAGCAACGGCTGGCGGGAGTCGATGGGCGCCAAGTGCCTGGTGCGTCACTTCTTTGCAAATTAGCCACATGGTCTCGCGCTCGGTGGGGAATGTGCAAAACTAGCGGTTGATAAATCGCTTTAGCGACATGGCGCTTTGCTTTGGGCGCTTGTTTTGGTATTTAGAGAAAGGGGACGGTTCCATGGCTCTTTGGGGCGGTCGTTTTGAGACAGGCGTGGCCGAGGTCACGCAGGAGTTTGGCGCGTCGCTGCCGGTCGACAAACATCTCTATAAGCAGGATATCGCTGGCTCTAAGGCACATGCCAAGATGCTGGCGGCCCAGGGCATTATCAGTGCAAAGGACGAGCAGGCGATTGCCGAGGGTCTGACCGCAATCGAACAGGATATCGATGCCGGCAACTTCACCTTCGATATCAACGACGAGGACATTCATATGTCCATCGAGAGCGAGCTGACCCGTCGCATCGGCGAGGCAGGCAAGCGCCTGCATACCGGGCGTTCGCGCAACGACCAGGTGGCGACCGATACGCGCCTGGGCGTCAAGGCGCTGGCCAAGGAGCTCATGGAGGCCAATCTTGAGCTGCGCCACGTGCTGGTGGATGCGGCCAAACAGTACAACAAGGTGATTCTGCCGGGTTACACGCACATGCAGCATGCTCAGCCCGTGCTGCTGTCGCATCATCTGCTGGCGTATTCTTGGATGTTCGCGCGCGACTTTACACGCCTGAAGGCCGCCTTTGATGCTGCCGACAACTGCCCGCTGGGCGCTGCCGCGCTTGCCGGTACGAGCTATCCGCTCGATCGTCAGATGACGGCCGCCGAACTTGGCTTTGCGGGCGTGATTCCCAACTCGCTCGATGCGGTTTCCGACCGTGATTTCCTCCTCGACCTGCATTACGCCGGCTCCGTCATGGCGATGCACCTGTCGCGTCTTTCCGAGGAGATCGTGCTGTGGTCGAGCTCCGAGTTTGGCTTTATCACGCTCTCCGACTCGTATTCCACTGGCTCGTCCATCATGCCGCAGAAGAAGAACCCCGATTTTGCCGAGCTTATCCGCGGCAAGAGCGGCCGAGTCTATGGCAACCTGGTGCAGCTGCTCGTGACCATGAAGGGCCTGCCGCTCGCCTATAACAAGGACTTGCAGGAGGACAAGGAGGGCGCGCTCGATACCGCCCATACGCTCATGCAGTGCCTGTCCGTTATGGCCGGTATGATCTCGACCTGGACCGTCAACGAGGATGCCATGGCGCGCGAGTGCGGCGTGGGGCACCTTGCCGCCACCGATGTTGCCGATTACCTGGCCAAGCGTGGCCTGCCGTTCCGCGAGGCCCACGCCGTGGTGGGCCATTTGGTCCTGATGTGCGAGAAGCGCGGCTGCAATCTTGAGGACCTGCCGTTTGAGGTGTTCCAAGAGGCAAGCCCGCTCTTTGAGCACGACATTACCGAGGCGCTCGACATCCCGTCGATTGTCGCTGCACGCACGACCGAGGGCGGTACCGCCCCTGCCGCCGTTGCCGTGCAGCTGCAGCGTGCCCAGGCACAACTCGTTGCCGACGAAGGTGTGCTTGGATCGCTGACCAAGGTCGTCGAGATGGGCCACGGGGCAAAGTAAGGGTTTAGTTGAAGCGGCTTTGGCCATTTATTGATAAATCGTTTTTGCTTTTACGGGCGTCTGCTGCAGCGGACGCCCGTATTTTGTTGCAATGGGGAAGGGGCTTGTCGATAACTTCTGTAGGACCTTTGGGCAGGTTGTGAAGGGGCTACGTTCACGGGCGGCAACCGACCGTCCGCTCGGTTCGGTGCGGTTGATGCGCGGTCGGATGGTACTCTAATCGGGCTTCGAAACAGAAGTGACACATATGGAACGTTTTAATAAATTGTAGTGTTTCAATAAACAGTTTTTTGTTTAACTGCAGCTAAAACTCTGTTACGATGCAGTCCAGGCGGGTGCCGGAATGGGACTTGGGCACGCGCGAACCTACTTGAAAGGCTACCTTATGGCTATCGAGAAGACCTTCATTATGATTAAGCCCGACGCTGTGCGCGATCGCAAGATCGGCGAGATCGTCGCTCGCATTGAGCGTAGCGGCCTTGTCATCGAGCGCATGGAGATGACCACGCTCGAGCGTGCTACCGTCGAGGAGCACTACGCCCATCTGGCCGACAAGCCCTTCTTTGGCGGTCTCTGCGACTTTATGACGAGCGGTCCGGTCGTCAAGATGGTCGTTTCCGGTCTCTCCGCTGTCTCCAAGATGCGCACCCTTATGGGCGCTACCAACCCGCTTGACGCTGCCCCCGGCACCATTCGCGGCGACTTCGCTGTCGATGTCAACGCCAACGTGATCCACGGCTCCGACTGCCTGGAGAACGCCGAGATCGAGATCAAGCGCTTCTTTGGCTAAACCAGCTTTGACTCCTCAAAGCTGTTAGCGTGTGGCTTTGGCGCCGCGGAATTCCATCCGCGGCGCCCTTTTTATTCCAGTAGATTTCTAGGTATATCCCAAAAATCTACTAAACAGCCCCCGTCCGGATGTTTCTTCCGGGCGGGGGCTGGCGTTAGCGTATGGCTTTGTAGGTCTTTAAGCCTCGTCGACGACCTTGAGGCCGCGCGTGTGGTCGATCTCGTTGAGGAGGTTAACGCGACGCTCGTGACGACCGCCCTCAAACTCGGCGTCGAGCCACTCGTCGACAATCATCTTGGCGAGCTCGGAGCCCACGACGCGGGCGCCAAAGGCGAGCACGTTGGTGTTGTTGTGCATGCGGGAGAGCTTGGCGCTGAAGGGCTCGGAGCACACGACGGCGCGAACACCTTCGACCTTGTTGGCGGCCAGGCTGATGCCGACGCCGGTACCGCAGATTAGGATACCCAGGTCGACGTCACCGTTGGCCACGGCCTTACCCACCTTGTAGCCGGCGATGGGGTAATCAAAGCTCTCGGAGGTGTCGGTGCCAAAGTTCACGACCTCGCAGCCGCGCTCCTTCAGGTGCTCGGAAATGATGTTCTTGAGCTCGACGGCGGCGTGGTCGTTGCCGATACCGATCTTCATGAGTGGTTCCTCTCTGGTCCGTGCGGCGGAATTGCTAAAGGTTTTACCGCGTTCGACTGCATGATAGCGCGTCTTTTGCCTAAACACTCGGGCGTTTTTTGGTCAAACGCTTTAGCGGACGCGAACATTAGCCCATCACGAAAAATGCCGCCAATTTGCTTCTGGCGGCCGTCTGCCGGAACTCGACTTGCGGTTTTTGGTGCCTTGTTATCAAATGGAGAAGTTGATACTTGCGAGAGCAACCCGTTATACAAGTAGGAGATACCTATGCCTGCCGATTCCCTTCGTGATACCGCGTTTTGCGATGTTTTGAACCGCGAGCTTGTCTGTGCGCTCGGCTGCACCGAGCCCATTGCCGTTGCCTATGCAGCGGCGCTGGCGAGCCAGACGCTCGGTTGCGAACCCGATCATATGGATGTTGCCTGCTCGGGCAACATCATCAAGAACGTAAAGAGCGTGACCGTGCCCAACTCGGGCGGTATGCACGGTATTGAGGCCGCGGCCGTGCTGGGTGCCGTGGGCGGTGACGCCAAGAGCGCGCTCGAGGTGCTCGAGAGTGTTGGCGATGCAGACCGTGCTCGCGTGACCGAGCTGCTCTCCGATGCCGACTACTGCGATGTGTCGCTTGTCGAGGGTGTGCCCAACCTCTACATTAAGGTGACTGCCACGGCCGGAGGTCATACTGCGGTCGTCGAGATCACCGACCATCACACCAATGTTACGTGCCATACACTCGATGGCATTCCGATGTGTGGCAAGTCGGTGGGGGAGTGTGCCGCCTGCGCCGAGCGCGTCGTGGCCGAGCGTGCCGCCGATAACGCCGATACGCCCATGTCGATTGAGTCTATCATTGACTTTATCGAGGACGGCGACATCGAGGGCGCCCGCGCTGCCGTTGAGCGTCAGATTGAGCTGAACGGCGCAATAAGCGCCGAGGGCCTGGCGCACGCTTGGGGCGCTGAGGTAGGCCGTACGCTGCTGGGCACTCGTGCCGACGACGTCGCCTGCCGTGCCCGTGCCCGTGCGGCCGCCGGGTCCGATGCCCGCATGAACGGCTGTGCGCTGCCGGTCGCCATTGTGTGCGGCTCGGGCAACCAGGGTATTACCTGTGCGTTGCCCGTTATGGAGTATGCCGACTACCTGCGTTGCGACAACGAGCGCCTGGTGCGCGCCGTGATGCTGTCCGATCTTATTGCCGTGCATATCAAAAGCTATATTGGTGCACTTTCGGCGTTTTGCGGTGCTATTTGCGCCGCGTGCGGTGCCGGCGCTGCGATTACCTGGCTGTGCGGTGGCACGCGTGATCAGATCGGCGCGACGGTCTCGAATACGCTCGGCAACGTGGGCGGCATCGTGTGCGATGGCGCCAAGGCGAGCTGTGCCGCCAAGATTTCCGCAGCCGTTGATGCGGCGATTCTGGGCCACGATATGGCCATGCAGGGCCGCGGTTTCCGCGCCGGCGAGGGCCTGATCCAAGATACCGTTGAGCAGACGATCGCCAGCATGGGCTATGTGGGTCGCGTGGGTATGAAGGACACCGACGTCGAAATCCTCAACATCATGATCGGCAAAACCCAAGTTTGTTAGGACAGTTCGTTGGCTACTTGGTGCTCGTAGAAGGCATCGATTACGGCGTTAAAGTCGCGGGCGAAGTCTTCCATGGTTCCGCGCCAGGTGGCTCGACTGGGTTTTCCCTGGCCAACATAGGCAGTTTGAATACCGCAGGCGGGGCTGGGGAAGTCGCGCTTGGGGTCGTTACCCACCATAAGGACCTCGTGCGGTTCGAGCCCCATGGCCTGCAGCTGCTCCAGGTAATAGGTGGCATCGGGCTTGCAACGGGTGGCGTTTCCCATGTGCGTCACGAGCTCAAAGGGGGCGTCGGCCAGGTCACCCCAACCCATGCGGCATTCGATGGCCCCCTGGGGAAAGCTGGGGTTGGTAAAGAGTGCGCAACGCAGTCCTGCGTCCCGTACAGCCTGGAGTGCGGCGTGTGCACCCGGCATGGCGTGGGCATTGATGGCATCGTCATTCTTGTACGGGAGAACTTCGCGTTCATAGTAGGTAAACGCCTCGTAGATGAGTGGGTCCGAGAGGCAGATGCCGCACCTGCGCTCGACCTCGGTGCGGTAAAACTCAAGATTGGTGCGATTGTCCGTGCCGCTTCGGCGATTGGCGTTGAGGTCGACCAGGATGGTGCCGAGGCGTGCCATCGTGCCACCGCGGCTGCATCGTCCGATATCCGCGAGCATTGACGAGACATCCTTAAAATAGCGAAGGATAAACGCGTTGAGATTGATGCTGAGAAGCGTCTCGTCCATATCGAAAACGACTGCTTTGAGCACGCGGGCACCTTTCTCGAAAAATCGTTTAGAACGTTGGCTCCGGATACTTTACCCCAAAGCCGTATGCTCAACTGCTTATCGTCAACTTATGGAGACGGTCGTTCACAAGATTGCGAAAAAGTCTCCATACGAGTAAAAAATCGCAGTTCACGCTTGAAATCGAAGTGATTTCCACGTAACCTATACGAACGTGATTGCATAAGCGTCACATTAGTATCTGTCGGCTCCCGAGTGTTCCTAAACGTTGTGTGCTTGTCGCACCCTTCTGTAGGTCCTAGCAATCGGGGCCCCGTAGTTCGAAAGGGGTCCACCTTTGAGTGAGATTCAGAACTCGTCCATTTTCTCTCTTGACGATGTCAACGAGGAGGAGATGAACAACCTCATCGACGGTACGATTACCGACTTTGATGAGGGCGATCTCGTTAACGGTACTGTCGTTAAGATCGAGCATGACGAGGTGCTCGTTGACATCGGATTCAAGTCCGAGGGCGTTATCCCGGTCCGCGAGCTGTCCATCCGCAAGGACGCTAACCCTGCAGACATCGTTGCACTCGGTGATTCCATCGAGGCCCTGGTTCTCCAGAAGGAGGACAAGGACGGTCGTCTGGTCCTTTCCAAGAAGCGTGCCGAGTACGAGCGTGCTTGGAACCGCATCGAGGAGAAGTTCAACTCCGGCGAGAACGTCGAGGGCGAGGTTATCGAGGTTGTCAAGGGCGGCCTGATCCTCGACATCGGCCTGCGTGGCTTCCTGCCCGCTTCCCTCGTCGACCTCCGTCGCGTCAAGGACCTCACCTCCTACATGGGCACCCGCATCGAGGCCCGCGTCATCGAGATGGACCGCAACCGCAACAACGTCGTTCTCTCCCGTCGCGTCGTGCTTGAGGAGTCCCGTAAGGCCGAGCGTTCCGAGATCCTGTCCAAGCTCAAGTCTGGCATGCGTCTCCAGGGCACCGTTTCCTCCATCGTCGACTTCGGCGCCTTCGTCGACCTCGGCGGTATCGACGGTCTCATCCACATCTCCGAGCTCTCCTGGAACCACGTCAACCATCCTTCCGAGGTTGTCAAGGTCGGCCAGGAGGTCGAGGTCGAGGTTCTCGATGTCGATCTCAACCGCGAGCGCATCTCCCTGGGTCTCAAGCAGACCACCGAGGATCCGTGGCGCGCGCTGGTCAAGAAGTACCCCGTCGGCGCTATCGTCGAGGGCACTGTGACCAAGCTTGTCCCGTTTGGTGCTTTCGTCGATCTGGGCGAGGGCATCGAGGGCCTGGTGCATATCTCCGAGATGGCCAACAAGCACGTCGACCAGCCTTCTCAGGTCACCCACGTTGGCGACAAGGTTCAGGTCAAGGTCATGGAGATCGACCTCGACCGTCGTCGTATCTCCCTGTCTATGAAGTCCGCTGCTGAGACTCTGGGCGTCGAGATCGAGGTTACCCCGCTGCCTTCCGAGAAGAAGGACGAGGAGACCGACGCCGAGTAAATCGGTTTGACGATCACTTGCTTTAAGGGATCCGTCCGCAATGGACGGGTCCCTTTTTGCGTTTGCCGGTGAGGTGCGCAATGCTACTCGTGCGCAACGCTGTCCGGACTGTTCACAGGCTATTGGGTTGTCGGTGCATGAAAATGCCGACATCCCGCCTCGGGGAGGAGGCGGGAACGCACCGAGTAGACGGAGGGGTGCGGAGCGCGGTCGCGTCTCGACTGGCGACGTTGCCCATCGACGACCCTATTGTACCGCATGGCATGGTTCTTGGTATATCGTGTCGAACGCTTGTGTTGTGCCTTTGCCTGCGGCAACGGTGTGTTACACTCTTGCACTGCTGAGTGGGCCAGACGGTCGCGCGATGTGCTGCTTGCGGCACGCGTGAGGAAAGTCCGGGCTCCAGAGGGCGGGATGCCGGCTAACGGCCGGGCGGAGTGATCCGACGGAAAGCGCCGCAGAAAAGAAGACTCCCACCTGCGCCGCAAGGCGTAAAGGGAAAAGCTGAAACGGTGGTGTAAGAGACCACCAGCGTCGTGGCAACACGGCGGCTTGGCAAGCCCCATCCGGAGCAAGCGCGAATAGGAACGCTATGGGCCGGCCCGGTCCGCGTTCGGGTAGCGTGCGTGGAGCTGCACGGTAACGTGCAGACAAGATAAATGACCGTTCACGACAGAACCCGGCTTACAAGCCCACTCAGCTTTCTTGTCGACGCTGCGACGGCGTCAGCTGGCCGATTTGGCGCTCATTCGTCGGTCGCCGCCATAAGGCGTGCTCCCTCCTCTTTCGGGCCAAATCGACTCAGCTGACGCCGTCTCGCTTTCTTTGCCTGGTCATAAACGCCCTCTTTTTTGTTGTAATCTCGTCTTTCAAGGCACCTTGCTCGCGCTGACGGGTTCTCGCTTTCGTTGACGGAATCATCGGCGGTTCCGTTCTTGGCATCTCGCTGTTTTTGCCTGGTCATCGGCAGCTTCATTTCTGTTGCAATCTCGTCTTTCAAGGCACCTTGCTCGCGCTGACGGGTTCTCGCTGTTGGTGACGGCATCATTGGCGTTTTCGCTCTTGTTGGCGAGGACAACGTTGCTGTCTTTGCCGTATTATTGAGGCTGTTTGTTGCCGCGCTTAGTTTTGTTGAGGGGCTTTGTTGGACAGCTATTTTACTCTGCGATCGAATATTGAGGCTTCTGGCGAGTTTGTGGATCGCAAGAGCCGGTTTATTGCCCAGCTGGTCCATATTGAATCCGAGGATGAGGCGAATGCCTTCATCGAGATGGTTCGCAAGCGTCATTACGACGCTCGACACAATGTTCCCGCGTGGATTTTGGTCGATGGACGCGAGCGTCAGAGTGATGACGGTGAGCCGAGCCGCACGAGCGGCATGCCGACGCTCGAGGTGTTGCGCGGCGCTGGGCTCAAAAATGTTTGCTGCGTGGTGACGCGCTATTTTGGCGGCACGCTGTTGGGGCCCGGTGGCTTGGTGCGCGCCTATACCGCGGCGACGCAGGCGGCGGTGGCAGCTGCTCAGGAGGCAGGGCAGGTCGTTGAGATGACGAGCGTCGTGCCTGTTGACGTGCACGTGGCCTATCCGCAGTATGAGCAGGTGCTTCGTTTGGCGCAGGATTCGGGTGCCAAGGTTTCGGATACCGATTACGCGGATGCCGTGACGATTCATTTGGTGTTTAAGGCGGGGGAGCAGGAGCCTTTTTGCGCTAAGATGCGCGAGCTTATGGCGGGGCGCGAGGAGATTGAGGTCGGCGCTCCCAAATTTGCCGAGTTCTAACGGCGACGGCCGGCGTGCTTTTGGATGAATCCCAAGCACGCCAGCCGTCGTTTTCTGTTGCCGCCGTTTACTCGGCGAGCTGCTTTAGCACATCGCAGGCGATCTCGATGGCGTCGTCGATGCAGCCGGGGCAGCTGCGGAGCGGACCATTGTCCGATCCGATGCCCTTGAGCGTGCCGCAGACGGTCGTCGTGTTTTTCGTTTTAAAACGCTTGGCGATTTCGCGCGACAGCTTGTAAGTCTGGCCCTTGGTCTTGGGGTTATCCATGCCGTCGCTCATTACAAAGCCCATGATGGCCACGGCGCCCGAGATAGCGCCGCAGGTCTCGGTCATGCCGCCCATGCCGGCGCCAAAGCCCTCGGTGAGGATAAAGGCGGTCTGGGGGTCGAGCCCGACGGCGGGTGCGAGCGTGCAGGCGACGGCCTGTGCGCAGTTAAAGCCACGGGCGTGGTATTCGGCAGCCTGAGCCTGACAGGCGGTGATGTCGAGCTGGGCAGTATCGATTTGCTTCATCGTTGTCTCCTCGGTAACGGTGTACTCGCCTATGGTACCCTTGCCGATGCATTTGTTCATCGAAAGCCTCATGTATGCCTCATTTTTATCTATCGAATAAATGCCAAGATCTGCGATAAATGCCCCCGGTTGATTTGTCTCATAACCTACCTTGGGGATGGGTTGAGAGGGGTGCGGGGTAGCGGTATCGTGAACCGGATAAAAATGTAACCCAGGCAAGGGAGCTAGATATGAGCGAGCAGACCATCGGTACTACATGTGTTCAGGGCGGCTATCATCCGGGAGATGCGGAGCCGCGCCAGGTGCCCATCTACCAGTCCACCACGTGGAAGTACGACACGTCGGAGCACATGGGCAAGCTGTTTGACCTGGAGGAGTCTGGCTATTTCTACAGCCGTCTGCAGAACCCTACGTGCGATTTGGTTGCCGCCAAGATCTGCGAGATGGAGGGCGGCACCGCTGCGATGCTCACGAGCTCGGGCATGGCTGCGAACTTCCTCGCGATCTTTAACGTGGCCGGCGCCGGCGATCATGTGGTCGCAAGCTCGGCCATCTACGGCGGTACCTACAACCTGCTTGCCCATACCATGGGTCGTATGGGCGTTACCTGCACGTTCGTTGCCCCCGATTGCACCGATGAGGAGCTCGAGGCAGCCTTTGAGCCCAATACCAAGCTCGTCTTTGGCGAGACGATTGCCAACCCCGCCCTTGCCGTGCTCGATATTGAGCGCTTTGCCAAGGCCGCGCATGACCACGGCGTGCCGCTGATGGTCGACAACACCTTCCCGACGCCCGTGATGTGCCGTCCCTTTGAGTGGGGCGCCGATATTGTTACGCACTCCACCACCAAGTACATGGATGGACATGGGGCCTGCCTGGGCGGCGTGATCGTCGACCACGGCCAGTTTGACTGGATGGCCCATGCGGACAAGTTCCCGGGTCTCACCACGCCCGATGAGAGCTACCACGGCGTGACCTATGCCGAGAAGTTCGGTCGCGAGGGCGCCTTCATTACCAAGGCAACCGCTCAGCTCATGCGCGACCTCGGCCCCATGCAGAACCCGCAGGCGGCGTTTTTCCTGAACAGCTCGCTCGAGAGCCTGCATGTGCGCATGCCGCGTCATTGCGAGAACGGTCTGGCTGTTGCCAAGTTCCTGCAGAGCCATCCCAAGGTGCGCTTCGTGAGCTATCCGGGTCTGGAGGGCGACAAGTACTATGACCTAGCTCAAAAGTACATGCCCAACGGTACCTGCGGCGTTGTGAGCTTTGGCTTTAACGGTGGTCGCGCGGCGGCCGAGACCTTTATGAAGAGCCTCAAGCTCGCTCAGATCGCCACGCATGTGGCCGACGCCCGCACTTGCTGCCTGCATCCCGCTAACGCCACGCACCGCCAGATGAACGATGAGGAGCTTATCGCCTGTGGTATCTCCGCCGACATGGTGCGCCTGTCGTGCGGCCTCGAGGACACGGCCGATCTGATTGCCGACCTTGAGCAGGCGCTCGAGCAGTGCTAGGCTAGCGTTCGTGCAAGGCGCCGATGCCGGCAGAAAGCTTCGGTGACCTTTAGTTCCGATACCGTAGGCGGGGCCCCAATCGCGACTGTTTGCAGGCGATTGGGGCCCCGTTTTTGTGTTGTGCCACTCGAAAGGATGGATATGGAGAAAACCGCAGAGCAACTGCGCCGCGAACACATCGCTGTTGAGGGAGACACCCATGGCAAGAACAAATGGGCGATTCTGTTTACGGTGCTCATCATGACGTTTATGGTGTGTCTGGATTCGACCGTCGTGACCGTGGCGCTGCCCGTGATGCAAAAGGGGCCGGGCGTGGGCCTCGATCGCATTCAGCTGGTAAGCCCGGTGTATCTGCTTGCGACTTTGCGGTGCGATGCGGCTTTGTGGTGCGATGCGGCTTGTGGGGCGGGCGGGGGTCGGTCCGTGGTAGACTATCGAGCAACGTTTATTAATCGCGCGGTATCGTTGCCGCGAGAAGGGGTTGCGCCATGCAGGAGCTTAAGGACCGTATTCGCCATGACGGCATCGTAAAGGCCGGTAATGTCCTTAAGGTTGATGCTTTCCTCAACCACCAGTGCGACGTTGAGCTGTTTGACCACATGGGCGCCGAGTGGGCCCGTCTGTTCGAGGATGTCGAGATTAACAAGATCCTTACGATCGAGGCTTCGGGCATTGGCATGGCCTGCATCGCAGCCCAGCATTTTGGCGGCGTGCCGGTGGTCTTTGCCAAGAAGGCGCAGTCCATCAACCTCGACGGCGAGCAGTATGCCACGACCATCTATTCCTTTACCAAGCAGAGGGAGTACCCGGTCATCGTTGGCAAGCGTTTCCTGTCCGAGGGCGACAAGGTCCTGATTATCGACGACTTCCTGGCCAACGGATGCGCGCTCGAGGGTCTTATCAAGATCTGCGAGGCCGCAGGCGCCGAGGTTGCCGGCATTGGCATTGCGGTGGAGAAGGGCTTCCAGGGCGGTGGCGATAAGCTCCGCGAGCGCGGCTTCCGTGTTGAGAGCCTGGCCCGTATCGCCGATATGGACTGTGAGAACGGCGAGATCACCTTCGCCTAAGCGCGCAACACAAACGATTGGTATGCGATGTGACAAAGGGACTGTCCCTTTGTCACATTTTTTGTATGAGGGGAGGTGTTGATATGGATGAGAACAAGATGGGATGGCGTGAGTATGCGCGCTATGTCGAGATGTCGGTCGAGGAGCTGGCGCGCGATTGCGAGGTGCAGGTGTTTCGCGCGACGGGTCCGGGCGGGCAAGGCGTGAACACGACGGACTCGGCGGTGCGCATGAAACATATCCCTACGGGGATTACCGTGACGGCGCGCGAGAGTCGCAGCCAGTTCCAAAATCGTAGCTGCTGTTTGCGTAAGCTGCGCGCTGAGCTTGAGCGTCGCGGGCGTCCACCGCGTCGACGCGTAAAGACCAAGGTGCCTCAGCGCTCTCGCCAGCGCAGACTTAATGACAAGCACTTCAACGCCATTAAAAAGGCCAACCGCCGCAAGCCGGGCGGGGAGGAGTGATCTTCTCGATAAGTTGCGGTGAAATAGGGGCTGTTTTGCGGCTTTACCTGCATAAACAGTCCCTATTTCACCGCAACTTAGGGGTGGTTAGCGGGTTGGGCGCCAGACTTGGAGGGCGCCGGGTAGGATGTCGACTTCGATGCGCGAGGCGATAACAGGTTCGCCGTCGGCCTGGATGGGGTAGTCGGGCTCCTCAAAGGTAAGCTCGGCATGGCGGCAGCGGCGCATGCAAACCGGCGGCAACTTGGTATGGTGGCCGTCCTTGGCCGAAAGGAACATGGGAAGCGCGACCGCGCGCGGAACGGGGCCGCAGGCGTAGCAAACGTCGAGCATGCCGTCGCACGGGTCGGCGTCGGGACAGATGCGATAGCCCGAGCCATAGGTGGGGCCCAGCTGAATCGCCATGATGATCGCCCTCACGCGCTCGGCGGGCGCGCCATCAAAGCTGACTGTCATGGGGTAGTTGCGATAGCGCAGGCCAAACTGTTCAAGTCCCGAGAGGGTGTAGAGCGGAGCGCCGGTGAGGCCCGTCTTTTTGCGCAGCTCGGTGGTGCCCAGGCCGATGGCGGCGTCAATACCGACGGAGAGCGTCTGGTCGTAGTACTCAACGGAAGCCTCGCCGCTACCGCTTGCAGGGTTCCATGAGCGAATGCGACCGATGTCCTGACGCTGCAGCTCGCAGGTGAGCAGCGCGCCAAAATCCTTGCCGGAGAAATCTTCTATACCGAGCGTTTGGGCAAAATCGTTGCCGGAACCCACGGGTAGGATGGCAAGAGCGGGGCGGGGGTCCTCCTTTTGTGCCATAAGCCCGTTGACGACCTCGTGGATCACGCCGTCGCCGCCAAGGGCGATAACGGTGCGATAGCCCTGAGCCTGTGCGGCCAGCTCCTTGGCGTGCCCCATACGCTCGGTCAATACCAGGTCAAACTGGGATGCGCGTGCAGTCATGTCCAAAAAGCGTTGCAGGCGCTCGGCAACTTCGCGCGCCGCACCCGATTGGGCGGCTGGGTTGGCGATGATGAGCGTGCGACCAAAATCAGTTGCGTGCATGGGCGACTCCCGGCATATGGCGTGACGGTGCGGTCGCGCTCGGGTCGAATTGCCCCCCCCGATTGTGGCTGCACGGCGAATACTTACGTCTACTCTATCAGGTCGTTGTGGCGCTCGATAGCATCCGCTACCGTACCGCCCTCATCCACTATAAGCGAACGGCGCTTGGGTGAGATGATGCGCTGGGCAGGGTACACGCCGCGGTGTCCGCCGGCGAGATAGCTGATAAAGGCCACGATGACAAAGAACCCGGCGGCCGTGCCGTGGAACAGGTCGATGGCCATCATGCAGGTGGTGATGGGCACGTTAAGGCCGGCACAGAACACGCCGAGCATGCCGAGAGCCGCCAGAAAGCTGGGGTCGAGCCCGGTAAGGCAACCGATCCAGCCACCGAGTGCCGCACCGATGCCAAACAGGGGCGTGACCTCGCCGCCTTGGAAACCGGCACCCAGGGTGAGTGCCGTTACGACGAGCTTGATGGCGGCGTCGGCGAGGGTGGTGTTGCCGGCAAACCCGGCGCCCGAAAGCCACGTGGAAAGGCCGGCGTAGTCCCAGGCGTCGAGGAGGGCATAGACAGCCAAAACCACGAGTGCGCCTATAAGGGCGCGAACGAGGTAATTGGTGATAAAGCGACCGTACAGGCTCTTGACGGTTCGAACCGACCAGGCAAAGAGGCGTGCCGTCAGACCGAAGACAATGGCGCTGATCACAACGATAACGACCGTTTTGGGCGTCATGGCGGGAACGCTGGCGATGGCATTCGCTTCGTACTCGGTACCCAGGGCGAGTGATGTAAAGTAGCCGGTAAACGAGGCGACCAGGCAGTAGATCCCTGCGGTGTAGTCGATCTTGCCGATAAAGCACATCTCCATGCCAAAGAAAGCTCCGGCAAGGGGCGAACCGAACACGGCGCCAAAGGCCGACGAGATGCCGGCGAGCATGAGGTCGTGGTGGTCATGCTTTTTGAGGTGGGCGAGGCTTGAGATGTTGCTGGCGATGGTACCGCCAATCTGCACCGCGGCTCCCTCGCGACCGGCCGATCCGCCCGTTAGGTGCGTGAGTGTGGAGCAGACGAAGGTGAGGACGGCCATGCGCATATGGATGAGGCGTGTACTCAGAGCGGAGTCGATGACCAGGTTGTTACCGCGTTTGGCGGCAAGACCGTGGTTTTTGTACACCCATGCGGTGGCAACGCCCACAACGGGAAGCATGGCGTAGATCCACGTATGGTGCTCGCGATAGTCGGTCGCGATATTCAACGAGGCCAAAAACGCCCAAGCGGCAACGCCCATGGCGAGCGAGACGATGACGACGAGTACGAGCAACTTAGCGCTCGCGAGTAGGTTGTGGGCATTGCGGCGCGTGTCGGCAGCCAAGAGATGCTCGGAGCGGGTGAGCTGTTGCCTGCCTGCCATGATGACGTCGTTAAGGGAGAAAAAGCCGCCGTCGTCGAGCGACTGGGAATGATCCTGCGCCTCGTTTGCGCTTTCGGGTTTGTCGGTAAAAGCCATACGTTCCTCTTTTAGGTTGCAACACGAGCATTATAGAACGTGCCAAACGTGACAAACCGGCAGGTTGGTTTCGGTTCTGTTTCGCGGCTTGCGGCCGACAGATGTATTCGAGAACGTGGGTCGTTTCGCCGTCGTTCGGCAGGGGATTATACTGAGACAAGCATAAAGAATTGGCGCCCCCGTTGTGCGCTGTGGCATTAAGAGGTGCATATGGCAGAGAAACTCATTCCGCTGGAGGACGCGCAGTCGATTGTTCTGTCGCACGTTGCTCCGACCGATCTCGTCGAGATTCCCGTGTGGCAGGCCGCCGGTCTTCCCTTGGCCGAGGACGCGGTGGCCGATATCGACATTTCGCCGTTTGCCAACAGCGCTATGGACGGATATGCCGTGCGCACGGCGGACTTGGTGCAGGCATCTGGCGAGGCGCCGGTGACGCTCGACGTTATCGGACACGAGGCTGCGGGCCATGTGTTTGGGGGCGCAATCGGCGCGGGCGACACGGTTCGTATCATGACGGGCGCGCCGGTACCCGAAGGTGCCGATGCCGTGGTGAAGTACGAGATCGTCGATGTGCTCGACGGTGACGGCAACGAGGGTTCGCGTGTGAGATTCTCGGCGCCGGCCAAGGTGGGGGAGAACGTTCGATCGGCTGCTGAGGAAGCGCATACTGGCGACGTCGTGATGTACGCTGGAGAGGTTGTGGCTCCGGCGGGCGCCGGCTTGCTGGCGAGCGCCGGGTATGCGAGTGTGAAGGTGCATGCCGCGCCGCGCGTGGGCATTATCTCGCTGGGGACGGAACTGGTCGCACCGAGTAACGTGCCGGCGCGCGGGCAGATTCGCGACTCCAACTCGTCGGCGTTGATGGCCGAGGCGCTCGATGCAGGAGCCGAGCCCGTGTTCTACGGCATTGCGCCCGATGATGAGCAGGCGATTGCCGAGTTGGTGCATCGCGCCGCGCAGGACTGCGATTTTGTCATTACGAGTGGTGGCGCCTCTGCGGGTGATTACGACTATGTGACGGCGCTCGTTCGGCGCGAGGGCGAGGTGCTGTTCGACC
This sequence comes from Collinsella sp. LCP21S3_A3, assembly GCF_052118905.1. Taxonomy (NCBI): domain Bacteria; kingdom Bacillati; phylum Actinomycetota; class Coriobacteriia; order Coriobacteriales; family Coriobacteriaceae; genus Collinsella; species Collinsella sp. LCP21S3_A3. The sequence continues at coordinate 38,539 of NZ_JBQKGH010000007.1, read as the reverse complement.
GCATCTCGATGCGTCCCGGCAAGGCCATCACGTTTGGCCTGCTGGGGGGCAAGCCATATTTGGGACTTTCGGGCAATCCCGCGGCGGCGTATGTGGGCTTTGAGATGCTCGCCCGCCCGGCGATCCGCAAGATGCGCGGCTTTGCCGAGGGCGTGCGTCCCGTGCAGCAGGCGAAGCTCACACACGGCGTGAAGAAGCGACAGCATCGCCGCTTCTTCGATCGTGCCACGGTTTTACGCGACCCCGAGACCGGTGAGCTGTTGGTGACCGAGGCCAAGACGCAGAATTCGGCGCTGCTCGGCACGATGCAGCGGGCCAATTGCCTGCTGCGTATTGACGAAGGCCCGTGTGACCTCAGGGCGGGCGACGTCGTGGATGTCGTGCGTGTCGACTTGCCTGAGGGCGCGGTGCTATAGGAGGAATGCTATGGAGTTGAAGATATCGATTGTGACGTGCTCGGATACGCGCGATCTTGCCCAGGACGAGGCGGGTGCTGCGCTCGAGGAACTCATCGCGGCGCAGGGCTGGACGGTCGCCTCACATGTGGTCGTGCGCGACGACGTCAGCGAGATCGGTGATGCCATTGTGGAAGCGGCCGATGAGTGCCACGCCAATGTCGTGCTTACCTGCGGCGGCACGGGCCTTTCGATGCGCGACGTGACGCCCGAGGCGACGCGTGCCGTCTGCGACCGCGATGTACCGGGTATTGCAGAGGCGATCCGTGCGTACTCCATGACCAAGACGCGCCGCGCTATGCTTTCGCGCGCCGTGTGCATGCAGCGTGGGCATACGCTTGTCATCAACTTTCCGGGATCAACGAAAGCGGCCCGCGAAAGCTGGGAGGCTGTGAGCGACCAGCTGGAGCACGCAGCTCAAATGACGGCGGGGGGCGGGCACGCCAAATAAGCGCATTACCTGCGGCGGAGTGACCTTACGGGCTGCTCCGCCTTTTTTATGCAGCGACAGTGCGGGCCGTCTTGTGGTTATCGGTAAAGGAAAATTATTAGACGAGAAATATTTATCACAAACACTATTCGCACAAAAGTATAATCTAGTAACAGAATAAAGCTTGCGGCGGGGTGCCCGGGCGTAGCCTTCGAAAGGGTTGAACATGTTCGATACGGTTTCTCGCCGCGGGTTCGTTTCACTTTCCGCTGTCGCCGCTGCCGGCCTTGGGCTTGCCGGCTGTTCCGGCAACAAGACGTCTGGGCCGACTGGCTCCGATGCCGGTTTTGCTAAGGCATCTTCCAAGAAGGCTGTCGAGCTGCAAGTCTTTGCTGCCAACTCGCTCGAGAAGGCTCTGCCCGAGGTTCAGAAGCTCTATACCGACCAGACCGGCACCACGTTTGCCGACACGCAGTTTAAGGCGTCTGGCGACCTTGTCGAGCAGATGCGCGCCGGTGCCGCCGTCGACGTACTCATCACGGCCTCCAAGGGCACCATGGATGACGCCGAGGCCGCCGAGCTCGTCGACGCCGACACGCGTGAGGACATGTTCGTCAACGACCTCGTGATCATTCGCGCCGAGGGCTCCGAAACCAAGGTCGAGGCCATCGCCGTCGTCGCGAACCTGGACGGCAAGATCGCCATCGGCGCCGCCAAGACCGTTCCCGCTGGCAAGTACGCCAACCAGGCCCTGGCCTCCGTGGGCCTCTACACCGGCACCGAGGGCGACGACGGCGAGTATGCACCCGATTTCGCCGACAAGGTGGCTCTGGCCGACAAGGTCGGCACCGCTGCGTCTTACGTCTCTACGGGCGATTGCGTGGCCGGTTTTGTCTACAGCTCCGATATCTTCCGCTACGACGGCATCGAGGAGACCTTCGTGTGCCCCGAGGACTCGCACAAGCCCATCGTGTATCCCGGCGCTGTCGCCGATAGCTCCGAGCACGCCGACGAGGCCAAGGCGTTCATCGACTTCTGCCTGACCAACAAGAAAGCCCAGAAGATTTGGGCTAAGTACGGCTTTGAGCTTTCCGCGTAGTTCGCAACATCGCTGCATAACGATATGCTTGAGGGCGGGCGTTCTCGCGATCGCCCGCCCTTTTGATTGAACCGGCGTGTCCGCGCGCCGTTGCCCTGTGTTTGAGGAGTCGCCCGTGCCAAGGAAAACGATTCGCCTGCTCGCCGTGCTGGCTGCGGTTCTGTGCGTGCTGACCGCACCGCCCGGGGTTGCTCGGGCCGAGGCACTCTTCACCACCGCCGATGGCCGCCAGGCGACCGAAGATTCCGCGCTTATCGATGGCGTCGGGTTTGGCCTCAACGCGTTTGAGCGCAATGCCAAGGGCACGGCCCGTTCGTTTGCGGGTCAGCCCGAGGGCTACCGTTTTCCTATCTACAAGAAGACGACCCTCGTGACGGTGACGACGCCTGAGAGCATCGTGGTCTGGCTCGACGCCCATGCCGCCAAAGACGCGGGGCTCGATATCTCAAAGGCAGATGACCAAAAGGCGCTCAAGAAGATGCTCGTGGGGCTCGACAAGTCGCACTCCATGGGTGGTGCGTTGCTGGAGGACTCTAATCTCGAATGGGTCTTTACCTCGGATAACGCGCTGGTGCAGAGCGATTACCGCTATCAGTTTAAGGTGAAGGGCGGCAACGGCGATTACTACACGGTAGTGAATGCCGCCGACGCCGCGAATGCCGAGCTAGATTTGGGTGACGGCGCCCTGTGGAGCGATAACGCCGCCCTCGTGCGGTATGCGGACGTGTCGACGACGGTGCCGCCGTCGCTGGCGGAGCGCGCCGCAGCCTTCTTTGGCGACATCGACTATCGCCCGTTTTGGGTGTCCATAAAAACGAGCGGCCTTGCCCTGCTGATCTCCTTTGCGCTGGGGCTGTTCGCCGCGTGGAAGACTATGGGTACCTCGAGTCGCATCAAGGGCCTGCTCGATTCGGTTTTTACGATTCCTATGGTGCTGCCGCCCACGGTCTGCGGCTTTCTGCTCCTCATGCTGTTTGGCCGCTCGACCGGGGTGGGCCAGTGGCTCATCGCGCACGGCATCTCGATTGTCTTTACGTGGCCGGCGGCGGTGATATCTGCCGTGGTGGTGTCGTTTCCGCTCGTCTATCGTACGGCACTCGGTGCCTTCGAGAGCCTCGACACGCAGATGCTCGACGCCGCGCGAACCTTAGGATGGTCCGAACGTCGCATCTTTGCCAAGCTCATGATGCCGCTCGGCTGGCCCTCCATCGCCGCCGGCACGGTGCTCGCCTTTGCCCGCGCAATGGGCGAGTTTGGCTGCACCCTGTTCTTTGCGGGCAACTACGCCGGTATTACGCAGACCATTCCCATCGCCATTTACTTTGAATGGATGGGCGGCAACACGTCGGTGGCCCTCTTTTGGGTCGTGGTCGTAATCGTGTTTAGTTTCCTAGTCATTCTGTTCATCAACATGTACACGGCGCATTCGCAAAAGTATCGCGAGCGGGGCCTTTCCCGTGCGGAGCGCAAGCAGGCCAAAGATCTCGCCGGACGGGGCGATTCACTCGACCCGGCGGGCGGCGATGCCTTGCGTATCGATCGCGAGGCGCTGGCCGAGCTCATGCGCGATGACGCCGTCTCGGAGGGAAGTCGATAGGCCATGTCACTCGTTCTGGACATCAAAAAACGCTATCCCGGGTTTACGCTCGACATGCAGCTTGAGGCCGGCGAGGAGCGCGTGGCGCTGCTGGGCGCCTCGGGTTGTGGCAAGAGCTGTACGTTGCGCTGCATTGCCGGCGTGGAGACGCCCGACGAGGGCAAGATCGTCGTCAACGGCATGACCTTTTTTGACTCGGCGGCGGGCATCAACCTGTCGCCCCAGGAGCGCAAATGCGCCCTGCTGTTCCAAAACTATCAGCTGTTTCCCAACATGACGGTGGCCGATAACGTATGCGCCGGCGTAAAGGATGCGGGCGACGCCGCCGCGCGCAAAAAGCTCGCCGAGCGCTATCTGGGCATTTTCGGTCTGGCCGATTTTGCCGACCGCTATCCCGCGCGACTCTCGGGCGGCCAGCAGCAACGCGTGGCGCTCGCCCGCATGGTGGCGGCGCATCCGGGCATCTTTATGTTCGACGAGCCTATGAGCGCGCTCGATTCCTATCTTAAGAGCGCACTCGAGCAGAACATGCTCGACCTGTTCGACGTCTGTAACCGCACCGTGCTCTACGTGAGCCACGACATTGACGAAGCGTGCCGCCTCTGCCAGCGCATCTGCGTGATGCATAACGGGCGCGTCGAGGAGATCGGTTCTGTCGAGGACGTGGTTCGCCGTCCGCAGACGCTGGCGGCGCTGCGCTTGACGGGGTGCAAGAACACAAGCCGCGCACGAAAGATCGGGCCCGAGGAAGTTGAGGCGCTCGACTGGGGCATGACCTTTAACGTGGGTCGCGAGGTTCCCGATAATGTGGTGTACCTGGGCATTCGCGCAAGCTACTTCCATGTTGACAATCGCGCGGAGCGGGGCCGCAACAGCTATGATTTGCACGTGGCCCGAGTGAGCGATTCACGTTTTGAGCGCCTGGTGCTGCTGGACGTGCCGCGCGTCGATGCGCCCACGCGCCTGCAGTGGAAGGTCAACAAGGTGGGCGTGCCTGTCGACGGGCTGCCGCAAGCGGGCGAGACGCTGCGCATGCATTTTGATGCCAGTAGGATCCATTTGGTCTGTCGATAGCGCCGGGTAATGCCGTCGGGGATATAAGTCTCGGCGGCTTTGTCTTGCCGTTCGCCGAATGAGGGATGACAAACTCTTATCAATCAAGATAATTATTTATTAAACGACGGCACACGATGCTGTCGTACGACGATGCCGCGGGGGCTGCAAGCGTGGCTCTGTGTGGTACGTCCGACGAGGTGATTCCCGAGGGCGAGAAGGTGCTGCCGGCAAATCTGTGTCCGCTCATCAAGTCGACGTACGTCTTTGCCTACTCGCAAAAGTGCCCGTTTACGTACTTTAGCGACATGATCATCGGCGAGACCACCTGCGACGGCAAGAAGAAGATGTACGAGCTGCTGGGGGAGCTCAAGCGCACGCACATTCTGCATCTTCCGCAGGGTCGCGATCGCGCCTACGAGCGTGAAGGCTGGTACGAGGAGTGCCGCCTGCTCAAGGAGGAGCTCGAGGGCTTCTACGGCGGCTAAGGCCGCTGTGGTCGATGGGGTGGATTCGGTGACGTGGACCTGCGTGCAGCCAACCGGGTTCTCCTCGGTCGATGCTTCCGAGCGGCTGCGCGAGGCACTGGCAGCGGCTGGCTATGACGTGGCTGCCGACCTGGCGCGTTCCGGCGAGCCCACCAAGATCAGCAGCATGTGCACGGTGTTTGCCGAGAGCGAGGTCATTAGCCTGATCGGCCGCGGCGAGCCGCGCGAGAACATTGCGCGTGGCGTGATCGAGAGCGTCGTGTCGCGTGTGGCGACCATGGCCTCGCAAGCCGCGGGCGCCCCGTACTATCTGACCGGTGGTCTGTGCGAAAACGCCTATGTCGTCGAGCGTCTTGGCGCATTGGTGGGCTCGCCGGTCACCACCTCGCCCCAGGCCCGCTTTGCCGGTGCCATCGGCGCGGCCATTCGAGCCCAGGCGCTCGCGTAGGGGGCCGGTGCGATAAATTGCCCGCTCTCGGCGCCGCCATGCGTATACTGGGAGGAACTGATTGACCTATGAGAGGAGGTATCGATGGCTGACGATCTCATGAAGCTCACGCAGATGACTGCCGCGAGCGGTTGAGCCGCTAAGTTGGCTCCTGGAGCCCTCGCCCAGGTCCTGGGCGACTTACCCAATGTGCATAACGACAACCTGCTCGTGGGGTTCGATACCTCCGACGATGCGAGCGTCTTCCGCGTTGGCGATAACTTGGGCCTCGTGCAGTCCATCGACTTCTTCCCACCGATGGTCGACGACCCGTTCCTGTTTGGCCAGATCGCCGCGGCAAACTCGCTGTCGGACATATACGCCATGGGCGGACGGCCGAGCCATGCCATGAACCTGCTTTGCATACCCAGTTGCCTGGGCGTTGAGGTTGCCGGCCAGATTCTGGCGGGTGGCGCCGACAAGTGCGTCGAGGCCTGCTGTGCCATCGCGGGCGGCCACACCATCAACGACGACGAGCCCAAGTACGGCCTGTCCGTGAGTGGCTTTGTCGCGCTTGACCGTATGCTCACCAACAGCGGCGCACGCGTGGGCGATGTTCTGCTGCTGACCAAGGCGATCGGCTCGGGCATCATCACTACGGCCATTAAGGGCGAGCTCATCGAACAGGACGAGGCCGCAGCCATGTTTGACTCGATGCGGACCCTCAACGAGGCTCCGATTCGTCTGGCCGAGGACCTCGAGCTTCATGGCTGCACCGACATCACGGGCTTTGGCCTGATCGGACATGCGTGCGAGATGGCCGAGGGCTCGGGCGTGCAGATTGAGCTTGTGTCGGGGGCGGTGCCGCTCTTTGACCAGGTGCTCGACATGGCACGCCTTGGCATTATCCCTGCCGGCGCCTACCGCAACCAGGACTTTTTTGGCTCGCGCGTGGCGGTCGACGATGGCCTGGAGCCGGGCATGCTCGACGCGCTGTACGATCCGCAGACCTCGGGCGGCCTGCTTATCGCGGCGCCTGCTGCCGATGTGGATGAGCTTGCGCGCCGTCTGCATGCCGAGGGGTGCGTTGCCGCCGTCGTCGGTCGCGTGTGCGAGCCGGTGCCAGGCGGTCCTGCCGTCCACGTTGTCCGCTAGCCCGCACGTTTATGTAACTGTTTACCGTTCTCTAGAACGGTTCTTTCGAAAGGAAATGCTATGTCTACCAAGATTGAAGTTAATGCCATGGACGATGCCTGCCCGCTGCCCGTTGTCAAGACGCTTAAGGCGCTCAAGCAACTCGATGGCGAGGGCGTTGTCGTGACCTCGGTCGATAACGAGACCGCCGTCAAGAACATCTCCAAGATGGCGCAGGAGAAGGGCTGCACGGCCTCGGTCGAGAAGGTTTCTGACGCCGAGTGGCACGTGACCGTGGCGACCGCCGGTGCCGTGGCCGTGGCTGATCCCGAGCAGGATGGCGCTGCCTTCTGTGATGCCAGCGCCGGCAAGGGCAAGCTCGTCATTTCCGTCTACACCGACTGCATGGGCCGCGGCGACGACGAGCTGGGCCACAAGCTCATGAAGGCCTTCATCTTTGCCGTGACGCAGCAGGAGGAGCTGCCCGCGACCATGCTGTTCTACAACGGCGGCGCCAAGCTCACCGTCGAGGGCTCGCCGGTGCTCGATGACCTGAAGGGCCTGGCCGAGCAGGGCGTCGAGATTCTCACCTGCGGTACCTGCCTGGACCACTTTGGCATCAAAGACCAGCTTGCGGTGGGCGAGGTCACCAACATGTACGTGATCGTGGAGAAGATGGGGCAGGCCGTGCGCGTCGTGCGCCCGTAGCGTATTGGTTGGAGTTGCCATGAGGGAGAAGCGTCCGGCGCTTGTCATCACGTTTCCCACCACGGCGGCCGCCATGGGCTGCGAGTCCCTATGCATCGAGCGCGGCCTCCCCGGGCGCACGATCCCCGTGCCCGGGGAGGTCGCTGCCGGCTGCGGCTTGGCGTGGAAGGCGTTGCCTGCCGATGAGGAGCTACTGCGCGCCGAGCTTGCCACAGCTGGTGTTCCCACCGAGGGCTTTACGGTGATTGACATGTGGGAGGTCGTGCGATGATCTATCTGGATAACGCGGCGACGACCATGCATAAGCCGCAGACGGTCATCGATGCCGTGACGCAGGCGATGTGCTCGCTCGGCAATGCCGGACGTGGCGCGACGTCGGGTGCGCTCGACGCGGCGCGTACCATCCACGGCTGTCGTGCCAAGCTCGCGCGCCTTTTGGGTTGCCCGAGAGCGGACCATGTTTGTTTTACGCCCAACTCCACCGCGGCGCTCAACACCGCCATCTGTGGCGTGGTGCGCCCCGGCGACCGTGTGGTCACGACGGTGCTCGAGCACAACTCGGTGTTACGCCCGCTCAATCGCCTGGCAGCGGAACAGGGTGTGGCGGTTGAGCATGCGGGCTGCGACGCGAACGGCGTGCTCGACTACGACGAGCTCGAGTGGTTGGTGACGCCGGACACGCGTGCTGTGGTGGTGACGCACGCCTCCAATGTGACCGGCAACGCGGTCGACATTGCGCGCGTAGCGGCCATGGCCCATGCGGCAGGTGCGCTGGTGATCGTCGATGCCTCGCAGTCTGCCGGCACGGCGAAGATCGACATGGATGCCATGGGGCTCGACGTTGTGTGTTTTACCGGTCACAAGGGGCTTATGGGTCCGCAGGGGACCGGCGGCCTGGCCGTGGCAGAGGGCGTCGACGTGGCGCCCTGGGCCATGGGCGGCACGGGCGTGCACAGCTTCGATGCGCTGCAGCCGCTTGAGTGGCCCACGCGCCTTGAGGCGGGCACGCTCAACGGTCACGGTATCGCGGGCCTTTCTGCCGGCCTCGACTTTATCGAGGCACAAGGCGGGGTCGAGGCGATTGCGGCGCATGAGCGCTCGCTTGCAGAGCGCTTCCTTGCCGGCGTGCGCGAGATTCCGGGGATTAAGCTCTACGGTGCCTTTGACCAGCCCGTGCGCTCGGCGATCGTCTCACTCAACGTGGGTGATATCGACTCTGCCCAGATTTCGGACGCGCTCATGCAGGGGTGGGGGATTGCGACGCGCCCCGGCGCCCATTGTGCCCCGCTCATGCACCGCGCGCTCGGGACTGAGCGTCAGGGTGTCGTTCGTTTCTCGTTTGGGTATTTCAACACGGACGAGGAAGTCGACACCGCGATTGACGCGCTCCGCGATTTAGCCTGTTAGAGCGTATATACTTGCGGGACGGGTCTTTTGCCCGTCCCGTTTTGTTTCGACCCGAAAGGTGGTCCCATGGCCTCATCCGCCCCGCACGGCCTGCGCTCCGACCATGTCGTTACCGTCGGCATCGCCCTGTTCTCGATGCTCTTTGGCGCCGGCAACCTCATTATTCCGCCGCTGTTGGCGCTGCAGGCAGGCTCTGCCACGCCGCTCGCCATGCTCGGCTTTCTGATTGCCGCCATCGGCCTGCCCGTCATGGGCTTTATCGCCGTGGCGCTTGCCGGAACGGCGCGCGAGCTGGCCGGGCGTGTGCATCCTAAGTTTGGTGAATTCTTCGTTGCGGCGGTGTATCTAGCCATCGGCCCGTGCCTGGCTATTCCGCGCACGAGCTCCACGGCCTTCGAGATGCTGGTGCCGCTGCTGCCCGAGGGCGTCTCGCTCGGCACAACTCGCCTGGTGTTTGCCGTTGGCTTCTTCGTCGTCGCGTTTGCGCTCACGCTGCGTCCGGGCGTTATCACGCGCGTGCTCGGTCGCATTACGGGACCCGCGCTCATTGCGCTCATCGTGCTGGTCGTGGGTGCCGCCGTGGTCTCGCCGTTGGGTCCCGCTGGCGCGCCGCAGGCTCCCTACGATGCAGGCGCTGCCGTGCAGGGCTTTTTGACCGGCTACCAGACCATGGACCTGCTTGCGTCGCTCGCCTTTGGCATTATCATCGCCGAGACCATCCACGAGCTGGGCGTGACCGATGACAAGCGCGTGGCCTTCGAGATCTCGCGTTCTGGTGTGATCGCCGGCGTGCTCATGGCCATCATCTACTGCGGCCTGGCGCTTGCCGGCATGCAGCTCGGCACGGTTGTGCCCGATGCCACCAACGGTGCCGCCATCCTTGCCCGTTCTGCCTCCATGCACTTTGGTCTTGCCGGCACGGTCGTGGTCTTTGCAATCTTTTTCCTCGCCTGCATGAACGTGTGCATCGGCCTCATCAGCTGCTGCTCGCGCTACTTCTGCGAGACGTATGTGGTCGAAGGGGGAGCGGAGGCTTCCGAGGAGGCCATGCGCCGTCCCTTCGCGGTTTTCGCCTTTGTGTTCGCGGCGTTTTCGTGCGTGCTCTCCAACGTGGGCCTCGACGCGATTCTCATGTTCTCGGTGCCCATGCTCAACGCCTTGTATCCCGTTGCCATCGTGCTGGTGCTTATGGGCCTGGTGCACGGTTTTTGCGATGCGCATCCGCGGGTGTGGGTTTGGGTCGGCGGCGTCGTCGCGGTGCAGAGCGTGATCACCTCGGTCCGCGACGCGTTTTTTGCGGGCGCGTGGCTGCCATTCGATGCGCTGCCGTTTGCAGACATTGGAGCCGCGTGGGCGCCGGCCGCCGTTGTGGCGTTTGTGATTGGCCTGCTCCATAGCCAGTTTGTCACACATTCGAGGAGCTAGGGTATCGTCGCTTGCACAAGCGGGAAGTCTCCCCTATAATTTCCTTCGCTTTGGGACACGCAAGGTTTAGACCTTAGCTGCTCAACACCTTCGGGACGTGGCGCAGTTTGGTAGCGCGCCTGCTTTGGGAGCAGGATGTCGCAGGTTCAAATCCTGTCGTCCCGACCATATCTTGCGGGCGTAGTTCAATGGTAGAACCCCAGCCTTCCAAGCTGATGACGCGGGTTCGATTCCCGTCGCCCGCTCCATAGGATAGTTTTAACGGCTTTGGCTCTATTTGGTGCCAGAGCCGTTTTCATAAGCGTGCCGGGCGACGGGAATCGAACCCGGCAGGGTGCGAAGCTGAGAAAATGCGTGAGCATTTTCCAGCGCAGCACGCAAGGGCCAATGGCCCGCATCGAAACAAGGGTTTGCAAAGCAAACCCTTGGACTTCCCGTCGCCCGCTCTATAAGATTGATGAATGGCTCTGCTTCCTTTTGGAAGCAGAGCATTTTCATATACCTGCCGTGGACCCCACATCCCCTCCTAAGTTGCGGTGAAATACGGACTGTTTTCCGGCTTTTATGGCCCATGTAGTCCGTATTTCACCGAAACTTGCACCTGAGCTTCAGGTTGAGATTGCTCGGCCAGGAAACGCCGGCTATTATCTGGCAGATTATGGTTGGCACGTGCCGTCGCTACTCGAGGCCTGCGATGCGCTGCTCGACGAGCGCGGTTTTCGCGGGTCGGCCAAGGCCGGCATCTTGGTGTTCGACGACGACTTTGGCCTGCATGCCCAGCAGGTGGCTCCATCCGCTCGCTCGACAAGCGCGATGTGGCCCGCAAGTCGATGTTCACCACGCATTCGCTCCCTTTGTCGATTCTGATCGAAGAAATCGAGCAATCGTGCGATGATATCGTCTTCATAGGGATTCAGCCGGGCGACGCGGAGTTCTACAACCCCATGTCCCCGGAAGTCTTTGACGCCGTTGACGCCGTGTACGACGCCGTGGCCGCCAACGACTTTTCCCACTTTGTCCGCTTGGGACAGGAGCTGTAGCAGCGCTTGTCCCTGGTGATTAGGAAAGAAGTGATTGACATGGCAGATTCCAAGGTGGAGTACCCTGCTCCCGATTGCCTGGCGCCCGCCGCGATCGAGGCCAAGACCGAGGCCGCCGGCGTGACCAAGGCTAACCTGCCGGTCGCTCAGGCCTTTCTGTTGGCAATGTTCGCCGGTGCGTTTATCGCCTTCGGCGGTCTGTTCTTTACGGTGTTTTTGAGCGACAGCACGCTGGGCTGGGGTGCCCAGCGCGTCGTGGGCGGCCTGTGCTTTTGCCTGGGCCTGGTGCTGGTGCTGGTGTGTGGCGCCGAGTTGTTCACCGGTAATTCGCTTATGGTCTGCGCTCTCAAGAGCAAAAAGATCACCCTGGTCCAGATGCTCAAGGCTTGGGTCGTCGTGTGGCTTGGCAACTTTGCCGGTGCCCTGTTCATCGTCTTTTTGGTGTACATGGCCGGCGTTTACAAGCTCAACGGCGAGGCGGTCGCCAATTCCATGGTGAGTGTCGCCGCCGGCAAGGTGACGATCGACTGGCTGACGATCTTCTTCCGCGGCATCCTGTGTAACATCTTTGTGTGCCTGGCCGTGTGGATCGGTACTGCCGGCAAGACCGTGGTCGATAAGGTCGTGGGCATTCTGCTGCCCATCGCCGCCTTTGTGGCCTGCGGTTTTGAGCACTGCGTTGCCAATATGTATTTTTTGCCCATGGGTGCCGTGATGCACGCGTGCGGCTATGGTGCCGACGTCGCCGGCGCCGATGCGCTCAACGCCGCGGGCATTGCGTTTAACCTGTCCGCCGCCACGTTGGGCAACATCGTGGGCGGTGCGGTTCTGGTCGCGCTCGGATACTGGTTTATCTACGCCAAGAAGTCTGAGGCGTAGGGTACCGTCTGTTTGACGTTGGACCTCCCGCGGGGCGTCGCCGTGCGAGGATAATAGCGATTGATTGACTCAGCCGATCGAATCGGCTGATAGTTTGACGTTCGAACGATTGATTCACCTTTGGTTTTGAAAGGCCGCACATGAGCGATAGCCAGAACATGTCCGATGAGGTTCGCGCCCGCCTGCGCGCCATTCCCTCCGTCAACGAGCTGCTCGCCGAGTGGCCGGTAGTTAAGGCGGCGGGGGAGACCTGCGACGCGGTGGTGCATGCCGCCGTCACGGCCGAGCTCGACGAGGAACGCGCCGCCATTCGCGCCGGTGCCGCCCCGCGCTCTAAGCGCGACCTGGCCTCGGCGATCGAGTGGCGTGCGCACCGCTCCGCGCTGCCGAGCCTGCGCCCTGCCGTCAACGCCACGGGCGTGGTCATCCATACCAACTTGGGCCGCGCCCCGCTCGCGGAGTCGGCGGCAAAGGCCGTGGCCGAGGTTGCGCGCGGGTACAGTACGCTCGAGTACAGCGTGGACACCTGCTCGCGCGGGTCGCGCAAGGAACACGCCGCGCAGCTGATCCGCTCGCTCACCGGCGCCGAGGACGCGCTTGTGGTCAACAACAACGCCGCCGCGGTGCTGCTGGTGCTGGCGACCCATGCCGCAGGCAAGGAGGTCATCGTTAGCCGCGGCGAGCTTGTCGAGATCGGCGGCAGCTTTCGCATCCCCGATGTCATGGCGTCTTCGGGCGCCAAGCTCGTCGAGGTCGGCGCCACCAACCGCACGCACCTAGCAGATTATGAGCAAGCCATCACGCCCGATACGGCCATGATTCTCAAGGTCCATCCTTCCAACTATCGCATCGAGGGCTTTCACGAGGAAGTGAGCTCTCGGGAGCTTGCGGCGCTTGCTCACAAGCACGGCCTGCTGTTCTATGAGGACCAGGGGTCGGGCGCGCTCCTGCCCGATGACATCCTGGTGCGCGGTGGCGAGGAACCCACGCCGGCTTCGGTCGCGGCGGGGCTCGATATCGTGTCGTGCTCGGGCGATAAGCTGCTGGGCGCGGCGCAGGCGGGCATCATCATGGGCCGTCGCGATCTGGTCCAGGCCTGCGGCGCACATCCGCTCATGCGCGCTCTGCGTCCGGGCAAACTGGCTCTGTCGGCGCTCGAGGCCACGCTGCGCATTTACATGGACGGGGCGGATGCGGCCCATCGCGAGGTGCCGGTGCTCAACATGCTTACGCTGCCGCAGGCCCATTTGGAGCGACGTGCCCGCAAGCTGCGCGATCGTATGGTCGCCGGGCTCGATAAGGCCGGTTGCCCGTGCGCCGTTCAGGTGGAGATCGTCGAGGAATCGTTGACCCCCGGTGGCGGCTCGCTGCCTACCATGGAGCTGCCCACGATGTGCGTTGCCGTGCGTCTTGTTGACGCGCGCCTGACGGTCGATGCGCTCAAGCGCTCGCTTGTCCAGGACTTCGACACGCCGGTCGTCACGCGAACCTCGCACGATCGCATTTTGTTTGACGTCCGTACGCTCGTGGGCGACCGCGACATCGAGACGGCGGCGTCGACGCTTGCCGCATGCGTTGAGAAGGCGCTTGCTCGATGAGTGAGGTCCAGGCGCTGGTGGAGTGTCCCGTTATCGTTGGCACGGCGGGCCACGTCGACCACGGTAAGTCGGCATTGATCGAGGCACTGACCGGCAAGAATCCCGACCGTCTGGAGGTTGAGCGTCGTCGAGGTATGACCGCTGAGCTTGGCTTTGGCGAGCTGGCGCTGCCGAGTGGCAAGATTGTCGGCCTGGTCGACGTGCCTGGCCATGCCCACTACCTGCGCGCCATGGTGCAGGGCGCCACGGGTATCGACGTGGCCGTGCTGGTGGTTTCGGCCGTCGAGGGCGTGATGCCGCAGACCCGCGAGCACGTGCATGTGCTGGAGCTGCTGGGCGTTACGCATATGGTGGTCGCGCTGACGATGTGCGACCTGGCCGATGCCGAGATGACCGAGCTTGCCGAGCTCGATGTCGATGTTTTTTTGTCGGGTACCGTGTTTGCGGGCGCGCCGATTGTGCCCGTGTCGTCCAAGACGGGCGAGGGGATTGACGGGCTGCTTGCGGTGCTCGACGAGCAGGTAAGTGCCTGCTGGGATGCTTGCCGCGACCGTTCCGATCGGAGCGATGCCGCGTCTCGCCTGCCGATTGACCGCTGCTTTACGATCAAGGGTGTCGGCACCGTCGTTACGGGAACGCTGCACGATGCACCGGTTGCTGTGGGCGACGAGCTGATGGCTTTGCCGTCGCGTACGGTCTGTCGTGTGCGCGGGATTCAGGTGCATGGCGATACGCTGCGCGCGCTGCCTGGGCAACGCGTGGCGCTCAACCTGGTCGGTGACGGTGTCGCGGCGCTTGACCGTGGTGAGATGCTGGGCGTGGCGGGTCGCTTTGGTCAGACGTTGCGCTTTATGATGACGTTTACCTACCTGGGCCGCGAGGGCGCCAAGCCGCGCGTGCTCGAGTCGGGCGCGCGCGTGCACGTGATGGCCGGCACGGCCGAGGTCATCGGCCGCGTCATGCTTTTGGAGGGCGAGGCCCCCATGGCGGTGGGCGAGACCCGTACCGTGCAGGTGCGCCTGGAGGAGCCATTGCCGCTGCGCGCCGGAGACCATGCCGTGGTGCTGTCGTATTCGCCCGTTATGCTCATCGGCGGCGGGCGTGTGCTGCTTTCGCGCTGCCGTCGCTCGCGCGAGCTTTCGGCCGGCGAGCGTGCGCTGTTTGCGGCGCTTGAAGCCGGCGATGCCGTTGCTAGCGTAGACGCGTGGCTGGCGCTGCAGGCGCTGCCGGTTGCGGCGGCTGATGTTGCCGAGGCGCTCGATCTTGTTGCCGGTGAGGCTGAGGCAGCACTGGGCGAGTTGGTGGCGCGAGGTGTTGTTTGCGAGCTTGCCGGCTCGGGCGGCACGTTGTATGCGAATGGCGCCGTGCTCGATGCCGCCATGGACGTGCTGGCGGCGACCCTGTCTGCCATGCACGCGGCGGCTCCCAAGGAGACGGGTTTTACGCCCGGCGCCGTTGCCCATGCTGCGTGGCCTGCCGCCGATGAAGGCGTTGCCGCGGCTCTGATTGCCGAGGGCTGCTCGCGTGGCGTGTGCGCCGCCGAGGGCACCGAGGTGTTCGACCCGCACTCCGCTGCTGCCGCGGCGCGTGTGGTGCGCGAGGCGTGTGAGCGCATTGTGGCGCTGCTCGACGGGGCCGGCATCGATGCGCCGACGCTGCCCGAGGTGGGTGAGCGACTGCAGCTCGACCGCGACACCATGACGCGCGCCCTGCGCGAGCTTTCGCTCAACCGCTCGATCGTTAAGGTCGAGCGCGACGTTGCCCTGTCTGCCATCTCGGAAGCCCATGCGCGCGAGCTTGTCGCCGCTGCCATTGAGGCAGCCGGCGGCGCTGCCACCACGAGCGTGCTGCGCGAGGCGCTGGGCGTGTCGCGCAAACGTGCCATCAGCATCTTGGAGCACCTGGATGCCGTGCGCTTTACGGTGCTCGACAAGGAAGCCGGCGGCCTGAGGTCCCTGCGCTAGACTGGCTGCTCGGTTTGGTAAAATACCGCCGCACTTGGGAACGGATGGGCTCCGGTGGGCTCCGCGGTCCTCAAAACCGTTGCGAGGCGTGCAAAACGTCTTGGATGTGTTCGATTCACATACGTTCCCGCCACACGCCACCAGCGCTTTTGTGCTCGCGGTCTTGCTGCGTGCCGCAAAGGCGCTGTTTTGTTTTTATGCGGGTCCGCCGTGTCGTCTGTCTTGCCGCCGGTGTGCCCGGGCGCATCATGTGTCCCCAATGTGGTGGTTTGGAACATGTGGACGAAACAGCTTCGAAACACGCGATTTGTACGTCGGGTGCTCAAAAACGCTTCTACCTGCATCGTAATCAAAACGAAACATCTGCTCGTCGGCTTATGCGAAACTTTGCTGCAACAGTGCGATATTATCCATACACGATAAAGTTCGCGGCGCATAGGGTGCCGTGACCGACATTTTCGTTTCCCATCATTGGAGGAAGCATGAGCTACACGCAGAAAGTTCTCGAAGAGCTCAAGGCCCGCTATCCCGAGCAGCCTGAGTTCATCCAGGCCGCGACCGAGATCCTCGGCACCATCCAGCCGGCGCTCGACGCCCACCCCGAGTACGAGGAGGCCGCCCTGCTGGAGCGCCTCGTCGAGCCCGAGCGCATCGTCATGTTCCGTGTTCCCTGGGTCGACGATCAGGGCAAGGTTCAGGTCAACCGCGGTTACCGCGTCGAGTTCAACTCTGCCATTGGACCCTACAAGGGCGGCCTGCGCTTTAACCCGACGGTCACCCTGGGTATGCTCAAGTTCCTGGGTCTGGAGCAGATCCTCAAGAACAGCCTGACCACCCTTCCCATGGGCGGCGGCAAGGGCGGCTCCGACTTTGACCCCAAGGGCAAGTCCAACAACGAGATCATGCACTTCTGCCAGTCCTTCATGACCGAGCTCTATCGCCACATTGGCCCCAACACCGACGTTCCCGCCGGCGACCTGGGCGTTGGCGGCCGCGAGGTTGCCTACATGTTCGGTCAGTACAAGCGCCTGACCAACGAGTGGACCGGCGTCCTTACCGGCAAGGGCCTCTCCTTTGGCGGCTCGCTCGCCCGTACCGAGGCCACCGGTTACGGTCTGGTCTACTTTGTGGACGAGTACCTCAAGAGCCGCGGCGACTCCTTCGAGGGCAAGAACGTTGTCGTTCACGGCTCCGGTAACGTCGCCATCTACGCGGTCCAGAAGGTCGCCCAGCTCGGCGGCAAGGTGCTCGCCTGCTCCGATACCCACGGCTGGGTCGAGGATCCCGACGGCATCGACTACACCGTGCTCGAGCACGTCTACAACAAGAAGCGCTCCGGCCACGACAAGGGCGTCACGCTCGCCATGTATGTTGACGAGAAGCCCAACGCCGTGTGGCACGAGGGCGACGGCCGCGGCGTGTGGCAGCTGCCCTGCGACATCGCGCTGCCCTGCGCTCGCGAGAACACGCTGCTGCTCGAGGACGCCCAGGCGCTCGTCGCCAACGGCTGCAAGGTGGTCGGCGAGGGCGCGAACATGCCCACGACCATCGAGGCCACGACTTACTTCCAGGAGAACGGCGTTGCCTTTATGCCCGGTAAGGCTGCCAACGCCGGCGGCGTGCTCGTGTCCGGCCTGGAGATGAGCCAGAACGCCGAGCACCTGTCCTGGACCTTCGAGGAGGTCGACGGCAAGCTCGAGCAGCTCATGCGCGGCATGTTCCACAACGTGGACGACACCGCCAAGGAGTACGGCCAGGAGGGCAACTTTGTCATGGGCGCCAACATCGCCGGCTTCCTGAAGGTCGCCGACGCCATGCTCGCCCAGGGTGTCTGTTAGATCTTCGCTTGACATAGCATGTGATGAGGCTCCCAGCCATCAAGCTGGGAGCCTTTTTCTATGGTGGCGAGGGCTGTGCGCCCTCGTTTGGTACACTTAGAGATACTGGACAAGTGAGGAGATGGGGGAGAACGTGCTCAAGTTCGGTACCTACGTTCGCGTTGGAAACGCGGCCGAAGCCTATGAGCTCTTACAGAAGAACCGCAACAACAAGATTGTGGGCGGCGGCATCTGGATGCGCCTGGGTTCGCGTCGCGTGGCGACGGCGATTGACCTTTCGGCCTGCGGACTCGATCAGATCGAGGAGACCGAGACCGAGTTTCGCATCGGTGCCATGTGCACCCTGCGCCAGCTCGAGCGCCATGCCGAGCTCAACGCGCTTGTCAGCCATGTCTTTGAGTTCGCCGTCCACGATATCGTGGGCGTGCAGCTGCGCAACACCGCCACGGTGGGCGGCAGCATCTACGGTCGCTTTGGTTTCTCGGACGTGCTCTCGGCCTTTTTGGCGCTCGATTCGTACGTTGAGCTGACGGGGGCCGGCCGCGTGCCGCTCGCCGAGTTCGTGGATATGGGCTACGTGCGCGACGTGATCGAGCACGTGGTGGTCGTTAAGCACGATTACCGCGCAAGCTACGAGGCCGTGCGCAAGGCCGCGACCGACTTCCCCTCCTTAAACGTCACCGCCGCCTGGTGGGACAACAGCTGGCATGTCACCGTGGGCGCCCGCCCGCTGCGCGCGACCCTGCTGCAGGGCGAGGCATGTGGCCTGGTGAGCGAGCAGCCTTCCGAGGACGAGCTGCGCGCCCTGGCCGCGTCCGTACGCGCGCTGAGCTACGGCACCAACCTGTGGGGCTCAGCCGACTATCGCCGTTGCATCTCGGCGCCGCTTGCCGTGCAGGCCGTGCGTCGCGCCGCCGGCATCGAGCTTTCGGCCTCGCTTGCCCGCGAGCTCGAGGGCGTGCAAGTGCCTAAGTTTGCCACGGACGAGTATTCCTGCCGCCGCGTGCCCGGCGTCGATTCTAGCGAGGTGCGCTAATGGCTGCCAAACTCATCGATCTTTCCTTTACGCTCAACGGCCGCAAGGTCAAGGTTCAGATTGCCCCCGACACCATGCTCTTTGCGCTGCTGCGCGAGCAGGGCTGCGCGTCGGTGCGCTGCGCCTGCGAAACCACCAACTGCGGCCTGTGCACGGTGTGGCTCGACGGCGACCCGGTGCTGAGCTGCTCGGTTCCCGCTGCGCGCGTCGAGGGCCGCTCCGTCACCACGCTCGAGGGCCTCAAGGCCGAGTCCGAGGCGCTCGCCCACGCAATGGCTGCCGAAGGCGCCGAGCAGTGCGGTTTTTGCGCCCCCGGCCTCATCATGAACGTGCTGGCGCTTGCCCGCGCCGCCAAGGAGGACCCGAGCCTCGTCGCCACGCGCGAGGAGCTCTCGCGCCAGCTCGCCGGCAACCTCTGCCGTTGCAGCGGCTACGAGAGCCAGCTGCGCGCCATCGTCCGCTTCCTTAACGAGTCCGGCGTGCAGGTGGGCTTTGAGATGCCCGAGCTTCCGGTCAACGACACCAGCTGCGATGGCGTCTCGTACAAGCAGATCACCCATAAGCAGCCCAAGAAGGACTCGAAGGCCCTGCTCGAGGGGCGTCCCGTCTACACAGGAGACCTGGTGCCCGCCGGCGCCCTTATCGTCAAGCTCAAGCGCAGCCCGTATGCCCGTGCCAAGATCCGCTCCATCGATACGTCGCGCGCCCTGAAGGTGCCCGGCGTCGTGGGCGTCTACACCTACGAGGACGTGCCCAAGCGCCGCTTTACCATCGCCGGCCAGAGCTATCCGCAGCCGAGCCCCTACGACCGCCTGATCCTCGAGAACCTGGTGCGCTACCAAAACGAGGAGGTGGCGATCGTCGCCGCCGAGACCGAGGAGGCCGCCGACAAGGCACTCAAGCTCATCAAGGTCGACTACGAGGTGCTCGAGCCCCTGCTCGACTTTACCCAGGCGCTCGATAACGACATCGTGGTCCACCCCGAGGGCGACGTGACCTTTATGTTCCCGCAGGGCGGCGACGTTGCTCGCAACCTGGTGTGCAGCGGTACCAGCGATTTTGGCGACCTGGACGAGGCCTTCGCCCAGAGCGACATCGTCTTTGAGCGCACCTACACCAGCCAGGCCACGCAGACCGCGCCCATGGAGACCTTCCGTGCCTTCGCGACGACCGACGCGTTCGGCCGCATCTCGGTGACCACCTCCACGCAGGTGCCCTTCCATGTGCGCCGCATGGTCGCGCAGTCGCTCGACATTCCGCAGTCGCAGGTGCAGGTTATTAAGCCGCGCATCGGCGGCGGCTTTGGCTCCAAGCAGACGGGCTGCTGCGAGATCTTCGTGGCGTTCGTGACGCAGCAGACTGGCCGTCCGAGCTATTGCTGCTACACCCGCGAGGAGACCATCACCGCGGGCAACTCGCGTCACCAGATGCAGATGACCGTCAAGCTGGGCGCCATGAACGACGGCACCATCACGGCCATCGACCTGCACACGTTGTCCAACGCCGGCGCGTATGGCGAACATGCCACCACGACGATCGGCCTCTCGGGTCACAAGAGCCTGCCCATCTACAACCACGTGAAGGCGAGCCGCTTTAGGTGGGACGCCGTCTACACCAACACCAACCGCGGCGGTGCGTATCGCGGCTACGGCGCCACCCAGGGCCAGTTTGCCGTGGAGAGCGCCGTCAACGAGCTCGCCGACATGCTGCACATGGATCCCGCCGACCTGCGTCTTAAGAACATCGTGCGCGAGGGCGAGATTATGCCGCAGTACTACAACGAAAAGCTCAACGCCTGCGCGCTCGACCGCTGCCTGCTGCGTGCGATGGACATGATCGGCTGGCGCGACAAGCCGCTGGCCGTGGACCTGGGCGACCGCGTGCGTGCTCTGGGCTGCGCTCTCACCATGCAGGGCTCGGGCATCTCCAACGTGGATATCGGCGGCATTGACATGCGCCTGGAAGAGGACGGCTTCATTACCATCGGCACCGGCGCCACCGATAACGGCATGGGTGTCGACACGATCCTGGCGCAGATTGCCGCCGAGGAGCTGGGCGTGGAGAGCTCGCTTATCGTGGTGCGCGGCGTGGACACCGACGTCTCGCCGTTCGATGCCGGCTCGTACGCGAGCTCGGGCACGTACGTGACGGGCCTGGCAGCCAAGAATGCCGCGACCGAGCTGCGCGAGAAGATCTGCGCCAAGGCCGCCCAGATGTGGGACGTGGACGCCGCCGACGTGGTCTTCGACGGCCAGTACGTGCGTCTGTCTGACGAGCGCGCCGCTCGCGAGTGCGGCCGTTACCTCACGCTGCGCGACTTTGCCAACCTGTGCGTCAAGAACATCGCGGGCGGCGACGCGCTCACCTCGCATGCTTCTGCCTGCCTGCCCGTTTCGCCTCCGCCGTTTATGGCCGGCATTGCCGAGGTCGAGGTCGACAAGGCCACCGGCAAGGTGACTGTGGTGGACTATGCGGCGGCTGTGGACTGCGGCACCGTGATCAACGAGGCGCTCGCGCGCGTCCAGGCCGAGGGCGGCATTGCTCAGGGCATCGGTCACGCGCTCTACGAGATTGTCGAGCACGACGACCGCGGCCGCCTGCGCACCGGTAACTTTATGAGCTACAAGCTGCCCACGCGCCTGGATATCGGCAGCATTCGCGTGGCCTTTGAGCCGAGCTACGAGCCGACGGGCCCGTTTGGCGCCAAGTCGATCGGCGAGGTCGTCATCAACACACCGCTCGCCGCCGTTGCCTCGGCCGTGGCGCACGCCACCGGCCACCAGGTTCGCTCGCTGCCGATCACGCCCGAGAAGGCCCTGCTGGGGGAGTAGGCGAGGAGTCGCTGTCGACGCTCTTTGCCTAGCCCGGGGAAACCGCAGCCCACTTTTCAACCGAATTGTGGGCTGCGGGAGATAGCCGATGGGGGTAGCTAATTTGGGACGGGGCTTTTTTCGCTACCCCCACAAGCGGGGTAGCTAAAAAAGCCCCGTCCCAAATTAGCTACCCTGTTCCGCTGTAACTCGTGGTGAGGTCGTGGGCCTAAAAAGGTGTGCGTGCGCTTGCCGTTCGTATCTGCTATCATTCCTAGTCTGTGCGCTCATGCGGGCGTGGCGGAATTGGTAGACGCGCCAGATTTAGGTTCTGGTGGGATTCCCGTGAAGGTTCGAGTCCTTTCGCCCGCACCAACGCACCTGCGTCGGCCTCGGCCGTCGCGACACTTTGTTGCATAAAGGTACCAGCACCTCAGATAAGCTGGGCAGTATGAGGAGGAACGTGTTGAACATCACCGCTTCTGACGTCAAGGACGCCAAGCTCACCGCTACGGTCACCATCCCGGCCGCCGACGTCGACGCCGCGATCAAGAAGGCCTACAAGGACACCGCCAAGAAGTACCGCTTCCCGGGCTTCCGTGCCGGCAAGGCTCCCCGTCCGGTCATCGACGCTGCTCTTGGCGCCGAGGCCACCCTCGCTCAGGCCACCAACGATCTGATCGCCGCCAACGAGCCCGCCGTCCTCAACGAGCTGGACATCGTCCCCACCAAGAACGGTGACTACAAGGAGCTCGACCTCGCCAAGGATCACGAGGACTACACCTACACCGTCGAGTTCTCTCTGCGTCCTGCCGCCGAGCTCTCCTCCTACGACGCCGTCGAGATCGAGATGCCTCCCGCGGAGGTCACCGAGTCCGAGATCAACAACCAGGTCGAGATGCTCCTCAACTACCGTGCCACCTTCGAGGACGTCGAGGATCGTGCCGTCGAGGCCGAGGACTACGTTACCGTCGACCTCAAGGCCGTCGAGAACGCCGACAACTTCGCTGCCGAGGGCCGCATGCTCATTGCCGGTAGCGACAGCAACCCCAAGGAGTTCAACGAGGCTCTGATCGGTGCTAACGTCGACGACGTCAAGACCGTCACCTGGACCGACGAGGTCGAGGAGGGCGAGGAGGCCGAGACCCACACCGTCGAGGTCACCGTCAAGGGCATCAAGGTCCGCAACACCCCCGAGCTCACCGACGAGCTCGTCAAGTCCGACTTTGGCTTCGACAGCATCGACGCTATGCGCGACGCCATCAAGCTCGAGATCGAGCAGGACAAGGCTTCCCGCCTTCCGGCCGAGAAGGAGAACCGTTGCGTCGCCGCTCTCGCCGAGCGTCTGCAGCTCGAGGAGATGGACGCCGACTACGAGCAGTCTGTCTTTGAGGAGCTTGGCCAGAACTTCCTGTCCAACCTCGCTGCCCGCGGCATGACGCTGGACACCTGGCTGCCCGCTTCCGGCCTGACCATGGAGCAGTTCATCGGCGACCTGCACAAGCAGGCCAACGACGTTGCCCGCGAGTCCCTGGCGCTCGACGCCCTCGCCCGTGAGCTCAAGATCGAGGTCACCGAGGACGACGTCAACGCCGAGTTCGAGAAGGCCGGCGTCAAGGACGTCGAGGCTTCCAAGGCCGAGTTCATCGCCGATGGACGCATGCCTGCCGTCCGCGAGTCCATCCGTCGCTCCAAGGCCGTCGACCACCTGGTCGAGAACGCCAAGGTGACCGAGGTCGACGAGACCGCCAAGGACGCCGAGTAATTCTCGCCACCTTTCCCGCGAGCGCATGCAGGCGCCCGTGATGGGGTAAAGTTATAAACCGGTCATTCGGTTGCTTCGTACGGTGCCAGCCAATGCATAGCATGCGGGCACCGTACGTTTATCTAGAACCAATTTGGTCCGCAAGAGAGAAATGGAGATGCGTATGATCGCTAAGTTCGATTCCGCCCTCGTGCCATACGTTATCGAGCAGACGCCGCGCGGCGAGCGCAGCTACGATATCTATTCGCGCCTGCTCAACGACCGCATCATCTTCTTGGGCGAGGAGATCAACTCCGTCAGCGCCAACCTGGTCGTTGCCCAGCTGCTGCATCTTGAGAGCCAGGATGCCGAGAAGGATATCTCGCTCTACATCAATTCGCCCGGTGGCGAGGTCTACTCCGGCCTGGCGATTCTGGACACTATGAACTTTATCAAGCCGCAGGTCTCCACCATTTGCGTCGGTATGGCCGCGTCTATGGCCGCCGTGCTGCTTTCGGCCGGCGCCAAGGGCAAGCGCTTCTGCCTGCCGCACTCCAAGGTCATGATTCACCAGCCCAGTGGCGGTGCCCAGGGTCAGCAGACCGAGATCGAGATCGTGGCCGAGGAGATCAAGAAGACCCGTCGCGAGCTCAACCAGATCTTGTCCGACGCCTCGGGCCAGCCGATCGAGAAGGTCCAGGCCGATACCGAGCGCGACAACTACCTGACCGCTGCCGAGGCGCTTGACTACGGCCTGATCGACCGTATTGTCACCTCGCGCGATCTTGCCGCGAAGGACGCCTAGGATGGCCGGTAACATGCAGGACAACTTTGACGAGAACGGCAACCCCATCCGCTGCTCCTTCTGCGGAAAAGAGCAGGGTCAGGTGCGCCGCCTTGTAAAGGGCCCTACCAACATCTTTATCTGCGACGAGTGCGTTGCCGCCTGCTCCGAGATCTTGGAGGAGTCGCTGGCTTCGGACTTTATGGATGCTGCTTGCAACGGCAAGCTGCCGGGCTTCCTCAACGACCACGGTCAGGCTGCCGGGCAGCCTGCCATGGATCCCGAGGCCGAGGGCTTTGAGCTCGAGGACGACGTACGTCAGGTCATCACGCACGTGCCGACCCCGCACGAGATCTATGACGAGCTTTCGGCCTATGTCATGGGTCAGGAAGACGCCAAGCGCGCCATGTCGGTTGCCGTGTACAACCACTACCGTCGCGTGATCGAGGGTGGCGCCGCGCTTTCGGCCTTTGACGAGGCCTCGGGTGTGGGTTCGCGGCTCGACGACGATATGGACGAGGTGGAGCTCGCCAAGTCCAACATCTTGCTGCTCGGTCCCACCGGTACCGGTAAGACCTTGCTCGCCCAGACGCTCGCGCGCATCCTCGAGGTGCCGTTTGCCATCGCCGACGCCACCGCACTCACCGAGGCCGGTTACGTGGGCGAGGACGTGGAGAACATCCTGCTCAAGCTCATCAATGCTGCCGATGGCGATATCGAGCGTGCGCAGGTCGGCATCATCTACGTGGACGAGATCGACAAGATCGCCCGCAAGGCCGAGAACCTCTCCATCACCCGCGACGTTTCGGGCGAGGGCGTTCAGCAGGCGCTGCTTAAGATCCTTGAGGGCACGGTGGCAAGCGTTCCGCCCACCGGCGGCCGCAAGCACCCCCAGCAGGAGCTGCTGCAGATCGACACGACCAATATCTTGTTTATCTGCGGCGGTGCCTTTGTGGGTCTGGACAAGATTATCGCCGATCGCGTGGGCAACAAGGGCGTGGGCTTTAACTCCGAGATCGCCGGCCCCACCTCGGTCGACGAGAACGACCTGCTGCGTCAGGTGCTCCCGCAGGACCTCAACGCCTTTGGTATGATCCCCGAGTTTGTGGGACGTACGCCCGTCGTCACCCAGACACAGGCGCTCGACGAGGACGACCTGGTGTCGATCCTGACCGAGCCAAAGAACGCCGTTGTGCGTCAGTACCGCAAGATGTTCCAGCTCGAGGACGTTGAACTTGAGTTTGAGGACGCCGCCCTGCACGAGATTGCCCGCATGGCGCTTGCCCGCAAGACCGGCGCCCGCGGCCTGCGCTCCATCTGCGAGGACGTGCTGCAGCAGACGATGTTCGACCTGCCGAGCGAGGAAGGAGTCGCCAAGGTCATCGTGACCGAAGCCTCCGTAAAGGGCACCGAACAGCCCCAGCGCATCTACGGGTAAACCTGCCAAAAAGGGACAGGTTTATTTTGGCAGGTTTTATCAGGGAGAATGACGTTTGCCCATATAAAACCGACCAAAATAAACCTGTCCCTAAATGGTAGGTTTCGCAAATGTGAATTTGAATAGCCTCCGACCACCCGCGGTCGGAGGCTATTTTATATATACGCAATAACCCCAACTACCTGTGTTATTCTGTTTGTTTGTTTAAGCCTCAGCGAAGTCATTACAGACTGAAGTAATCGATACCTAAGGGGAGGAATGCAGACCCTGGCGGGCCTACATTCCTCCCCGGTGGGACGGGAGAGATATATGGAAGAGATGCCCAAAAACTACGATCCGTCGACCAACGAGCCGGCGATCCTGCAGAAGTGGCTCGACGGCGGCTACTACAAGCGCCGCGAGGGCGTGGGCGACTGCACTGTCACCATTCCGCCTCCCAACGTGACCGGCAAGCTCCACATGGGTCACGCCACCGACGACTCCATCCAGGATGCCATCATCCGCATGGCCCGCATGCGCGGCAGGTCCACCCGCTGGGTGCTCGGTACCGACCACGCCGGTATCGCCACGCAGACCAAGGTCGACAAGAAGCTCAAGAGCGAGGGCATCAGCCGCCTGGAGATCGGCCGCGATAAGTTTGTCGACGCCTGCTGGGATTGGACCCACGAGTACGGCGGCATCATCGTCGAGCAGATCAAGCGTATGGGCTGCTCCGTCGACTTTGATAACGAGCGCTTTACCATGGACGAGGACTACGCCCAGGCCGTGCGCAAGGTGTTCTGCGACTGGTACCACGACGGCCTGATCTACCGCGGCAAGCGCATCGTCAACTGGTGCCCCAACTGCACCACCGCCATCTCGGACGACGAGGCCGAGTACAAGGACGAGAAGGGTCACCTGTGGCACCTGCGCTACCCGCTGACCGAGCCGGTCAACGGCCAGGACTACATCGTCGTCGCCACTACGCGCCCCGAGACCATGCTCGGCGACACGGGCGTGGCCGTCTCCCCGAAGGACCCCGAGAAGGCCGCCTTTGTGGGTAAGACCGTCAAGCTCCCCATCGTCGACCGCGAGATCCCCATCTTTGAGGATTGGCATGTCGACGCCAACTTTGGCTCCGGCTTTGTCAAGGTCACCCCGGCCCACGACCCCAACGACTACGCCATGGGTCAGGCCCACGACTTGCCGCAGATCAACATCTTTGACGAGCATGCGGTGGTCGTCGAGGGCTACGGCGAGTTTACCGGCATGACCCGCGAGGAGTGCCGCGAGGCCGTCATCAAGTGGTTTGAGGAGCACGACCTGCTCGATCACGTCGAGGATCACGATCACTCCGTCATGCACTGCTACCGTTGCGACTCCGCACTGGAGCCGTGGCTGTCCGAGCAGTGGTTTGTGGCCGTCGACAAGCTCAAGGGGCCGGCGCTCGACGCCGTCAACTCCGGCAAGGTGACCTTCCACCCCGCGCGTTGGACGCAGACCTATACCACCTGGATGGAGAACCTCAAGGACTGGTGCATCAGCCGCCAGCTGTGGTGGGGCCACCGTATTCCCGTGTTCTACTGCGAGGACTGCGGCTGGGAGGATGCCCTTACCGAGGACACCGACGTGTGCCCTAAGTGCGGCGGTCATCACGTGCATCAGGACGAGAACGTGCTGGACACCTGGTTCAGCTCGCAGCTGTGGACTTTCGCCACGCAGGGCTGGCCGCAAAAGCCGGAGCTACTCGAGGGACATCACCCCACCACGGCACTCGTCACCGCGCGCGACATCATCGCGCTGTGGGTCGCCCGCATGGTCATGAGCTCGCTGTACTTCCTGGACGAGGTGCCGTTTAAGGATGTCGTCATCTACCCGACGATTCTTGCCAAGGACGGCAGCCGCATGTCCAAGTCCAAGGGCAACGGCGTTGACCCCATGGACCTCATTGGCATGTACGGTGCCGACGCCATGCGCTTCAACCTGCTGACGCTCTGCACCAACAACCAGGATGTCAAGTTTGACGCGAACATCGATAAGAAGACCAAGAAGCTTATCGACAGCCCGCGTACCGAGCAGGCCAAGTCGTTTGTGACCAAGATCTGGAACGCCAGCCGCTTCCTGCTTATGAACATGGAGGGCTACACGCCCGGCGAGCCTGTCGTAGAGACGCCGGCCGACGCCTGGATGTTCAGTCGTCTGGCTAAGGCCGTCAAGATGGTCACCGAGGGCATCGAGAACTACACCTTTGGCGACATGGCCCGCGGTGTTCAGCAGTTCTTCTGGAACGAGGTCTGCGACTGGTACGTCGAAGTCACCAAGGCGCGCCTAAAGGGCGAGGGCCGTCTGCAGGCGCAGCGAAACCTGATCTTTGTGCTCGATACCTCTATTCGCCTGATGCACCCGCTCATGCCGTTTGTCACCGAGGAGATCTGGGACAACATGCCGGCGAGCGTGCTCGACCTGGACGCCGAGGGCAACGTGGACCGCGCCGAGGCGCTCATGATCGCCAAGTGGCCCGAGCCTGCCGACTACGTCAAGTATGTCGACGAGGACGCCGAGCGCGCGTTTGAGCTGTGTCGCACCGTTGTTTCTGCCGCCCGTGCCACGCGTTCGCGTTATCGCTTGAGCCCCAAGGCCGAGCTCGACGTGGTCGTGCGTGCCGGTGTCGAGGACATCGAGAAGCTCGAGAGCCTGCGCTCGACCATCGAGCCGCTGGCCAATACCGCCTCGCTGGTCATGGGTACCGATGTTGAGAAGCCGGCTGCGAGCATCGCCGTGGTCGACAGCGGCGTCGAGGTCTTTGTGGTGCTCGAGGGCAAGGTTGACCTTTCGGCCGAGAAGGCACGTCTGGAGAAGGAGATTGCCGCGGCCCAGAAGGAGCTCGCCGGCTGCGAGAAGACGCTCGCCAACGAGGGCTTTGTGGCCAAGGCCGCGCCCGCGGTGGTCCAGAAGAAGAGGGACCGTGCAGCTGAGCTCAAGGAGATCCTGGAGGCGCTGACTGCTCAGGTTGCTGACTTCTCGTAAGCGTTACTGGGGGACGCGGTTTGGGGCTTTGCTCGCTACTGCGGACAGTCCTGCTCGCACGAAGGCCACATTAAGTGGCCTTCGGCTCGTGCGGAACTTGTATCGAGCAAAGCCCCAAACCGCTCCCAGGTCGTTTACGTCGTTGCTTGCAACTGGTGGGTTAGGCCACTTGGCTGTGGCCTTGATTCTGCTGCAAAGCGGTGTTTGGCTGATATTTTGAATGGGAAGGGCTCGTTGTTGATTCGGGCCTCTTTTTATGTTGAGGGGACTTTGGGTTATGGCTAAGCGTTCTGGGTCGTATGTCGTTCCTTTCTCGTTTGATTTGCTTTCGTTTGATGAGGCTGTTGGGCTTGCTGCCGATACGGGGCGGATTTCTGGGGATGCTGGTCCTCTGCTCGAGACGGTTGTCGATATGCTCGATGAGCTGGGGCGGCCGGACGAGTACTTTGATTGCATTCAGGTTGCCGGTACCAATGGCAAAACTTCGACGACGCGTTTTTCGGCTGCTATCCTTCGCGGCGAGGGGCTCAAGGCTGCGCTTTATACGTCGCCGCAGCTTGTTCGCTATTCCGAGCGCATGGAGGTCGATGGGCACGTCGTGAGCGATGAGGCGTTTGCCCGTGGCGTTTCTGCTGCTGTTGAGGCGGGGCATCGAGTGAATGCGCGCCGCGTGGTGGCGGGGGAGCGTGCCTATACCATCACGCCGTTTGACCTGCTGACGGCCGCCGCGCTTGTGGTGTTTGCCGAGGCTCGCGTGGATGTCGCCGTGCTCGAGGTCGGCATGGGCGGTCGCTGGGACGCCACGAGCGCGACCGATCCCGTCGCCGTTGCCATCACGGGTATCGGACTCGACCACACGCGCATTCTGGGCGATACGCTCGAGGCCATTGCGGGGGAGAAGGCCGCCGTCATTAAGCCCGGGCGCCTGGTTGTGCTGGGCGAGGGCACGCATGAGCCGAGCGTTCAGCGCGTTATGGATGCCCGTTGTCGCGAGTGTGGTGTGGTGCCGCTGGTGGTGAGCCACGCCACGACCAAGGTGCCGGCGCATGTGGGCGATACGGTTGAGTTTAGCTGTACCACGCCGCGTGCGATTTATACGTCGAGCATGGTTAAGCCGGCGTATCAGCCGCAGAATGCCGCGTGCGCGATTATGCTCTGCGAGGGGTATCTGGGTCGCGAGCTCGACCACGAGGCGCTTGATGCTTCGCTTATGGGCTGTGCCACGCCGGGCCGTTTTGATGTGTTGGGAACCGACCCGCTCAAGCTGATTGACGCCTGCCATAACCCCCAGAGCTGCGAGAACTTTGTGAGCGCCTTGGACGAGATCGATCCGTGCGTAGAGAGCCGCCCCACGTTGCTGTGCGCCGCGCTGGCAGACAAGGACGTGGCGGGTATCGTCGATGTGCTGATCCCGGCCTTCCCGCGCGTGGTCGTCACACAGACCGATTCCGATCGCGCCCTGCCGGCGGAGGAGCTTGCTGCCCTGGTGGATTCCGATAAGCTCGCAGGCGTGTACCCCAGCGTGTCCGAGGCCCTCGCAGCCTTTGAGGCCGCAGGCGAGCCCTTCGTAGCAGCAGGCACCATCACCCTGGCCGGCGAAGTTGCCGGTCTGCTCCGCTAGATCCCTTCCGCAGGGTAGCTAGTTTGCCTGCTCGCCACGAAATGGGCCTATCTACTACGTTTGACCGGCTACCCTCAACCATGCCGAGAATCGCAAAATCAAAACCGCAGGTAGAAGGCTTGCCAATTTTCAAAAAATACCCGCATGGTCGCCCCATGGGGGTTAAACGTAGTAGATAGGCCCATTTCGTGGCGGCATTCATGTGATGCGGCAAAGGGGCTGTCCCTTTGCCGCATTGCCTAGTCTAGGCGGACCGGATCGTGGGGGTAGGCGTTGAGGATCTCGACGCCGCTCTCGGTGACCAGGGCAAGGTCCTCGATGCGGACGCCGGTGCGGCCGGGGAGGTAGATGCCCGGCTCGATGGAAAACGTCATGCCCGGCTCCACGACCTGCTCGTTGACGAGCGAGACGTCGCCCGGCTCGTGGTCTTGCAGGCCGATCGAGTGTCCCAGACGGTGCGTAAAGTACTTGCCATAACCCGCGTCCTCAATCACGTTGCGCGCGGCACGGTCCAGATCGCACATGCGCACGCCCGGTGCGATGAGCGCCTCGGCGGCCTCGTTGGCACGGCGTACGATGTCGTAGATACGCGCGGTCTCCTCGTCCGGCTCGCCCCAAAAGAACGTGCGCGTCATGTCCGAGCAATAGTTGCGGCGACGCCCGCCAATGTCGAACAGCACCACGTCGCCACGCTTGAGTACCGTATCGTCTGGCTCGTGGTGCGGGTCGCCGGCGTTGGCGCCAAAGCTCACGATGGGCGGAAAGCTAAAGCCCTCGCAATCGTGCTTGCGATACAGGCCAAGCATCTGGTCGGCGATCTCGCGCTCCGTCACGCCTTCGTGGACGAGCTCGATCGCGTCGGCCATCACGGCGTCGTTAGCGGCCGAGGACACGCGCATAAGCTCCTGCTCGCCGGCGTCTTTGTAGGTTCGCGCGGCGGTCACGGCAAAATCGCCTAGGAGGAATTCGCTCGCGGCATGGCGCTCCATGAGGGGCATCAAGAAGCCGGAGCGCATGACGGTGTCGATGCCGAGCGGTTTGGTCGGATCAACCTCGCGAGCGATGGCGTCGGCCACGACGTCGGTATCGGTGTGGTACGCGACGCGGGCATTGTCATACTCGGGCAGCTGATGCAGCGCGTTGACCAAGATCACGGGCTCGCTACCGCGTGCGAGCAGTACGCCGCAAAAACGCTCGAACATATCGGCATAAAAGCCGGTCAGGTAATAAATCGACCACGGGTCGTTTACGAGCAGCTGCGCGCCGGGGTGCTGAGCCTCGAGCGCATCGAGCACGCGTGCCACGCGCTGGTCATCGACATGTGCCATACATCGTCCTTTCGTTAGGTTGCCACCATGGTATCCCCAATGCCAGGGTAGTCAATTTGGGACGGGGCTATTTTAGCTGCGTCAAACATGTGAGCTGATAGGTAAAAGTAGTCAATATGGTCCCGTCCCAAATGGGCTGGTTTCAAAACTATGGCGGATTACGGGGCTGGACCTGTATTACTTGACCATGGGAAAAATCGCGAAATTAAAACCGCAGGTAGAAGGCTTATCAAAAATCGAAAATTGCCGGTATGGGTGGGGGTCTCCGAATCAGCTCCGTAATCCGGCATAGTTTTGAAATGGCACTAAAGTAGGCACAAGCTAAATACCGATCCCAAGGCAAGTTGCGGTGGAATAGTTCCTTGATGCCGGGGTTTTGGCGGAAATCGGGAATTATTTCACCGCAATTGAGGAGGGGCGAGGCGGATGCGGGGTAGCTAAAAGAGCACCGTCCCAAACGAGCTGCTTAGGCCGGGTCGATGTCCATGCTGGCGATGAGGTCGGTACCGGTGTCTAGGAGGTTGGGGAGGACTACATCGCCCATGCGGATGGGGGCTTTGACCACTAGGCCGCGGATGAGGTCCATGGTCTGGGCGTGGAGTGCCAGCGGGATGGCTTCGGCCGTGCGAACGGGCAGCAGTGCCTCGTCGCCGCCTGATACCGCCACGGTGGTAGTGAGGACGCGCATGGGGCAGGTGAGCTCCTGATGTGCGAACTTATCGCCGCGCGGGCAGCTGTTGCCGGTCACGGCGCGCACCGTCGCCACGCGGTCGTCGGCCCCGCGCTCCACTTCCACCGTAAGGAGGCACTCGGAGGGGCAGGTGGTGCAGTTGAACTGTAGCGTCTCGATCGCATTTGTGCTCATGGCTATGCCTCCTCGACGGGCTCGACGGAAAGGATAATCTCGCTGGCACCCAGGTCGAGCGCTCGCTGTATCACCTTTGCCGGCAGCGGGAAGCTTTCCATAACACTCGGTTTAAACGCGCGGACCTTGCCCGTAAGCAGTTCCTCGTCGCCCGCCAAAATGCGCACGCGGGCGGCATCGACCGGCCGGCGCACGCGGAAGTTGAGCCTGGTGAGTGCCACGGCCGTAATGCGTCCCGGCAGCGCGTAGCCGGCAATGTCGGCAGGGGAGACCGTGAGCTGGCAGCCAGCGCCCGTCTCGACATCCGCGCCGGTCCCCAGTGCGTACGTCGCCGCGGCTGCGCCGGCACGCTCGGACTCGGTCGTCACGTTGTCGGCCAGGTCGTGCACGTGCAGCACGTTGCCGCAGGCAAAGATGCCCGGCACGCCCGTCTGCAGGCTCTGGTCCACCACGGCGCCGCGCGTGCGCGGGTCAAGCTCAACACCCGCGCCTACCGAAAGCTCGTTCTCGGGAATCAAACCTACCGAAAGCAGCAGCGTGTCGCACGGAACGATGCGCTCGGTCCCCGGAATGGGCGCCAGATTTTCGTCGACCTGGCTCACCTCGACGGCCTCCACGCGGTCGTGCCCAATCACGCGTGTGACGGTGGTGGACAGGTGCAGCGGAATGCCAAAATCGTCCAGGCAATTCTTTACATTGCGGCGCAGGCCGTTGGCGTATGGCATAAGCTCGTACACGCCCTCGACCGAAATCCCCTCGAGCGTGCAGCGACGCGCCATGATGAGCCCAATGTCGCCCGAGCCTAAAATGACGGCGCGCGAGCCGGGCTTGAGGTTGTCGATGTTGATGTATCGCTGCGCCAGGCCGGCGGTAAACACGCCGGCGGGGCGGCTGCCGGGAATCTTGATCTCGCTGCGCGTGCGCTCGCGACACCCCATGGCAAGGACGACGGCGCGCCCGGTGAGCTGCAACATGCCGGCGGGGCTCATGAGCGTGACGGTGTGTGCCGAGGCTTCGCTCGCCGCGCCACTTGCGCCCGTGCCTGCGACTTTGTCCTCGCTTGAGTCGATCCCAATCACCATACTGTCCAGGAACAGTGCGATATCGGTTTCGCGCACCTGGTCGATAAAGCGCTGTGCGTACTCGGGACCGGTCAGTTCCTGCTTAAAGTGTGAGAGGCCAAAGCCCGGGTGGATGCACTGGCGCAGGATGCCGCCCAGGTGCTGTTCGCGCTCCACGATGGCCACGCGCGCTCCGGCCTTGCGTGCGGCAAGTGAGGCCGCCATGCCGGCAGGTCCGCCGCCGATAACGACTACGTCGAACGCCTGCGTCTGCACGGCGCCGGCAGCAATTGATGCCCTGTCGGCATCTGCGCAAGTGCACTCGACGCCCGATACCGCACCCATATCGATACTCGTCGCCATCCTAGCGCACCCCCTTCAACGGTCCCTCAACGAGCCACGAGCCAGTGTCCTCCAGCAGCACCTCGCTGGGATCGCAGCCCAGCTCGCGGGCCAGAATCCGCACCACGCGGCTCTGGCAAAAGCCGCTCTGGCACCGACCCATGCCGGCGCGGCAACGGCGTTTGACGCCCTCGACCGAGACCGCACCCGGGCGGCGTCGAATCGCGGCCACGATCTCGGCCTCGGGCACCGTCTCGCAGCGGCAGACAATCTGCCCCCACGCGGGGTCGGATTCAATGAGCTCTTCCTTGCGCGCAAGCGGCGCGCGGTCAAAGTCGTCCGGCGCACGGCGAATCGGATCCCAATCGGCCCGCTCGCGCAAAGCAACACCCGCCTCGCGCAGCACCTGCTCCATGCGCTCGGCAATGGCCGGAGCGCTCGCTACGCCCGGCGACTGAATGCCTGCCGCCTGGAACAGGCCTGGCACCACGGCGGACTGCCCAATAAAGAAGTCGTTCGTTCCCTTCATGACCGGACGCCCGCCGGCAAACGCTCGCACCACGCGGCGCGTGTCCAGATCGGGCACCAGCTTGCGCGCGCCGCTCAGCAGCGCGTCGACATCGCTCGCATAGGTCTGCGTGTCGCCCGCCTCGCGCACAGCGGCCGTCGCGGTGATCACCGTGTTGCCGTGGACGGTGCCCGTAACGATGACGCCCTTGGAAACCGGCGTGGGAACGGGGTAGAGCGGCATGAGTGCGCGCGGCTCCTTGTCCAGCACCACAATGTTGCCCTGGCGCCAGACCATCTGGAACTCCTCGGCGCCCGCCATATGCGAGATGTCTGCGGCGCCGTTGCCCGCCGCGTTAATCAAATAGCGGCAGCGCACATCACCGGCCGGTGTTACCAGCGTAAAACGAGCGGTCCCGTCACCGCTCCTGTCGCCAGCGCCGGGAGCTACCTTGATCGTCTCCACCGGTGCGGAGCGCACAAACGTCACGCCGTTGGCGACCGCGTTCTCCATCGCGGCGATGGCGACCTCAAACGGATCGACATAGCCGGTCGAGGGACACCACAGCGCGCACGTGGCCTGGGCGCTGGCGCGCGGCTCCAGCTCGTGGATGCGCTCGGCCCCGACGATCGCCAACTCGGGTACACCGTTTGCCAGCCCGTTGCTTTGCAGCTGCTCCAGCTGCGCGCGGTCTTGGTCGCTAAATCCCAGCACCATGGACCCGGTGCGGCAAAACAAAAAGCCCAGCTCCTGGGCCCACGTGCCATATAGCTCGCAGCCGCGGGCGTTGACCTGGGCCTTAACCGTGCCCGGCGCCGGATCGTAGCCGGCGTGCACCAGGCCACCGTTGGCCTTCGACGCGCCCAGGGCAATGTCGTTGGCCGCCTCGACCACGCAGATGGACAGGTCATAGCGTGCGAGCTGCCGCGCGATGGCGCATCCGGTGATGCCCGCGCCCACAATCGCGATATCAAACGTTTCCGTCACAGTGCCTCCAAGACGAGTTGACAGGCTGTCAATAAGGCTATCCTACGGTGTGCGCATCCCCCGCGCAGCGGCAATGCGGCGAACAGCACCGCTGCATCCGCCAACGGCAGGCGAGGGGAGACTCAGGTCAATCGGTGACCTCGTCTGGCACCCCTGTTGTCAAAGGTTTGTCTCGTTCTGTAACGGTAAGCAGAAGAGTTGGGTTCCAGATGTTACAGATCGAGACGTTTGCCAGGCGGGCCCTCTGTTTGTCTTAATTTGTAACAGTAAGAGTAGAAAATCGGTCCTATGTGTTACAGATTGAGATTTAAAGTCAGGGAGAGGTCATCTGTCTCGATCTGTAACATCTTGGGATCGATTTGGGGTCTAGATGTTACAGATTTAGATGAACCCATCAGTCGGTTTCGAATGTCTAAATCTGTAACAGTTAGACCTGTTTTTGCCGAGTTGTTGTTACAGATTGGGATATTGAGATTGGACATTTTCCTTTGTCTTGATCTGTAACAGATAGAAGGGTTTCTGGCCCCTAGTTGTTGCAGATTGAGATATTTAACGGAGGGCTCACCGTTCATCTTGATCTGTAACAGTAGGGACTGATCCTGGAGCCAAGATGTTACAGATTGAGATTTAAGTCTGGGAGAGAACGGTTTGTCTAATTCTGTAACATCTGGACCAGGATTCCGCTCTCACCTGTTACAGATTGAGATGTTTCTATCCGCCCATGCCTGCGACCTGCCAAATCGTTAACCCCCGTGTTACACTAACTCGAGTTGTAACTATCCCGAAAGGCCCACCTTATGTCCAAGTACATCTCTGAGCTCATGTCGCCGCAGCTTATGGGCGTCATCTATGCCTTTGTTGGCTTTATCATCGCCCTGTACGTGCTGTCGGTCGTCTATGTGTTTATTGACGCCCGCCGCCGCGGCGCTAGCGCTTACGTGGCATGGGGCATCATTGCCCTCATCCCGTTTGTAGGCCTCATCGCCTACCTGGTCCTGCGCCCGCACTCCTATGCGGCCGACCGCGAGGAGCAGGAGCTGGACATGGCCTTGCGCGAGCGCCAGCTTGCCCAGTACGGCACCTGCCCGCAGTGCGGTGCGCCCATCGAGAAGGACTTTGTGGTCTGCCCGGTGTGCGATACCCAGGTTCGCAACGTGTGCCCCAGCTGCCATCGCCCGCTCGACGCGCACTGGAAGGTCTGCCCCTACTGCCGAACTCGCATCCAGTAGCGCATCCATCGCCGGGCCGGCCGCAAGCCACGGGCCCCGCGCGCCGCGCGCAAGCCGCACGCAGCCCCGCCCCCACACGATGAAGCATGCGTAGAAAATCGCCCGCCGTGCCATTCAGGTGCGGCGGGCGCTTGTATACCTAGGTAACCTGCCTATAATGATGCAAGTCAAAACGCACGCGCCGGCAAGCGCAATGCACACCGCACGGCGCCAAGCAGCACTTGCACCAGGCATCCGAGAGGAGAAAACATACCCATGAAGGCACTCTACAATGACGGTTCGGTGGCCGAGCTCCCGCAGGACGAGGTAACGCACGTCATCCGCCACTCCGCCGCGCATATCATGGCGCAGGCCATCAAGCGCCTGTACCCCCAGGCCGATTTTGCCTACGGCCCCGCGACCGACAACGGCTTTTACTACGACGTCGACCTGCCCGAGGGCGTCAAGATCAGCGAGGACGATTTCCCCGCGATCGAGGCCGAGATGAAAAAGATCGTCAAGGAGAACCTCAAGTTCTCCGTGTACGAGAAGCCCCGCGCCGAGGCCATCGCCCTTATGGAGGAGCGCGGCGAGAAGTACAAGGTCGAGCACATCGGCGATCTGGACGACGATGCTCGCATCACCTTCTACCAGCAGGGCGACTACATCGACATGTGCGTCGGCCCCCACATCTGCTACACCAAGGCCCTCAAGGCCTTTAAGCTCACCGGCGTCTCGGGCGCCTACTGGAAGGGCGACAAGGAGAACAAGATGCTCACCCGCATCAACGGCGTCGCCTTTGCCACCAAGGAAGAGCTCGACGAGCACATGCGCATGCTGGAGGAGGCCAAGAAGCGCGACCACCGCAAGATCGGCCGCGAGATGGACCTCTTTATGATGCGCGACGAGGCCCCCGGCTTCCCGTTCTTCCTGCCCAACGGCATGATCCTTAAGAACACGCTGCTGGACTACTGGCGCGAGATCCACCAGAAGGCCGGCTACGTGGAGATCTCCACGCCGCTCATCATGAACAAGCAGCTGTGGAAGACTTCGGGCCATTGGGACCACTACAAGGACAACATGTACTCCACCGTCATCGACGACGAAGAGTACTGCATTAAGCCCATGAACTGCCCGGGCGGCGTGCTGGTGTACGCCTCCAAGCCGCACTCCTACCGCGAGCTGCCCATCCGCGCCGGCGAGATTGGCCTGGTGCACCGCCACGAGCTGCGCGGAGCCCTGCACGGCCTGTTCCGCGTGCGCTGCTTTAACCAGGACGACGCCCACCTGTTTGTGCGCCCCGATCAGCTGACCGACGAGATTGTGGGCGTGGTCAACCTTATCGACTCTGTGTACCAGAAGTTTGGCTTTAAGTATCACGTTGAGCTTTCCACCCGCCCCGAGGACTCCATGGGTTCGGACGAGGATTGGGCTCGCGCCGAGGAGGGCCTGCGCACCGCTCTGGAGCAGCTGCACATGGACTACGAGGTCAACGAGGGCGACGGCGCCTTCTATGGCCCCAAGATCGACTTCCACCTGGAGGACTCGCTCGGCCGTACCTGGCAGTGCGGTACCGTTCAGCTCGACTTCCAGATGCCGCTCAACTTTGACCTGGAGTACGTGGACGCCGACGGCACCAAGAAGCGCCCCATCATGCTGCACCGCGTGTGCTTTGGCTCCATCGAGCGCTTTATTGGCATTCTGATCGAGCACTTTGCGGGCAAGTTCCCCACCTGGCTGGCTCCCGTGCAGGTCAAGGCGCTTCCCGTCTCTGAGAAGAGCCGCGACTATGCCCACGAGGTGTGCGCCAAGCTGGAGGAGGCCGGCATTCGCGTGGTCTGCGACGACCGCGACGAGAAGATCGGCTACAAGATCCGCGAGGCCCGCAGCATCGACCGCGTGCCCTACATGCTCATCCTGGGCGAGAAGGAGGTCGAGGCCGGCAACATCTCCGTCCGCGATCGTTCCAACGAGACCGTTCAGATGAGCGTCGACGAGTTTGTGGCCAAGGTGACCGAGGAGATTAAGACTCGCGCCTAAGGCAAACTGCACAACAATTAACAAAGGCGACCGTCCACAAAGGGCGGTCGCCTTTTTTAATGCCCAAACAAAAAAAGCCGCTGGATGAGCGGTTTTTTGCACAAAAAGGTACAGGTTTTCGTATCTTTCGACACAGGTCATTATACGAGTTAATTCAGGCCGTTTTCCCAGATTACGCAAATTGCTGCGCAAGCAGACACATCTCCATACCCCTCTACA
>NZ_JBQKGH010000006.1:0-128103 GCF_052118905.1 Collinsella sp. LCP21S3_A3 | reverse complement strand
TTCCGGAACCGCACCTCGCGGCCCGCGGGACCCAGCGCTCACGCGCGGTCCGGGCACGAGGATGCCCCCGAGTCACCTCCCCTATACGCCATGCGGCCCCCAGGGCACGTGGATGAGACACCGGGCACCGTAACGGTGGGCGCCGCCCACCGGTCAGCGGCCAGAGCATGGGGGGCACGCCCGGTCCCGTTCCGAACCCGGAAGCTAAGCCCCATCGCGCCGAGAGTACTGCGGGGCCAGCCCGTGGGAGGCCAGGGCGCCGCTGACCGGTGGACGGCACCGAGCCGTCATCGAGAATCGAGAAGGGGGAGGCCTCGCGGCCTCCCCCTTTTTTGCGCTATATACAAGCTGTGCCTTGTGAGCGGACTCTTCCTTTGACTCTCTTACTGTTTGGCTGTTTTTTGAACCGTCGCTTTGTATTTGCGCGATAATTACTCGCATTGACGTTAGGGAGGGCTTGATGTTTACCGTTTTCGTTTTGGGCAATATTGCTTCGGGTAAATCGACTGCCTGCCGCTTTCTGGAATCTCGCGGAGCCCTGCTTATCGATTTAGATGTTCTTGCCAAATCGCTGTACGTACCGGGGTCGGATATCGTCAATGCTCTTGCTGAAGAGTTTGGCTGGGATATTTTGGACGAGGATGGCGGTGTTCGACGTAACGTTCTCGCTTCTCGAGCTTTTGTTTCTCCCGATACGGTTGCAAGGCTCAATAGTATTGTTCACCCCGCTCTCATTGAGCAGCTTTCGCTGAGGATTCTCGATCCTGCTTGCTGTACGGTTTCGTCCCCCCGCTATCCCTTTGCGGCGGTCGAAGTATCTGCTCCGACTGGCTTTGAGGATGCCTTTGGCCTTGCGGATGAAATTATGGTTGTTAGCGCTCCTTTAGCGGTCCGTCGCGAACGCGCTATTCACCGTGGTATGGAGCCATCCGATTTTGATGCTCGCTGTGCTTGCCAACCCGATGAGTCTTCGCTTTGCAGTCTCGCCACGACCGTGATTGATAACGCAGCGGGCGACAGCTCGCTCTTTGAACAACTGGACGCGTGGCTTGCTCGCCATGGCCTTATGGATGCTATGGATAAGGAGACGACAGATGCCTAAGACGCGTTTCTTTACGTGGTATCGCCTTGTGCCGCTGGTTGTCGTTTTCGTCTTTGGCCTTATCTCGCTCGTTTACTCGTGTGCTCCCGCCGCTTTCTTTAAACCGTTCTATCCGATTGACTATGAGGCGTATGTAAAGCAGTCCAGTATTTCGCATAATCTCGATCCGTATCTGGTGTGTGCCGTCATCAAGTCGGAATCAAATTGGGATCCCGAGGCGGAATCAAACCAGGGCGCCCAAGGTCTCATGCAACTTATGCCCGAAACCGCTCAGGATATGATCGCTAAGGGCCTTGTCGACGGGGATGAGTATTCTGCCGATAACCTGAATGACCCCGCTTCGAATATCGAATTTGGGTGCGCGTACCTCTCGTACCTGTTGACGTATTTCAATGGTTCGACGGATAGCGCTATTGCTGCTTACAATGCCGGAATGGGCAATGTCGATGGGTGGGCGCAGCAAAACACATCGCTCCATAACGCGATTGCCTTTCCCGAGACGCAAGCCTATTTGATTCGTGTCAATAATGCCTGGATTCGCTATAAGACCCTCTATCCCGACCGGTTCGTATAGGACTATGCCTGCCGCCTGCGTATACTGCAGATGTATGAGTTAGGAGTATCCATGGCGGATTTTGAAGTTGAGCGTGTTGGCGGAGAGCTCAAACGTTTTGGCGTTGAGGGCTCCGAGGTACCGTTTGAGGTCGTGTCTCCCTATGAGCCTGCAGGTTCACAGCCTAAGGCCATTGAGTCGCTTGTGCAGGGTGTGAGGGAAGGAGACCGCTATCAGGTTTTGCTTGGCGTGACCGGCTCGGGCAAGACCTTTACCATGGCCAAGACCATCGAAGCTCTCGGTAAGCCAACGCTGGTCATGGCCCCCAACAAAACCCTCGCCGCCCAGCTTGCGAGCGAGCTCAAAGAATTCTTTCCCAACAACGCCGTGGTCTACTTCGTCTCGTACTACGACTACTATCAGCCCGAGGCATATGTGCCGCAAAGCGATACGTATATCGAGAAGGATGCTTCGATTAACGAAGAAGTCGAGATGCTTCGACATCAGGCGACCGCCTCGTTGCTTTCTCGACGCGATGTGATCGTCGTTGCTTCGGTGTCCTGCATCTATGGCATCGGCTCTCCTGAGGACTATGCGGGGCTGGCGCCGAATGTCGACAAGAAAGTACCGCTCGAGCGCGATGACTTTATCCATGCGCTCATCGACATTCAGTACGACCGGAACGACTATGACTTGGCGCGTGGCACCTTCCGCGTGCGCGGTGATGTTGTCGATGTGTATCCGCCCTATGCCGAGCATCCGTTGCGATTTGAGTTCTTTGGCGATGAGGTCGAGCTTATCGCCGAAATCGATGAGGTTACCGGTGAGATGCTTCGTGAGTATGAGGCTATTCCCGTGTGGCCGGCATCGCACTATGTGACCGAGAAGCCCAAGGTCAAGGCGGCCTTGAAGTCAATCAGTGAAGAGTGCGAGAAGCGCGTGGCGGAGCTCAAGGCGACCGACAAGTTGCTCGAGGCGCAACGTCTACAGCAACGGACCGATTATGACCTCGAGATGCTCGAGACCATGGGCTTTTGCAACGGCATCGAGAACTACTCGCGTCATCTGGACGGGCGTAAGCCGGGTGAACCGCCGTTTACCTTGATTGACTACTTCCCCAAGGACATGCTCTGCATCATAGACGAGAGCCACGTGACGGTGCCACAGATTCGCGGCATGCACGAAGGCGACCGATCGCGCAAAGTTACGCTTGTTGAGCATGGTTTTCGCCTGCCCTCGGCGCTCGACAATCGTCCGCTTCGCTTCGATGAGTTTGAGGCGAGGATTCCGCAGTTCATCTATGTTTCGGCAACGCCGGGCGACTACGAGCTGCGGGTGAGCCAAAACGACGTGGAGCAGATTATTCGTCCGACCGGCCTGCTCGATCCCAAGATCGACGTGCGTCCCGTTCGCGGTCAGATTGACGATCTTGAGGACGAGATTCGCGAGCGCGTTGCCCGCAAGGAGCGCGTGCTGGTGACCACGTTGACCAAGCGCATGGCCGAGGACCTGACCGACCATCTACTTGATGCGGGCATTAAGGTCAATTACATGCACTCTGATACGGCGACAATGGACCGTGTCGAGATCCTGCGAACGCTGCGCGAGGGCAAGATCGATGTTCTCGTTGGCATCAACCTGCTTCGCGAGGGCTTGGATCTTCCCGAGGTCTCACTGGTGGCAATTCTCGATGCCGATAAGGAAGGCTTCTTGCGCAACCGCCGTTCGCTGATTCAGACGATTGGCCGTGCGGCCCGTAACGCCGATGGCGAAGTCATCATGTATGCAGACGTTGTGACCGATTCGATGAAAGCGGCCATCGAGGAGACGCGGCGCCGTCGCGAGATTCAGATGGCATATAACGAAGAACATGGCATTGTGCCCAAGACAGTGCGCAAGGCCATCAACGACATCTCAAGTTTTATTGCCGAGGCCGAAAAAACTGTGGGCTCCAAGGGACGCTCGAAGGGCGACTCTCTTGGCCATGGCGCATTCTATACGCCCGATGAGTCGGGCGAGGGCGGTGTGCCGGAAACGGTGGCGCCCGAGCAGACACTTGCGGAACAGTTGGAAGAACTACCGCATGACGAGCTTGTGCGGATCGTCGAAACCATGGAAGAGGATATGCGTAACGCTTCTGCCGTCATGGACTTTGAGGAGGCGGCGCGCCTGCGTGATGCTGTCGTTCAGATTCGGGCGATGCTCGAGGGTGCGTCTGAGGACGAGACGATCGAGCGCTTGCGTTCGCAGGCCCGCAAGGGTTCCACGTTCGCATCGGGTAGAAAACGCCAGGGTGCACGGTTTAAGAAATAGCGAACAGGCCCCGAGTTCCCTGTGGAGCTCGGGGCCTGTGTCTTTTGCGCGCTGGAATTCGTTCGCTAGAGGTCTGCGATCAGGGCTTCGGCACAACGGATACCGTCGGTGGCCGCGCTCATGATGCCTCCGGCATATCCAGCTCCCTCACCACAAGGGTAGAGGCCCGGGGTCGACACGGCATGGCACGTTCGGTCTCGGGTGACAGTGACCGGTGAGCTCGAACGAGTCTCCACGCCGGTAAGAACGGCATCGGGGCGGTCGTAGCCCCGTAGCTTTTTTCCGAGTAGGGGAAGTCCCAGGCGGAGCGACTCGACGATATGCTGCGGCAGGGCTTCGTCAATTGCCGTCCAGGTCACACCGAGCGGATAGGTGGGCTTTACCTTTCCGGGCGCCTTGCTGGCGCGTCCTGCGAGGAAATCTCCGACGAGTTGTGCCGGTGCGTTCCAGTTGGAACCGCCCAGGCGATAGGCGGCCGCCTCGCAGGCGCGCTGGAGCTCGATGCCGGCGAGCGGGTCATCGTCGGGAAGGTCCTCAGGCGTGACGTTAACGAGCAGGGCGGCATTTGCGTTACGGCCGTCGCGGGCATTGAGGCTGGCGCCGTTGACGCACAGGTGGCCCTGCTCGGAAGAGGCGGCGACAACCTGCCCGCCGGGGCACATGCAAAACGAGAACACGCTGCGGCCGTTGGGAAGATGGGCGACGAGTTTGTAGGGGGCTGCTCCGAGGGCAGGATGTCCCGCCGAGGCTCCATATTGGGCTCGGTCGATGTCGCGCTGCGGATGCTCGATGCGAACGCCCATGGCAAAGGTCTTTTGTGCGAGGGCCACGTTGTGGTCCTTAAGGAGTTCAAAAATATCGCGAGCAGAATGCCCGCAGGCGAGGATGAGGTGCTTTGTCTCAATTGGCTCGTAAGCGGCGTCTTGGGACGATTGGACATCAATACCGGTGATGGCGCCAGACGCGTCGATGCGAATGTCGACGAGTTTTGTTCGATAACGGACGATACCTCCGAGCTGCTCGATGCGCTGGGATATAGCGGTAACAACCGTGGGAAGGATGTCGGAGCCAATGTGCGGCTTGGCATCCCACAGAATATTGCGGGGCGCACCCGCCTCGACGAAGGTATCGAGGATGAGGCGATGGGCGGGATTTTTGGTTCCCGTATTGAGCTTGCCGTCCGAGAAGGTCCCCGCGCCGCCCAGGCCAAACTGGATATTGCTCTCGGGGTCGAGGATACGCTCCTTTAGAAAGAGGTCGATCGCATGCGAGCGGCGAAATGCCGGG
Organism: Collinsella sp. LCP21S3_A3; assembly: GCF_052118905.1. Taxonomy (NCBI): domain Bacteria; kingdom Bacillati; phylum Actinomycetota; class Coriobacteriia; order Coriobacteriales; family Coriobacteriaceae; genus Collinsella; species Collinsella sp. LCP21S3_A3. The sequence goes on along the minus strand of NZ_JBQKGH010000006.1, from coordinate 122,848 downwards.
TCGCCGCGCTCGATGAGCAAGGGCTTCAGACCCGCTTCGGCAAGGGTGAGTGCGGCGAAAAGGCCGGCACATCCGGCACCGACGACGACGGGGCGCTCTTTGGGTGCGCTAGAAACGGGGGAGGGGAATGAAGGCTCATCGTCTTCTATCGCGCGTACGCGCGAGCGGTCACGCTCGGCAACGCTGTCGACCGCTTCTCGCTCGAGGTGGGGACTAGTCAGCTCAACACGAAAGCTCAGGATAAAATGGACGTCTCGTTTTTTGCGAGCGTCGATTGACTTGCGGTGGAGCTCGATGGACTTGATCTCGGAGTCCTTGCAACGCAGGACGCGCTTGGCGAATCGCTTGCCAACAATGAGGCAGGCATTTTCATCGCCGGCTTCATCGAGTGACGCGTTGACTTGGGTGAGTTCGATCATCGAGGTCTCCTTAGAGGCAAGAAAGAGGCCGTCCGGTATCCCAGACGGCCCGAATGCGTTTTTGATTATAGACTGTGCGGCTACAGGCTGCTTGCAGCGCGAATGCCCGAGATCCAGGCCCACGCAAGGTTAAAGCCTCCGCAATCGGCGTCGATGTCGAGCGCTTCGCCGCAGACGTAAAGCGGGGCGTCGACAACGCTGCACGCGTGTAGACTGGGTGTTGAGATGCTCTCGACAGATACGCCACCACGCGTGACCTGCGCCGAGCGCTCCTCGGCTGTTCCCTCGACGAGCAACTTAAAGTGCTTGAGGAACGAGACCAGGTGGACGACATCGTTGGAGCCTGGATGGCACTGCTCGAACGCTGTGCAGACGACGCGGGAGAGTTGCGGGGCGAGCATGCCGTCGAGCCAACGGGGATCGCGGGGCGAAAAGCCGCCGAGCAGCTCAACGCGCCGGTTAAGCATATCGAGCAACTCGTCTTTAGAGAGGTCGGGGAAAACGTCGAGCAAGATCGTATCGCCGCGCTGGATACGACGGGAGAGGTTGAAGACAGCGACGCCCGAGATACCGAAGGTTCGAAACAGTACTTCACCGTCTTCGTGCCAGAGCTCACTATGGTTACGGGTGAGCGTCAAGCGGGCGCGGACGCGCAGACCATCCAACGTCTTGAGTGCCGCCCGATCGCCGACGACCGTTGCCGATACGGGGCAGAGGATGGGGCGCAGCGAAGTGAGGGGGAGGCTAAACGTATCGGCGATACCGGTGGGGTTGCCACCCGTGGCGATAATTACGGCATGTGCCTCCAGGGCCTCGTTCTTGCGAGGGACATCGGCGAGTGCTTTCCGAAGCGAGCGGAGCTCCGATTTTCGGTCGTCGTGCTTTTTTGCCTTGAGCGCCCGCGCTGGACGGTTTATTTGGAGTGCCCAGCCTTCGGAAGCTTTGTGCGCCGAGGCAACGTTGGCCCCGCAGACTAAGGTGATACCTAGGCGGTCGCAAACGTTGAGAAGCGCGTCGCGTACCGATTCGGCGCGAAGGGAGCGCGGGTACAGCCGGCCTTCCTCGGAGGTTGTCATGATGCCCAGCGAGGAGAAGAAACCCATAAGCTCTTGTTCGGGCTGGGGGCCCATGACGGATTCGACGAATGCGGGGTGGTTATACCGCTGTGGATCAATCGATTCGTTGGAGAGGTTGCAGCGACCGTTGCCGGTCGCAAGGAGCTTAAGGCCGCAGGCGACATCGCGCTCAACGATGCAGACGCTTTTGCCAGCGCGTGCGGCCGTAATGGCGGCGGCGAGGCCTGAAGCCCCGCCGCCGATTACCAGGACGTCATAGAAGGCGCTCGTGTTCACTTAGGCCTCGTCGGTCTCGTGCGGGGCAATGGCCTCGACGGCAGAGACTGCCTGGGGCAACATGCCATCGGGCAGCGCGGTCTCGACCTCGCCCTTATCGCAGGCCTCGGCGAGTGCCGGATTAATGGGAAGCTGGCCCAAGATGTCGAGGTTATAGCGCTCTGCGACCTCGGGGAGCTTGCTCTTGCCAAAGACCTCGATCTTCTTGCCGCAGTCGGGGCACTCAATATAGCTCATGTTCTCGACAATGCCCAGAATGGGGACGTTCATCTTCTCGGCCATGTTAACCGCCTTGGCGACGATCATCGAGACCAGATCCTGCGGGCTCGTGACGATGACGATGCCGTCGACGGGCAGCGACTGGAAGACGGTGAGCGCGACGTCGCCTGTTCCCGGAGGCATGTCGACCAGCAGATAGTCGATGGGGCCCCACGAGGTCTCGCTCCAGAACTGCCTAATGGCGCCTGCGATGACAGGACCGCGCCAAAGGACGGGGTCGGTCTCGTTTTGGAGCAGCAGGTTGGAGCTCATGACCTTGACGCCGTGCTCGGAGATTTCGGGCAGCATAAGGTTGCCAAGGGCATGGACGTGGCGTCCGCTCATACCGAACATCTTGGGGATAGAGGGACCGGTGATGTCGGCATCGAGGACGCCGACCTTGTGGCCGTGACGGGCAAGCTCGGTGGCGATGGCACCGGTGACAAACGACTTGCCGACACCGCCCTTGCCGGAAAGCACGGCGATGACGCGTTTGACCTCGGACAGCGTGTTCTCCTCAAATTGCGACGGCGACGTTTGTCCGCCGGCGGCCTGTGCGTGCTCGCAACCCATGTATGACTCCTTTGTATATGTTGGGGCCGGAGCCCCGTGATGTGACACGAGCGTCATTGTACCCTCGTTTGCGAGCGGGAGTCATTTGTGATGCATTTGGGCCGAGTGTGCTTGCAATACGATGGGCCCAAGCGAATGAGCGGGCTTACTGAACTTTGCTGGCGAACTCGAGGTATTGCATGCGCTGCAGCTTGTCGATCGTCGAGGCGTATGGGCTGTCTTCAGATTCCAAATCGTAGCGCAGCCCGTCGGCACCAAGATAGCCGGCGACATTGATGGTGGGCACATCTGACCTTGTTGCAAGCAGAGCCTTTTGATAGTCGGTGAGCGGGGCGCCGATCTTATTAAGGGTAATGGCTGCAATCTCGTTTGCCCCGACGGTGTCGTAGACGTTGAGCTCGGTATTGCCGGCGATTTCATAGTTAGCCCAGACGAAATAGGTCGACTGATAGATACGGAAAGCGTGGCTTGCCGTATCTTCCTGAGGGTACAGCTCGTCGTTGAGAGTCGTTGCGGCGCTCGGCTGATGGTCGCCAAAAAAGACAAGGACAACCGGTCTTCCGATATTGCGGAGCTCGTTGATAAAGTACTCGAGGTCCCGGTCGGATGCGTTGATGCAGGTAAGATAGGTGTTGAGCGCGCTATTGGCGCCCTCGCTGGCTCCCTCGACCCAATAGTTTGTCAGCTCTTCGGCGGGAACGGTGCCATAGTCGTAGCCGCCGTGATTTTGCATCGTGACGTCAAAGATGAACTGCGGGGCTTCGTCGGTTCTAAGCAGGTCGAGTATCTTGTCGTAGGTGGCGTAGTCGCATACGCCGGCATGGTAACAGGGCGCACCTTCGAAATCGCCGATTGAAAGAAAGTCTCCAAAGCCCAGCTGCTGATAGATTTTATCTCGATGGTAGTTGACGGGGTTTTGCGGGTGCATAGCGGTAGCGGTATACCCAAGCTCCTTAAGGTCCTTTGCCAGGCTGTTGACGCCATTCATCTGATATAGCTGATAGGGGATTTTGCCTAATCCGACAAAGGCCGTTGTCGCTCCGGTCAAAAATTCGAATTCGGAGTTCGCCGTTCCGCCACCGGCGACCGAAGCGAGCATGGTGCCGCGAACAAGTGTGTCGGGAAGCGAGTTGTAGAATGCGGGGCCGGTGTACCCGGCCGCCTGGAGCTGCTCAAAGCACGAAAGGTCGCTAAAACTCTCGTTCATGACGGCAACAATCGTCGGCTTGATTTCATTGAACTGGGCAACGGCCGCCGCGCGCTGCTCGCTCGAGCCATACGTGCTGTCGTAGGTGGCGGCGAGCTCTTGCTCGATGCTCTGCGCCTCATCGGGCGTATAGTCTTCGGGCTTCTCAATGGGCAACTCGTTGACCATTTCGGTGAACGAAGTGATAAAACCCTGAGACGCATACGTGGTGATGGGCTGCCAACGGTCAAATCCAAAATTCAGCGCCTGCTCCAAGTCGATGCTGGAAAAGCCCGAGAGCCCCACAACGGTCACTAGCAGAAAAGCGCAGAGGTTAGCGGCGATTGCGGGGAAGACATGGGTGGGCGTACGGAGCTTTCTCGGTCGAATAAGCGAAAGAAGCCCCAGGGAAATCTCTAGCAGGGCTAGAGAGGTTACGATTCCGGCGGTAAAGGTAAACTCGTATCCCTCGCTCACTTCCATTGCGGTGCCAAGGGCCAAGATATCGCTTGGCAGGATGGCCTCGCCTTTAAACGTTATGACGAAGTGCTCGGCAATGCCAAGGATGCAACAGACGACGGGCACGAGGACCATGACGCCTCCATGACGCTGTCCCAGCAAATAAAGGGAGAGCAGAACCGTCGCGAGCAGCCCGACGGAAAACCCGAATGAGTTGGCGGGAATGCGATAGAACGTTTCGTTGCAGGAAATTTCGAGTGAAACGAACGAGAGCGCTGAAACAGCGGCGATGACAAGGATGTCACGGCAAATACAGGCAACCGTTCCCGTCGCAAGATCGGTTTGGTCGATAAGTCCCGAAACCAAAGGCTCGACAAGAAGTATGACGGCGGCAGCACCGAGCGCCGAATAAGAAAGGACCCATAGGGAACTGCCCTCATTTACGAGCAATTGATTCGTAATCCATGCAGCTACCATGCCGAGCGGGATGAGGAGCGTCGCGCACCAAAAGACGCGGGCAATGGGCGGCTTTTCATTGTGTTTGATTGAAAAATACACGCGCACGACGACGGTGGCCACGATAAGGACGGCGATGAATATGGGCAGATTGGCCATGTCGCTCGAAGTGATTTCAAGGGGGATATCTTCGGTCATGGACGTTCCTCTGTTACAGCAAATTAAGTTCAGTGATTAGATTACTGTAACCTTTCCACGGCATTTCGAGAAACAAAGCGCCCGATACGCAAAGCTAAAGGTCTGCGAATCTTGTATTACGAACATCTGTGCGCGTCGAGTGCGCTAAACTCATCGGCAGTATGATTCGATGCAATAGGAGGCAAGGAGCTTCCATGTCTGATTCTTCTATCGTTATTCGCGGCGCTCGTGAGCACAACCTCCGTGATATCGATGTTTCCATTCCGCGTGACCAACTCGTGGTCATTACCGGTCTTTCTGGCTCGGGCAAGAGCTCGCTGGCATTTGACACTATCTATGCCGAGGGCCAGCGTCGATACGTCGAGAGCCTTTCGAGCTATGCGCGCCAGTTTTTGGGCCAGATGGACAAACCCGACTTGGATTCAATCGACGGCCTTTCGCCGGCGGTGTCGATTGACCAAAAGACGACGTCTAAAAACCCTCGCTCGACGGTTGGCACCGTAACCGAGATTTATGACTATCTGCGCCTGCTGTTCGCCCGTGTGGGCACCCCGCACTGTCCCGAATGCGGCCGCGTCATTGAGCGCCAGACGACCGACCAGGTTGCCGACAAGGTCTTGGCGGCGGGGGAGGGTCGCCGCGCGTTTGTGCTGGCACCGGTGGTGCGCGGGCGAAAAGGCGAGTACACCAAACTGTTTGAGGACCTTCGCGCCGAGGGCTTTAGCCGCGTGCGTGTCGACGGTGAAGTGCGCTCGCTCGACGATCCAATCGATCTGGACAAGAAGTTCAAGCACGATATCGAGGTCGTGGTCGATCGCATCGTGATCCGTGAGAACTCTCTGGGCCGTATCGCCGAGTCCGTTGAGCAGGCGACCGCGCTGGCTCACGGCAATGTAAATGTGTACATGCTGCCCGATCGTGATGCTCCCGAGGGGACCGAGGGCGAGCTGCTGGAGTATTCGTTGGCCTTGGCGTGCCCGGAGCATGGACACTCCATTGACGATCTTCAGCCGCGTGATTTTTCGTTTAACGCTCCCTATGGCGCATGTCCTGAGTGCGACGGCCTGGGCTTTAAGAAAACCGTTGATGCCGAGGCGCTGATCGAGGACCCCTCGAAGTCCATTGCCGACGGAGTCTTTGGTAGCCTGTTTGGCAATTCGAACTACTACCCGCAGATTTTTGCTGCGGTCTGTAAACACTTTAAGGTAAGCGCTGATACGCCGTGGGAGGACTTGCCCCCTCGCGTGCGTCGTGCATTCTTGGATGGCCTGGGCGATACGAAGATCTCGGTTGACTACCAAAAGCTCGACGGACGTCGTAGCCAGTGGGATACCAAGTTTTCGGGCGTTCGCAACATCCTGTACGAACGCTATACCGAGACGACGAACGAGAACACCAAGGCGCGCTTGGAGAAGTACATTCGCGAGGAACCGTGCTCGAGCTGCCACGGCGCTCGTTTGCGCCCTGAGATGCTCGCCGTCACCGTGGGCGGCAAGTCCATTTACGAGGTTTGTTGCCTGTCGTGCCGTGAGTCGCTCGAGTTTTTTGAGGGCCTGGAGCTCACCGAGCGCCAACAGTTTATCGGCGGGCGCATCGTCAAGGAAATCCTGGAGCGCTTGCGTTTTCTGGTCGATGTTGGACTCGACTATCTGACGCTCGATCGTGCCTCGGCGACGCTTTCTGGTGGCGAGGCGCAGCGTATTCGCCTGGCAACGCAGATCGGCGCCGGCCTCATGGGTGTCCTGTACATTTTGGACGAGCCATCGATCGGCCTTCATCAGCGTGACAACGAGCGCCTGATCAAGACCCTTGAGCGCCTGCGCGATATCGGCAATACCGTCATCGTCGTCGAACACGACGAGGACACGATCCGTGCCGCCGACTACGTGATCGACATGGGGCCCGGCGCCGGCGTCAACGGCGGACACGTAGTCGCGGCGGGAACGCCTGCCGATATCATGGCGTGTCCTGAGTCGATGACGGGCGCTTATCTGACCGGCAAACGAATGATCCGGGTGCCTGATGAACGGCGCAAGCCCGGTCGCGGCTGCCTTAAAATTACGGGCGCTCGAGCTAACAACCTCAAAAACGTTACTGCCAAGATCGAGTTTGGTACGCTTACGGTTGTTACCGGCGTGTCGGGATCGGGCAAGAGCTCCCTGGTTACCGACACCATTGCGCCTGCCCTTACGAATGCTATTCACCGTTCGACGCGCCCTGTGGGTCCGTATAAGAAAATCGAGGGCATCGAGTGTATCGATAAGGTTATCGATATCGACCAGTCGCCGATTGGCCGCACACCGCGTTCCAACCCTGCTACCTATATTGGCCTGTGGGATGATCTTCGCGCGCTGTTTGCGAGTACGCCGGAGTCGAAGGCGCGCGGCTACTCGCCGGGTCGTTTCTCCTTTAATGTGAGTGGCGGGCGCTGTGAGGCGTGCAAGGGCGACGGACAGATCAAGATCGAGATGCACTTCCTTCCCGATATCTACGTTCCCTGCGAAGTTTGCGGCGGTAAACGCTACAACCGCGAGACACTCGAGGTCACCTACCGTGGCAAGACCATCTCGGACGTGCTCGACATGAGCGTCACCGAGGCGCTGGCCTTCTTTGGGAATATCCCGCAGATTAAGCGCAAGCTTCAGACTTTGTATGACGTTGGCTTGGGCTATGTGAGTTTGGGGCAGCCTGCCACGACGCTTTCGGGCGGCGAGGCGCAGCGTGTGAAACTCGCCAAGGAGCTTCATCGACGCCAGACGGGCAAGACGTTCTATATTTTGGACGAGCCGACGACCGGCCTTCATTTTGAGGACGTCCGCCAGCTGCTCGATGTGCTGCAGCGCTTGGTCGATGCGGGCAACACGGTGCTGGTGATTGAACACAACCTTGATGTCATCAAGGTTGCCGACCGCCTGATCGATATGGGTCCCGAGGGCGGCAATGGCGGCGGAACCGTCGTGGTCTCGGGTACGCCGGAGCAGGTCGCGGCATGTTCGCAGAGTTACACGGGCAAGTTCTTGGCACCGCTGCTCAAGCGCGACCGCGAGCGTCAGGCACAACTCGACGCCCAGTAAAGAGACGCCGTCGTACGAGAAGCGCCACCGATTCCTTTCGATTCGGTGGCGCTTCTGTGTGTCGAGATGACGTATGCGGCTAAATTGGACATATACTTAGGCGTTACGTTCGAATGCGAGGGAAGGGACATGCCATGGCAAAGGCTGCAAAGACGCCGAAAACCAATGCGATGCGCGAGCTGGAAAACGCCGGCATCTCCTATATTCTCCATACGTATGAAGACGATGGCGATGAGTCGGTGGGTTTAGGCGTTGCAATTTTGGAACAACTTGGCGAGGAGCCTGGCCAGGGGTTTAAGACCTTGGTTTGCGTGACGCCGTCCAACGAACACGTTGTGTGCTGTCTTCCCGTTGCCGACGAGCTTGACCTAAAGGCCGCCGCGCGCGCCGCTGGTGAAAAGTCGCTGACCATGATGCATGTCAAGGACTTGCTTGCCGCGACGGGGTATGTCCGGGGCGGCTGCAGTCCAGTCGGCATGAAAAAACGCTTTCGGACGCTGATCGATGAGACATGCGTCCTTTGGGATACCATTTTTATCTCAGGCGGTAAGCGTGGCTATCAACTTGAGCTTGCCCCCGACGACTTAGTTGCATTTTGCGGGGCGACGGTTGCCCCGATCACGAGAGAGGACTGAGCGATGCCGCAGGAAGAATCGAAGCGCGGAGCTCACTTTGCAAAGGGTTCGGCTTCTCAGACGCCCGCGCCTGAGGCTTCTTCGGTCGATGACCAGATTCGAAACGCTTGGTCCGTTGCTGCAGATCCAGGGGAGACGGCTGTGTATTTGCGTGCCGCCGGTGCCGGTACGGTGCCTCCCCGCACGATTCTCTCTTCGGCTCGCCCCGATGAGACGGCGGTGTTTTTGGCCGCGGCTCAATCCCGTGCCGGACGGATGCCTGACGCCGGGGCGTCTCGTGCGCCGCGTCCCGATGAGACGGCGGTGTTTTTGATGGCGGCTCAGGGAAAGGGCGCACTGCAGGGTGTCCCAGCCGATCGTCCCGCGAGGCCTGCAACCGACGGTGATGGCGAGCAGTTGCTTTTGGATGACGAGTGGTCACCGCTCGGCTCGACCGATCCGGTCGAGGGCGTTGCTGTTGAGGACGATGATTGGGGTCCTTTGTCGTTTTCTGGTCGAACCGCTGCCGCCAGGGAAGTTGACACGGTGTTTGGTAATAATGCCGTAGCTAACGATGACGCTTCGTTTGACAACGATGTCACGCCTGTTGACGGAGCTTTTTCTGCCGATGATGCCGTTTTGGTCGACGACCCCTTCGCGATAATCGATGAGCCTGATATCGAGGTTGATTCTCGACAACACACTGAAGTCAGCCCCCAATCACAGGACGACGTAGATGATATGGGCTCGTCGGACTACTCTACGGTTGGCCGCTCTGCCGGCCTCATGACTGCACTGACCATTGTGTCGCGCGTCACCGGGTTTATCCGTACTTGGGCTATGGCTGCCGCCATCGGCATGTCGCTGCTTTCGTCTTCCTATCAGGTCGCCAACAACCTGCCCAATATGCTCTATGAGCTCGTGATGGGCGGTATGTTGGTTACCGCCTTTTTGCCGGTGTACATGGGCGTGCGTCGTGAGCAGGGTCGCGACGCCTCAAACGAATACGTAGGTAATCTGCTCGGCATCCTGCTTTTGCTGCTGGGCGGCATTTCGGTGTTGGGCACCGTGTTTGCTCCGGGCTTTATCTGGACGCAGTCGTTCCTTTCGGGCGATGGCGGAAGCATGGATACCGCTGCATTCATGTTCCGTTTCTTTGCCATTCAGATTTTGTTCTACGGCTTGGGCTCGGTGTTCTCGGGCGTTCTTAACGCGCATCGTGACTACTTTTGGTCGACGTTCGCCCCGGTACTCAACAATGTGATTGTCATTGCGAGTTTTATGGGCTTCGCTCCCGTATCTGCCTGCTTTGGTGAGCAAGCGGGCGTCGTTTTGATTTCGCTCGGCACGACGCTTGGCGTTTTTGTCCAGATGGCGTGCCAGATTCCCGCACTCGGTAAGCATGGTGTCCGGCCTCATATTCATATCGACTTTAAGGATCCTGCACTGCGACAGACGCTCGCGCTCGGCGTCCCGACGTTGCTCGCTACGGTATGCATGTTCGTGTCGACTTCCATTACCAACGCAGCCGCGCTGGTGGTGCAGCCCGAGACCGGTCCTTCTGTAATTGCCTATGCGCGCCTTTGGTACACACTGCCTTATGCCTTGATAGCCGCCTCGCTCTCGACGGCGCTTTATACCGAGCTTTCGCACGATGCCCAGGAAAAGGATTATGACAGCGTGCGCGTTGGTATCTCGCGCGGCGTGGCCCAGATGCTCTTCTTCCTGATTCCTTTCGCGCTATATCTCATTGTGTTTGCCCGTCCGCTCAACATGATTTATTGCGCCGGCAAGTTCGACGAGTCGGGTGTGGCGCTTGTGTCCGAGTTTCTGGTTTATCTGGCGCTCTCCCTGCCGCTCTACGGCGTGGTCGTGTTGATGCAGAAGAGCTTCTCGGCGTTGCTCGACATGAAGCCCTATAGCCGCTATTGCCTATACTCTGCTATCGGTCAGGCTGGTTCGGTTCTGCTGTTTGGTGTGGTGCTGGGCTATGGCATGCCTGCGATTGCGATGTCGTATGTTGTCGACTATGTGATTCTGGTCGGCTGTTCGCTGTGGTGGCTGCGTCGTCGTCTGCAGGGTCTTCAGGTTAAATCTATTCTGCACGGCTGCTTCTATGGCCTTTTGCTCGGCGGCCTGGGTGCCGCAGCGGGTGCCGGCGTTTTGTGGGCGCTCGAGAGTTTTGTCGGAGCGCTTGGCGGATCGATTCTTATTACCTTGGGCTATGTTTGCATCGCGGGCATGGTTTCACTTGCCGTGACTTTTGGCCTTGCCGTCCTTCTAAAGATGCCTGAGGTCTCCGCGCTTCTTCGCCGCAGGTAGGCAGTCGTGGCAGGTCATGACAACATTCCAACGCTTGCCGAACAGGTTTCGCGTGTGCCCATGCAGCCTGGCTGCTACCTTTGGAAAGATGCCAAGGGCGATGTCATTTACGTTGGCAAGGCTAAAAATCTGCGCTCGCGCATGCGTCAATATGTGACGTTGCAGGACGAGCGCCAAAAGATTCCACTGATGATGCAGCTGGTTGCGAGCTTTGACTATATCGTTGTCGAGAACGAGCACGAGGCGCTGGTGCTCGAGCGCAACCTGATCGGTCAATACCATCCGTACTTTAATGTCGACCTTAAGGACGATAAGAGCTATCCCTTTATCGCTATCACCAAGAGCGATCTGTTCCCAGCTATTAAATATACTCGTGAGCGTCATAAGCCGGGAACGCGTTATTTTGGTCCCTATACCGACAGCCGCGCGGCGCGCGAGACCATTGATACGCTGCGCAAGGTAATCCCGATCTGCTCGGCTTCTTGTGCGGAATGGCGTCGATGCCGCCGTATCGTCGAGTCCCACAAGGGCGAAGAAGATATCGTCAATATGATTTGCGCTCAAAACGGGCGTCCCTGCTTTGACTTCCATGTTGGCCGCGGTCCGGGGGCATGCGTCGGTGCGATCTCTCCAGCCGACTATGCTAAAAACGTTAAACGCGTCGAGCGATTTTTGTCGGGCCATCGTAAAGATGTCGTTGATGAGCTTACATCCGAGATGACGGACGCCGCCGAAGCGCTCGATTTTGAGCGGGCGGCGCGCGTCAAGCGTCGCTTGGAAGTTATTAGGGGCCTGGACGACCGACAGCAGGTCGTTTTTCCGTCGAGTGTCGATCTCGATGTGATTGGTTTCTATCGAGAAGAGACCATTTCGGCCGCCTGCGTGTTTGTTGTGCGCGAGGGGCGAACGGTTCGAACCTGTGAGTTCATTCTCGATAAGGGCCTGGATGTCGATGAAGAGGAGCTTCAGTCGGGCTTTCTCAAGCGCTATTACGACGAGACGGCTGATATTCCAGCCGAGGTGAACCTTTCCGTCGAGCTTGAGGATGCGGAGGCGCTAGGGGAGTGGCTTTCGGACAAGCGCGAGCGTTCCTGTCATCTCCATAGGCCTCAGCGCGGCGAAAAACACCGGTTGCTCGATATGGCATCTAAAAATGCGCGTCATGCCCTCATGCGTTATATGATGCGCACGGGATACGCCGACGATCGCACCAATCGAGCGCTCCTGGAGCTTGAGAGCGCCTTGGCGCTACCTGCGCCGCCAATGCGAATCGAGTGCTTCGATATCTCTACGCTTCATGGCACCTTTACGGTTGCCTCGATGGTGGTGTTTACCAACGGCCACGCCGACAAGAGCCAATACCGCCGCTTTAAAATCCAGGCCGAATTGGACGAGGCGAACGACTTCGTTTCGATGTCCGAGGTTTTGGGGCGTCGCTATGCTCCCGAGCGGATGGGCGACGAACGTTTTGGCTCGCGCCCCGATTTGCTCGTTGTCGACGGCGGCAAGCCGCAATTGACGGCTGCAATTAAGCAACTTGAGGCCCTTGGGCTCGATATACCAGTTTGTGGTTTGGCAAAGGCCGATGAGGAGGTTTTCGTGCCTTGGGACGAGACTCCTGTCGTACTTCCAACCGGGTCTGCGTCGCTCTATCTCATCAAGCAGGTGCGCGACGAATCGCACCGTTTTGCCATCACGTTCCATCGCGAATTGCGCGATAAAGCCATGACGGTCTCGGTACTCGATGACGTTCCAGGCGTGGGACCCACTAGAAAACGTGCAATTATGCGCCATTTTGGCTCGATGAAGCGGTTGCGCGCGGCGAGTGAGCAAGAGATCGCGGAAGTTCGCGGCATACCTGCCGATGTTGCCAAGGCGGTCCACGAGGCGCTCGTTGCATGGAATGCCGAGCGCGCCGAGGCCGCGGCTGGCCATTCCGATAGCTAAACACGAGCATAAACAACTGATATACATGATTGCGCGATTTTCAACCATTTATTTCGCCATGATTGCCTGCTGGTTTCGGGTTTTATTAACGCTAAAACGTTTGACTAACCCAAGCGAAAACCCTGCTATCCTGCGGGTTGACGAAGACTGATATCTCACCTCGCCGATACATACTGTCTGCTGTATCGTTTGTCAACGAATTCGGTGAACGGTAGTAAATACCGTTCAAGCGTATGTATGTATCGGTCGCCGAGCGCGGCACCTCAGTTGGGTTTGTCGGTAGGTAAGGTATATATCGTCCGCAAGTTGCGCGGGGGCAAGTTTAGGTGCCCCCGGGTAAGATTCTCTATTGATAGGAGAAGACATGGCCATCATCAATAAGGGTATGTCCAGGCGTTCGTTCCTTGGCCTCACCGGCAGCGTCGCTGCTGTCGCCGGCTTTGGTCTCACTGGCTGCGGTGGCAGCTCTAGCGACGAGGGTTCCGCTCCCGCCGATTCCGCCAACCGTGGCGGCGGCGTGATCACCGCCGGTTCCGCTTACGCTCCGTCCAGCTTCGACCCCGCCAGCACCGGCTCCGCCGTGGGCCTGGGCGCTAACTGGCACGTCGTCGAGGGCCTCTACGGCATCGATTACCACGACTACAGCACTTTCAACGAGCTCGCCACCGATGATCCCAAGTCCGTGGACGACACCACCTTCGAGGTCACCATCCGCAAGGGCGCCAAATTCTCCGATGGCACCGAGGTTACCGCTGACGACGTCGTCGCCTCCTACACCGCTTGCGCCGCTTCTGCCACCTACGCTCCGTTCTTCCAGCCTTTCGAGTCCATCGAGGCCAAGGATGCCAGCACCGTGACGGTCAAGACCAAGGTCCCCAACTTCTCCCTGCTCAAGGATCGTCTGGCCATCATTCGCGTTACTCCTGCCGCTCAGAGCGAGGAGGATCGCGCCAAGCAGCCGATCGGCTCCGGCCCCTGGATGTACGATTCTATCTCCGATACCGAGATCACCCTGGTTCCCAACCCCGAGTACAACGGTGAGTATGCTGCCGAGGATAAGAAGATCCAGTACAGCATCCTGACCGACCCCACCGCTCGCGTCACCGCTCAGCAGGAAGGCTCCACGCTCGTCATGGAGCTCGTTACCGCTGACGCCGTCGACCAGCTCGAGGGCGCTGGCTGCAAGATCGACAACGTCCAGGGCTTCGGCACCCGCTTCATCATGTTCAACGTCGCCAAGGAGCCTTGGAACGACGTCAAGGTCCGTCAGGCTGTCATGTATGCGCTCGACACCGAGAAGATGATCAGCAACACCTTCGCCGGCCTTGCTACCGCTGCCAGCTGCTACCTGCCCAAGAGCTTCACCAACTATCATGAGGCCTCCACGGTGTACAAGACCGACGCCAAGAAGGCCAAGAAGCTTATCGAGGAGTCCGGTATCACCCCGGGCGCCATTACCCTGCGCACCACCGATAACGAGCAGATCAAGGGTATGGCTGCCCAGGTCAAGAACGACCTCGACGCTCTCGGCTTCGATGTGACCATCCAGACCGATACCTCGCCGGCCACCTATGCTGCCATCGACGGCGGCGAGGCCTACGATATCCTCCTTGCCCCTGGCGATCCTTCCTGCTTCGGCGCAGACCCCGACCTGCTGCTCAACTGGTGGTACGGCGACAACGTCTGGATGCAGACCCGTTGCCCGTGGAAGGAGTCCGCTGAGTGGCAGAAGCTCCACGGCCTTATGGACGAGGCTCTTGCCGCCGAGGGCGACGAGCAGCAGAAGAAGTGGAACGAGTGCTTCGACATCATCGCCGACAACGCCGTTCTGTACCCCGTTGTCCACGTTAAGACCGTCTCCGCTTCCTGGAACGATCCGTCCACTGCGCCCAACGGCGAGGCCCTCGATGGCTTCAAGGGCATCGGCACGACGAGCATGTCCTTTAAGGGTGTCGCGACCGTCAAGGCGTAAGACTCGCTTGAGTCTATATGCAGGATGTCGGCCGTTGGGACCGTATCCTCATAGTTGAAACAAAGACCCGGGCGGCAACGATGTCGCTCGGGTCTTGTAATGAGTATCCGTACTCATATACCAGTTGGTCCTACCGACAAAAGAAAGGGGAGAGAACGTGAACAACTTTCTACGTTTGATTGGAAGGCGTCTCGTGGCGCTGCCGATCATGGCATTGGGCGTCACCGTCCTGGTGTTCTTCCTTATGTCGTTCTCCAAGACCGACCCCGCCTACACGGCGTTGGGTGACGGTGCCTCGCCCGAGGCGGTTGCCGAGTACCATGAGAAGTATGGTCTGGACGACCCCTGGCCCGTGCGCTACGTGCGCTATATGGGCAATTTGATCCATGGCGACATGGGCACCTATGGTGCTGCTCGCAACTCCGTTGCCAAGCGCATCTCCACGGCCCTACCCGTCACGATGCAGCTGACCTTCATCGGTCTTGCCATCGGTGCGGTCGTATCGTTTTTGCTCGGCGTCATCGCGGCACTGTATCGCGATAAATGGCCGGACCAAGTAATCCGCGTCTTTTCCATCGCCGGCTTGGCAACCCCGTCGTTCTGGCTTGCCGTTCTGTTGATCCTGCTGTTCTCCTCCTACCTTAAGGTACTCCCGGCATCGGGCGCCCTGCCGCACTTCACCACGAATCCGGCTGGCTATCTGGGACGCATGATCATGCCCGCCATCGCCTTGGCATTTCCGCTGACGGGTCAGATGACTCGTATCGTGCGTACCGCCATGGTCGAGGAGCTCGACAAGGACTATGTCCGTATGGCTCGCGGCGCCGGCGTTCCCGAGAAGGTCGTCGTCGGCATCAACGTTCTTCGCAACGCGCTGATCACCCCGGTCACCACCCTCGGTCTTAAGATTGGCTATCTCATGGGCGGCGCCGTCGTCATCGAGGTCATCTTCAACCTCCCCGGCATGGGTACTGCGATCCTGCAGGGCGTTCAGGGCAACGAGGCGAACCTGGTTCAGGGCGTCGTCATCGTCGTTGCTCTTGCCTTCATCATCATCAACATCGTGGTTGACATGCTCTACCTGCTCATCAACCCGCGCATCAGGACGGTGTAGATTATGGTAAAGATTCGAGAGAAGCAAACCGAGCAGCTCGAGAAGGCTGCCTCCAAGGGGCTCAAGCTCGGTGGCTGGAAGAAGATGACGCTGTCTTCTAAGATTGCCGCCATCGTGCTGGTGCTGGTCGCCCTGACTGCGATTCTTGCCCCCCTGCTTGCCCCCTATAGCCCGGTCGAGATCTTTACGGCTCGCCAGGCTCCCGGCAACGGGTTTATCTTCGGAACCGACGACAAGGGCCGTGACATCCTTTCGCGTATGCTCTACGGTGGCCGTTACTCGCTGATCATCGGCTTTGGTGCTACCGCTATGGCTCTGGTCTGTGGCTCCGTTGTCGGTGCTCTTGCTGCGGTTTCGCGCAAGGCCGTCTCCGAGACGATTATGCGCATCCTGGACATCATCATGTCTGTCCCGGGTATCGCCCTCGCAGCCGTCTTCGTTTCCATCCTGGGCAACTCCGTGCCGTCGATTATCTTTGCGATCGGCTTTATGTACACCCCGCAGATCGCCCGTATCGTGCGTGCCAACATCGTATCCGAGTACGGTGAGGACTATGTCCGCGCGGTCATCGTCTCCGGAGCCAAGGCTCCGTGGATTCTGATCAAGCACGTTCTTCGTAACTGCATTGCCCCGATCATGGTCTTCACCGTCACCCTGGTCGCCGATGCCATCATCTTCGAGGCTTCGCTGACCTTTATCGGCGCTGGCATCCAGGAGCCCACTGCTACGTGGGGCAACATCCTCGCCGACGCCCGCGGTGGCGTGCTCGCCGGTCGTTGGTGGCAGGCGCTGTTCCCGGGTCTGGCCATCATGATCACCTGCCTGGCGCTCAACATCCTCTCCGAGGGCATTACCGACGCTATGGCCGCTGCTCCTTCCGCCGCCCTGGATCCGACCGATTCCTCCAAGCGCCGCGAGGCCGACCTGCTGGTCTCCGACCCCGTTCGCGCCTACAAGGAGCAGGCCCAGTCCCTGTCCGCCCGTCTTGGCGCCCTGCGCGATGTCGAGCTCAAGCGTAACGACCGCCATGTGCCCGATGAGTCCGTTGAGCCGATTCTTTCGGTCCGCGATTTCTGCATCCAGTTTGAGCACCACGGCGATATCAACGTGGTCGACCATGTCAACTTTGACGTCCGTCCCGGCCAGACCATGGGCCTGGTAGGCGAGTCCGGCTGCGGTAAGTCCATCACCACGCTGGCCATCATGGGCCTGACCGATGAGGACGAGCATCTTTCCGGCGAGGTCCTCTGGGAGGGTCGTGACCTGCTCAAGATGAGCAAGAAGGAGTGGTTCGGCCTGCGCGGTACCGATATCGCCATGGTCTATCAGGACGCCCTGTCCTCGCTCAACCCTTCTATGCTCATCTCCGCCCAGATGAAGCAGCTCACCAAGCGCGGCGGCACCCGCAGCGCCGAGGAGCTCCTGGAGCTCGTCGGCCTCGATCCCAAGCGCACGCTCGAGAGCTATCCGCACGAGCTTTCCGGCGGACAGCGTCAGCGCGTTCTGATCGCTATGGCCCTTACCCGCGACCCCAAGCTGGTCATCTGCGACGAGCCCACGACCGCTCTGGACGTTACCGTCCAAAAGCAGGTCATTAAGCTGCTCAACGATCTTCAGGCCAAGCTCGGCTTTGCCATGATCTTCGTTTCGCATGACCTGGCGTTGGTCGCCGAGGTCGCCCATAACATCACGGTTATGTACGCCGGTCAGGTTATCGAGCAGGCGCCCACCAAGGAGCTGCTCACCAACCCGATTCACGAGTACACCCGCGGTCTTCTGGGCTCCGTTCTGTCCATCGAGAGCGGTTCGGGCCGCCTGCACCAGGTGCCCGGCGCCGTCCCCAGCCCGCGCGATTTCCCCAAGGGCGATCGCTTCGCGCCCCGCTCAAGCCATCCGCACATCGGCCTGGACACCCGTCCGGTCTTCAAGCGCGTGCCCGGCACCGAGCACTTCTATTCCGAGCTCCCCGATGAGGTGCTCAAGGCAAATGGTTTGACCCCTCATGCGGAGGTGATGTAGATGAGCGAGACTGCGGTCAACGGCGTCGAGCCGATTATCTTCCTTGACGATGTCCACGTCACCTTTAGGACCCGTACCGGTTCGATCCTGCACCCCAATCTGGTTCATGCCGTCCAAGGCGTGACCATTAAGCTCATGCCCGGTCAGACGATCGGCATCGTCGGCGAGTCCGGTTGCGGCAAGTCCACCACTGCTAATGTCATGTGCGGCCTGCAGGCCCCCACGAGTGGCAAGGTCTACTTTAAGGGCAAGGACGTCACCAAGCGTACTGCCGAGGATCGTCGTCACATGGGCCGCGTCATCTCGGTCGTGTTCCAGAATCCCGCGACGGCACTCAACCCTCGCATGGTCGTTCGTGAGCAGCTGCTCGATCCCATGCGCGTCCACAACCTGGGTACCGAGGCCGAGCAGGAGAAGCGCGTTAAGGAACTCCTGGAACTCACCGGTCTGCCCAGCTCTGCCGCCGAGGTTCTTCCCGGCCAGCTTTCGGGCGGTCAGCGCCAGCGCGTGGCAATTGCCCGTGCCCTGTCGTTGAACCCTGACGCCATCATCGCCGACGAGCCCACCTCGGCTCTGGACGTTTCGGTCCGCGCACAGATCCTCAACCTGTTGACCGATCTTAAGAAGGAGCTCGGCCTGGCTATGGTGTTCATTAGCCATGACATCCAGACGGTCCGCTACATCTCTGACGACATCATCGTCATGAACGGCGGCAAGATCGTCGAGCAGGGCGAGGCCAAGCAGGTCTTCCAGAACCCGCAGGACCCCTACACCAAGATGCTGCTCGGTGCTGCGCCGTCGCTGCTGCATCCCAAGCTTGGCGAGTAGGTTCGCTTTCCCTCCTGTGCGCCCGGCTCCCTTGCCGGGCGCACCCTCGTTGCGATTTCGAAAGGTTGGGTTCACGAGCCATGCCAAGCGCTCAGGAGCTACAACAGCAATTTGGTGGTTATCGGGGCGCCATGCCTCGTCCATCAGATTTCGATCTCTTTTGGAACGACCGCATGGCCGAGGCTGACGCCGTCGAGATCGACTATTCGGTCGAGGCGGCATCGATTGCCGATGCTGCGACCTGCCAGTTTTTTGACCTCTGGTATACCGGCATGTGTGGCGCCCGCCTGCATGCCAAGTATCTCAAGCCGGTTTCGGACGAGTCCGTGCCGCTGGTGCTACAGTTCCACGGCTATCCGGGCGCAAGCCGCAGTTGGTTCGAGCAGGCATCGTTTGCGGGTATGGGCATGGCACTTGTCGCCCTCGACTGCCCCGGTCAGGGTGGCCCCTCCGAGGATATTGGTGGATTTGAAGGCACAACGGTTGCCGGGCATATCGTTGCCGGTATCGACGGCGACCCGGCCAATCTCTACTACGTACGCTTGCATCAGGATATCCGCATTCTGTGCCGCATTGTTCGCGAGCTCGAGGGCATCGATCTTGCCCGTGTTTTTGTGAACGGTGCGTCGCAGGGCGGTGGCTTGGGCATTGCGACCTGCGCGCTTAACAGCGAGCTTATCAATCGTGCCGCCATCCTCTATCCTTTCCTGTCGGATTTCCGCCTGGTCTGGGATTTGGATGCCGACGACATTGCCTACGAGGGCCTGCGCTATTGGTCTCGCTGGTTTGACGAGGACTCGACTCGTATTGACGAGGCCTATGCCAAGCTGGCGTATTTCGATTCCAAGAACTTTGCCCCCATGGTCAAATGCCCCGTGCTGTTTGGCACGGGAACGGCTGATATCGTCTGTCCACCGGCGACGCAGTTTGCGGTCTACAATAACCTGACCTGTGAGAAGCGCCATGAGTTCTTTGAGGGTTTTGGCCACGAGGAGATTCAGGATTTTGACGATCTGATCATTCCGTTTTTCTGCAAGGAAGGGGAGGCTCATGTCTAAGTGCGAGAGCAATGTCAATGAGCTGATTGACCCCGAGCTTGCGGGGATCTCTGGGACGGTTTCGTCAAGGCTCTCCGATTTCCGTGATTGGCGCGGCGATGCCTTGGCGGATGTTTCCGAGTTGGAGGCAGCCGCTTCGGACCTTGAGGTTTGCGGACTGACTGTCACGGCGATCGATTTCGCCAATCCGTGCGCGCGCTACTCCGAGGTTTCCTTTGAACTTGCCGGGGAAGTCGTACACGGCCGTTTGATTGAGCCCTCAGGTTGCGCCCGGGCATCCGAGCTTGTGCCGCTATGCCTGATGTTTCACGACATCGACCGACCCGTACGTGGATGGCATCACATGACGAGGTTTGCCGCCATGGGATATGCCGTGCTTGCGCTGGACGACGATGTGATTGGGCTCAGCGAGCTGAGGCAGGGGGTTACCTCGCCCGTTTTTGTTGAACGCGTCCGCTGGGGCTGTGCAATGGCAAAGGTCGCGCGCAATCTTGACGGCATGGACCCCGACCGCATCTTTGCATGGGGCGAGGGCCTTGGCGGTGGAGTCGCGCTGGCGGTTTCTGCTCTGGACGAGCGGGGCCTTGCCTGCACGGCGGTTGCCAATCCGCTTCCCGGCGGCCTCGAAGCGCTGTCGTCTCGGGTGCGCGGATCGGTACTCATGGGTACATCGCTCATGGATGCCGTGAGCGATCCCAAGGGCCAGTTTGCCGTATTCAACGGTCTTGAGTGTGACCGGAGGCATATTATCTATGCCAAATATGCTCACGAACGCATCAATGCGTTCGAAAACGAAGTCGTCGACTTCTTTAACCAAGCGTTCTACCTGTGTTCTTTGGCCTAGACGGCCTGGACACTGCCAACAAGAGTGGGCGGCATAGGGCCACCCGCCAGACAACTAAGGAGATTCTTGTGGCAACTCAGAAATTCACCGGCGTAATTCCTCCCGTCGTTGTTCCCGATACCGAAGATCACCAGCTCGACGTTGCCTCCTTTGAGCGCAGCATCAACCGCATGATCGACGCCGGCGTCGATGGCCTGTTCTTCCTGGGCTCTTCGGGTGAGGTCGTTTTCTCCACCGACGAGCGTCGTCGACAGATCATCGCCGAGGCCGTTCGAATCGTCGACCACCGCGTTCCTGTTCTGGTCGGCATCATCGATACCGAGACCGAGCGCATGATTGAGCACGGTAAGGTTGCTCAGGAGCTGGGCGCCGATGCGCTCGTCGCCACCTGCCCGTTCTATGCCCTGCAGGGCATGACCGAGGTCGAGGAGCATTTCCGCATCCTGCACGAGGAGCTCGACCTGCCCATCTTTGCCTATGACATTCCCGTGTGCGTTCACACCAAGCTCCCCTGGAAGCTCCTTGCAAAGCTCGGCGCCGAGGGCGTCCTTGCTGGCGTCAAGGATTCCTCGGGTGACGACGTCTCGTTCCGCTACCTCGTTCAGGAGAACGAGAAGAACGGCCATCCGATGAGCATCCTCACCGGCCATGAAGTCGTCGTCGACGGTGCCTACCTTGGTGGCGCCGACGGCTCTGTCCCGGGGCTCGCCAACGTTGAGCCCGAGGGCTACGTGCGTCAGTGGAAGGCCGCTCAGGCTGGTGACTGGGCTACCGTCAAAGCCGAGCAGGATCGCCTCAATGAGATTTCGCACATCTGGGACGTCACCTCGGGCGTCCAGGGCTATGCCGGTGGCGTTGGCGCCTTCAAGACCGCTATGAACCTCATGGGCATTTTCGACAGCCCGACCATGCCGCGCCCGGTGAAGGCCATGACCGGCGAGAACGTCGAGGCGATTAGGAAGGTCCTCCAGGACAACGGTCTCCTGTAAAGCTTTCCCGGGCACCCGATCTTGGGGCTCAAGCGATCGAGCGTGACCCATTAGGTCAATGCCCGACCGCTTTCACCCCAACCCCGGGCACTCGGGAAGCCTTTAGCAAGCTGCGGCGATAACACCGCCTTTATTTCCTGTAGTTGTTTTTATCTCCTAAGGAGAGCGACATGGAGAACAAGTACATCTGCTCCGTTGATATCGGTGGCACCAAGATTGCGACCGCCATTATGGAATATCCGGCTGATGGCGGCGTGCCCCATCCCGTATTTGAGGCTGAGGTTCCCACCGAGGCCCAAGAGGGCGGTGAGGCCGTCTTCCAGCGTATCGAGGCGTCCATCAAGGCCGCTCTCGAGGCGAATCCCGATGTCGAGGTCCTTGGCGTCGGTATCGGTGCCGCTGGCGTCGTCGATCCCAAGACGGGCGCCATCGCGTATGCCAATGAGATCATGCCCGGCTGGTCCGGCGTTCAGTTGGGGCCGCGTCTGCGCGAGGACCTCGGTCTTCCCGTTGCCGTTGTAGGCGACGTGCAGGCTCATGCTCTGGGTGAGGCCCATTGGGGCGTCGGCAAGGGCAAGTTCTCCGTCTTGTGTCTGGGCATCGGCACGGGTATCGGAGGCGCATATGTCGAGAACGGCCGTGTGATGCAGGGCTTCCATGGTGCTGCCGGCCATATGGGCCACATCGAGTGCTCGGCTGCCGCCGGCATTCCCTGCGCCTGCGGGCGTTCCGGCCATCTGGAGTCGGTGGCTTCGGGTACGTCGATTGGGCGCATGTACGACGAGCGCTTCGGTCGTGTTGACCCCAGCCGTCCCTCGGTTGGCCGCGACGTGAACGACCTGTGCCGCGCGGGTGACGCAAAGGCGACCGAGGTCATCCACGATGCCGGCTTTGCATTGGGCGCTAGCTTGGGCTCGCTCGCCAACATTCTGGATCCAGAGGTCATCGTGCTTTCGGGTGGCGTAATTCACCAGGGACCCGATTGGCGTTCGCAGACGTGGAAGGATTCGGTACACGAGGGCTATGCCAGCCAGGCGCTCGATCCGCTTCAGGACACGCCGATCCTCATCGGTTCTCTGGAGGGCGACGCACCGCTTATCGGTGCCGCCGAGCATCTTCTTGCCTCGTTAAAGTAAACGTATCTGCTGTAGGAGCCTCCCGAGACGACACGCCTCGGGAGGCTGTTCTGAGAAAGGTTATAGCCTTATGACCGTCGATCCTTTAATTCAATCCCTGAAGGGTAAGCTCATCGTGAGCGTTCAGGCGTATATGGGCGAGCCGCTTCGTACGCCCGAGACCATGGCTCAAATGTCTCGCGCTTGCGAACTCGGTGGCGCCGCCGCCATTCGTTGCCAGGGCCTTGCCGACATTGCTGCCATTAAGGGTCGTTGTGAGGTTCCTGTCATCGGCCTGTGGAAGGATGGACACGAGGGCGTTTACATCACGCCGACGCTGCGTCACGCCCGCGCCTGCGTTGCTGCCGGTGCTGACATCGTGGCGATTGACGCCACCGATCGTCCGCGCCCCGATGGCAAGTCGCTCGAGGACACTTTTCGTCCGCTGCACGAGGAGGGCGTGCTTCTGATGGCGGACTGCGCCACGATCGAGGATATCCGCCGCGCGGTCGACATGGGCTTCGATTTGGTTTCCACTACGCTTTCGCATGGCGTCGCCGCCATCGATTGCACCATGGCAGACGGCCCCGACCTGCCGCTTTTGCGCCAGGCAACCGAGGAGTTCCCCGGTCTTCCCATTATTTGCGAGGGTCGTGTGCATACGCCCGAGGAGGCTCGCGCCGCGATTGACGCCGGCGCCTGGGCCGTTGTCGTTGGCACTGCCATTACGCACCCCACAAGTATTACGAGTTGGTTCAAGGCTGCGCTTGAGGCGTAAGACGGGCCTCGTATCCGCTTGGGGCGGTATACTCAATTAAGGCAATTGATCGCGCGGGATCCGCTGGCCGGGTCCTGCGCTTATTTTAGGAGGCAGCACATGCAAAAGGGAGATGCCATGGATGCGGCGGAGCGCACGGAGCGCATTCCCGATATCGTCATCATCACCGGAATGTCCGGATCGGGCCGAACGCAAGCCATGCATGTGTTTGAGGACATGGGCTATTTTTGTATCGACAACCTGCCTCCGCGCCTGATTGCGCAGCTCGCAGAGCTTGTTGGCATCAATACGGGTGTGGGTAGACATCTTGCTGTTACCTGTGACCTTCGCAGCCAAGGCCTGTTTGATGAGCTGCTTGACGCCGTTGCCGCCTTGGAAGAGCGCGAGATGAGCTGTGACATTGTGTTTCTCGATGCATCTGATGAGGTGCTGATTCGCCGCTACAGCGAAAACCGCCGCCGCCATCCCATTGCGAAGCCGGGGGAGACCACGGCCGACGCCATCCAGCGTGAGCGTTTACAACTCCAGGGCGTGCGCGACCGAGCCGATATGATCATCGATACGAGCCGCCTTCGTACCTCTGCTTTACGCAATAAGCTGCGTGCGGCTTTTTCAGAGCTGTCCGACCAGCAGCTCATGGACGTCCACGTCTTCTCATTTGGCTTTAAGCATGGTATGCCCGTCGAGGCAGACATCATGATCGATGTTCGCTTCCTGCCTAATCCATTCTACGACCCCGAGATGCGCACGTTGACCGGCCTCGATAAGAAGGTCTCCGACTTTGTCCTGGACCATCCCAAGACGCAGGAGTTCTGGAAGGTTTGGACGCAGTTGCTCGATACGGTCATGCCGGGTTATATCGCGGAGGGCAAGCCGCAGCTTTCCATTGCCATCGGCTGTACGGGCGGCCAGCACCGCAGCGTTGCCATTGCAGAGGCTACGGCCCGATACCTGGAAGGTGCTCAGTATCACGTGAGCATTTCTCACCGCGACTTGTCGCGTGCCAATACGAAAGCATAGGTTTGAATGTCGTTTACCGCCGAGGTGCGTGACGAGCTTGCGCGCTGCGAACCCGAATGTGAATATTGCGATCTGTCGACACTTGCCGCTCTTACACGTGTGAGTGGCACGCTTTCGCTAGCGGGCTCTGGTCGGTACCGTTTGACGGTTGCGACCGAGACGGGTGCCGTTGCACGCACGATGATTACGCTGACGCACCGCATCCTCAAGCTCAAAACGGAGTTTACCGTTCGCAAGTCGGTCTTGCATAAGGTGCGAAACTATCTCATCACCTTGCCCGACCAGCCCGACCTCGATAAGGCTTTGGTTCTGCTGGGCATTCTCGACCGCAGGGGAGGGCTCGTCGCCGGTGTGCCGCGCCATATCGTCGCCCGGCCCTGCTGCAGGCTCGCCTACATTCGCGGCGCTTTGATTGCCGGCGGCTTTGTGGCAGACCCGCGTGGCGATTTTCACCTGGAGATTGCGGTGCAGGGCGAACAATACGCCAAGGGGCTTTGCGACCTGTTGGGGCAGGTCGGGGTTCATGCACGCGTCAACGCCCGGCGAGGATCATATGCCGTGTACATCAAGAGCGCCGAGGAGATTGAGCATTTGCTCAAATTGATTGGTGCCAAGCGCAGCGTTGCCGAAATCGAGGAAGCCCGTGCGGTCAAGTTGGTGAAAAACGACGTAAATCGTCGCGTGAATGCTGAGCTGGCCAACCAGACGAGAAGCGCCGGCGCTGCCCAACATCAGCTCGCGCTTATCGAGGAGCTTGAGCGACGCGGCATGCGCGATGTGCTCCCGGATGCCTTGGCGGCCTTTTGTGACTTACGTGAGCGCTATCCCGATCTCTCACTGCGAGATTTGGGGGAGATGGCCGACCCTCCTTTGTCAAAGTCGGCCCTATATCACCGTGTTTTGCGTCTTGAAAAGCTCATTGAAGCGAACAGGTAGTTTAAAGCGGCAGTTTATATAGTACTTGAACTGCTGTTTTATGCTTTAAAACGTTTTAAAGCAAATTTGATTTTCAATTTCGAGCATTCTCGTGAAATTCAAGTCAAAAAAAAGGTATATTAGGCGAGTGGTTAGTTTGTGGGCCTCAACGGCGGGCGCTGTAGCTTGCGGGGGCCTTACGAAAGGAGACACAATGGCAGTAAAGGTTGCTATTAACGGCTTCGGTCGCATCGGTCGTCTGGCCTTCCGTCAGATGTTCGGTCATGAGGGCTCCGAGATCGTCGCTATCAACGACCTCACCTCTCCCGATATGCTCGCTTACCTGCTGAAGTACGACTCCACGCAGGGC
Source organism: Collinsella sp. LCP21S3_A3 (assembly GCF_052118905.1). Classification (NCBI taxonomy): domain Bacteria; kingdom Bacillati; phylum Actinomycetota; class Coriobacteriia; order Coriobacteriales; family Coriobacteriaceae; genus Collinsella; species Collinsella sp. LCP21S3_A3. Next base: position 96,968 of record NZ_JBQKGH010000006.1, on the reverse strand, counting down.
AACTATGCTCGCGATCACGAGGTCGTCGCTGGCGAGGATTCCATCACCGTTGACGGCAAGGAGATCAAGATCTACAAGGAGGCCGACGCCAACAACCTGCCTTGGGGCGACCTCGACGTCGACGTCGTTCTCGAGTGCACTGGCTTCTACACCAGCAAGGCTAAGGCTCAGGCCCACATCAACGCTGGTGCCAAGAAGGTCGTCATCTCCGCTCCGGCCGGCAGCGATCTGCCCACCATCGTGTACAACGTCAACCATGAGACGCTGACCGCTGAGGACAACATCATCTCCGCTGCTTCCTGCACCACCAACTGCCTCGCCCCGATGGCCAAGGGTCTGAACGACTTCGCTCCCATCGTGTCCGGCATCATGACCACCATTCACGCCTGGACTGGCGACCAGATGCCGCTCGACGGCCCGCAGCGCAAGGGCAACAAGCGTCGTAGCCGCGCCTGCGCCGTCAACATCGTCCCCAACACCACCGGTGCTGCCAAGGCTATCGGCCTGGTTCTCCCCGAGCTCAACGGTAAGCTCATCGGTGCCGCCCAGCGCGTCCCGACGCCGACCGGCTCCCTCACCAACCTCTACGCTGTCGTTGACAAGAAGGTTACCGCCGACGAGGTCAACGCCGCTATGAAGGCCTACGCTGCCACCATCTCCGAGACCTTCGCTTACAACGAGGACGACATCGTCTCCACCGATATCATCGGCGAGACCCATGGCTCCATCTTCGACGCCACTCAGACCATGTGCTCTGACCTCGGCAACGGCCAGACCCTCGTTCAGGTTACCTCTTGGTACGACAACGAGAACTCCTACACCTCTCAGATGGTCCGCACCATCAAGTACTTCGAGAAGTTCGTTGCTTAATTTGGCTTTTAGCGAATAGCTCGTTGAGCGTCTAAAAAAGGGCGCGGCCTTATAGGGCTTACACCCTAAGGTCGCGCCCTTTTTATAAGAAATCGTCTGCCGTAATGGGAGGCAGACACGTACGAAAGGTAGAAGCAAACATGGCCTTTACCAAGAAGACCGTCCGCGACATCGATGTCGACGGCAAGCGCGTTCTCGTCCGCGTTGACTTCAACGTGCCTATCAAGGATGGCGTCGTTGGCGACACCACCCGTATCAAGGCTGCCCTGCCCACCATCAACTATCTCGTTGAGCACAATGCTCGCGTTATCCTCATGAGCCACCTCGGCCGTCCCGAGGGCACCGGCTTCCAGCCCGAGCTTTCCCTCGAGCCCGTCGCCAAGAAGCTCGCCGAGCTCTCTGGTCTCGATGTTGCTTTTGTCGCCGACACTTATGGCGAGAAGGCCGCCGAGGCCGTCGCCGCCGTCGAGCCGGGCAAGGTCCTCGTTCTCGAGAACGTCCGTTTTGACAAGCGTGAGAAGAAGAACGATCCCGAGATCGCCAAGACCCTCGCTTCCTATGGCGACGTCTTCGTTCTCGACGCCTTCGGTACCGCTCACCGCGCCCAGGGTTCCGTCGTGGGTCCCGCCGCTTACCTGCCCGCAGTCGCTGGCTTCCTTCTGGAGAAGGAGGTCGACACGCTGACCGGTATCTTCGCCGAGCCCGAGCGTCCCTTCGTCGCCATCGTCGGCGGTTCCAAGGTTTCCTCCAAGATCGGCGTTCTCGATCACCTTATCGACTCCGCCGACACCCTGATTATCGGTGGCGGCATGGCCTATACCTTCTTCCTGGCTCAGGGCATGACCGTCGGTCAGTCCCTCAAGGAAGAGGACTGGGTCGAGCGCGCTGGCGAGATGCTCAAGAAGGCCGAGGAGAAGGGCGTCAAGATCCTGCTCCCCATCGACAACCGTGTTGCCGACCACTTTGGCGAGGACGCTGTCCCCGAGGTTGTCGCTTCCGACGCTATCCCCGACGACCGTGAGGGCATGGACATCGGCCCCAAGACCGAGGAGCTCTACGCCGAGGCCGTCAAGGGCGCCAAGACCGTATTCTGGAATGGCCCCATGGGCGTCTTTGAGTTCGACAACTTCGCTCACGGCACCCAGGCTATCGCCGAGGCCGTCGCCGAGGCTGATTGCACCTCGATCATCGGTGGTGGCGATTCCGTCGCAGCCGTCAACAAGTTTAACCTGGCCGACAAGATGAGCTGGATCTCCACCGGCGGTGGCGCTTCCATGGAGCTCGTCGAGGGTAAGGCCCTGCCCGGAGTGGAGGCGCTTCTCGATGCCTAATCGCACCCTTCTTATCGCTGGTAACTGGAAGATGAACAACGACGTCGCCGAGGCTGCCAAGCTCGCCGACGAGCTGGCCCAGGCTCTGCCCGAGGTGCCGGCTGGCGTCGAGGTGCTCGTCTGCCCTCCGACCATCGACATTACTACGGTTCATGACCGCATTCAGGCTGCCCCCATCGCCCTCGGTGCACAGAACGTGTACTGGGAGGCCAAGGGTGCCTTCACCGGTGAGTCCTCTTGCGACATGCTCAAGTCCGCTGGCTGCACCTACTGCATCATCGGTCACTCCGAGCGTCGTGACTACTTCCACGAGACCGATGAGGACCAGAACAAGAAGGCTAAGGCTCTCGTTGCCGCCGGTCTTGTTCCCGTCTTCTGCTGCGGTGAGTCCCTTGAGGTTCGCGAGGCCGGCACCTATGTCGAGCATGTCGTGAACCAGGTCAAGGCTGGTCTCGAGGGTCTTGAGATCACCTGCCCCAAGCAGGTCGTCGTCGCCTACGAGCCCATCTGGGCCATCGGCACCGGCAAGACCGCTACCGCCGAGGACGCTCAGGAGGTCTGCGGCGCTATCCGTGAGACCCTCAAGGAGATGTTCGGCGAGGAGCTCGCCAACGGCATCCGCGTTCTTTATGGTGGCTCCGCCAAGCCCGCCAACATCGCTGAGCTTGTTGCCAAGCCCGACGTTGACGGCGCCCTCGTGGGCGGCGCTTCGCTCAAGGCTGCCGACTTCGCCTCTATGGTCGTCAAGGCAGGCGAGTAGGGCATATGGCACAGCGTCATCTTCCTGCACTCCTAATCATCATGGATGGCTGCGGCTTGGCTCCGGCCGACGGCGAGAACGCCGTCGCTGCCGCCAAGACGCCCTTCCTCGATAGCCTGTACGAGAAGTATCCTCACACCACGCTCGGTGCTTCGGGCGAGGACGTGGGCCTTCCCGACGGCCAGATGGGCAACTCCGAGGTGGGTCACCTCAACATCGGTGCCGGCCGCATCGTGTTTCAGGAGCTTTCGCGCATCAATAACGCCATCAAGGACGGCTCCATCGCCAAGAACGAGGTTTTCGTCAAGGCTATGGATGACGTCAAGGCCGAGGGCAAGACCCTGCATCTCATGGGCCTTATGAGCCCCGGCGGCGTTCATTCTCACATGAACCATGTCGAGGCCCTGGTCAAGATGGCTGCCCAGTATGGCATTAAGACCGTTCGCGTTCACGCCTTTATGGATGGTCGCGACGTCGATCCGCAGTCCGGTGCCGGCTACATGAGCGAGTTCTGCGCCTTCCTGGCCAAGATCTCCGAGGAGACTGGTTGCGACGCTCGCGTTGCTACCGTCTCGGGCCGTTATTGGGCCATGGACCGCGACAACCGTTGGGAGCGCATCGAGCGCGCCTACGACGTCATGGTCAATGCGTCCGATGCCGATACCGACCCCGTTGCCGGTATCAAGGCCTACTACGAGAAGGATCCGCGCGGCGATGAGTTCGTTGAGCCGTTCGCTGCCCACAACGAGGGCATCCACGAGGGCGACGCGGCCATCTTCTTCAACTTCCGTCCCGACCGCGCTCGTCAGATGACCCGCGTGTTCACGGACAAGGAGTTCGACGGCTTTGAGCGCGAGCAGATCAAGCTCTCGCACTTTGTGACGATGACCGAATACGATCCGACGTTTGACGTCGAGGTCGCCTTCCCCAAGACGTTCCCCGAGAACGTTCTGGCCGACGTAATCGCAGCCAATGGCCTGAAGCAGCTGCACACCGCCGAGACCGAGAAGTACGCCCACGTGACGTTCTTCCTTAACGGCGGCATCGAGGAGCCCAAGGAGGGCGAGGAGCGCGTGCTCGTCGCTTCCCCCAAGGTTGCTACCTACGATTTGCAGCCCGAGATGAGCGCTCCCGAGGTTACCGAGAAGCTCGTCGCTGCCATCAACGAGGACCGCGCTGATTTCTACATCGTGAACTTCGCGAACTGCGACATGGTTGGTCACACCGGTGTCTTCGACGCGGCCGTTAAGGCCGTCGAGGCTGTTGACGATGCCCTGTCCAAGGTTGTCCCGGCGATTCTCGCTAAGGGCGGCTTTGCGCTGATTACCGCCGACCACGGCAACGCCGATCACATGTTTGACGTTGCTTCCGACGGTTCCAAGCATCCGTTTACGGCTCACACCACCAACCGCGTGCCGTTCATCATCGTTGATGAGAAGGCGCAGCTCGCCGGTATCGAGGACGGTCGACTTTCCGATATCGCCCCGACTATGCTCACCATGGCTGGTCTGGAGCCTTCCGCCGAGATGACGGGCCGCGTGCTCGCGACCGAGGCCTAAGAGAAAACGCCAAGCGTTTCTTTGCAAGGGGGTTGACCATATTCGGGCAACCCCCCTTTTTTTGGTATTTCTGCCATTTCTACCTCGTCCCCAAATGGCAGGTGGGGAGTGTCGGGGGTTGTGGTACAGTACTGGAGTTTGAATTGTTCTATTAAGGAGCTTCTCTATGGGTCCGTTTCAGATTCTGCTGTTTGTAGTTTGGGCTGTCTCTGCCGTGGCGCTGACGATTCTCGTCCTGATGCATTCCGGTAAGGGCACCGGCGTTTCGGATATGATTGCCAGCTCGCTGTATAACTCCAGCTCTGCCACGGGCGTTATGGAGCAGAACCTTGACCGCCTGACCGTCATCATGGCTGTCGTGTTTGCCGTGTGCGTCGTGCTCTGCATGTTCTTCTTCCCGCAGGGCATCGTGGGCTACTAAGCACGAGTCGCATAAAAAAATTAAAAAGGGTCCCGCATGTACGGGGCCCTTTTTGTTTACAGACTTGTAACAGAGCCAGAATATCACCACATACTGCGCCCAACTAAAGAAATTCTCGACCGTTAACCGGAATTAGCCCCAAACCGTGCATAAAATGCGCTACTGTATTGAAAACGTTGGCCTGTTGTGCATAACCAGCCATAGCAACGGGCGGCGTTTCGATAGTTCGGATCGGATTGTCTCGACATATGTCCGACTGAACATTTCTTTGTCCTATCTCATAAGGAGGATGGCATGGCTGATTCTATGTTCCACCAGCCCGTTATGGGTCGTCGAGCCTTTGTCGGCGGTACCCTTGCTGCGAGCTCCATGGCTTTTCTTGCCGCATGCGGCAAGAAGGGCGGCGACGCTTCCGGTTCTGAGTCCGGTTCGACGCTGAACTTCTACATCAATAACCCGGTCTGCATCGACCCCTACAATGTCCAGGAGGACCAGGGCACTCAGGTCGAGTACCAGCTCTTTGACGCTCTGACCTCTTATGACGCCGAGAAGGGCGAGATCGTTCCGCTGGCTTGCGAGTCCTTCGAGGCCAACGACGACGCCACCGAGTTTACCTTCAAGATCAAGAAGGCCAAGTTCCACAACGGTGATGACGTTACCTCCAAGTCCTTCAAGCTCGGTTGGGAGCGTCTGGTCAGCACCAAGTCCGCTGTCGCTCAAGAGTATGGTCCTTCCGAGGTCTCCTATCACCTTTCCATGGTCGAGGGCTATGACGATCTGCTTGCCGGTAACACTACTGAGCTCAGCGGTGTTACCTGCCCTGACGATGAGACCCTCGTCGTCAAGCTGACTTCCGCTTACGCCGACTTCCCCTTCGTCGCCTCTCATCCGGCTCTGTCCCCGGTTCCCGAGTGCGCCGAGTCCGATGTCAAGAGCTTCTACCTTGCCCCGATCGGTAACGGCCCGTTCATGATGGACGGCAAGTGGGAGGATGGTCAGGAGATCAACCTCAAGAAGTTCGACGATTACTATGGCGACAAGGCCAAAATCGATGGCATCCACTTCCAGGTCATCAAGGACGTGGAGACCGCTTACAAGGAGTTCCAGGCCGGTAACCTTGACATCTGCGACGTTCCCGTTGCTCAGATCGACGCCGCCAAGAAGGATCGCGGCGAGTCCAAGGACGGCTACACCATGGGCGACGGCGAGCGCATGCTGCTCGGTGCCGAGCCTTCCACCTACTACCTGACCTGCAACACCACGGCCGAGCCGTTCAACAACGCCGATCTGCGCAGGGGTATCTCCCTGGCCATCAACCGTGAGGCCATCTGCAAGACCATCTTCAAGGGTACCCGCACCCCCGCTGACGGCATTGTTCCTCCGGGCATCGATGGCTACAAGGAGGGCGCATGGGAGTTCTGCGCCTATGACGTCGACAAGGCTAACGAGTACCTCGACAAGGTTGCTCCTGCCGACGCCAACGGTGACCGTGGCATTAACGTGACTCTGTCCTACAACCAGGACGGTGGCCACAAGGAGATCATGGAGTCCATCATCGGCGACCTCGCCAAGGTGGGCGTCAACGCCGTCTCCGATACCCCCGAGTGGTCTGCCCTGCTCGAACAGTATCAGAACCTCAACTATCAGTTCGGTCGTCTGGGCTGGATTGCCGACTACCCGATCATGGACAACTTCCTGTATCCGCTGTTCCACTCCGACTCCCTCGGTGGCGACAACCGTTCTGGTTACAACAACCCCGAGTTCGACGCCAAGGTCGACGAGGCCCGTACCACGATTGACGACGAAGAGCGCGTCGCTAAGATGCAGGAGGCCGACGCAATCGTCGCTGCTGACTGCCCGGTCATCCCGCTGATGTTCTACACGCACACCCTCGCTGGTTCCGACCGCATCAAGCACCTCTATGTTGATCCGCAGAAGCATGCTGATCTGGGTACCGCTGAGCTCGCATAAGATTTGCAGCTTTGGTGAGGGTCAAGTTTTTACGTAGACCTCATGGGAAACATACAGTTCCCCCTAACCTGGGGTAAACTGGCTGATGGTAATTTTGGGATGCCGGTCTGGCGATCGGCATCCCATTTAGGTTAATCCCTAGATAGGGGAGTGGTATGGGTAAGTACATCGTTAAACGTGTGCTTCAGTTCATCCCGGTATTTTTGGGCGTTACGCTGATTCTGTTCGCCCTCCAGAATATCGTGCCGGGAGACCCGATCAAGCTGATCGGTGGAGACAAGGCTCTGTCCCCCGAGGTGGAGCTTCAGCTTCGCGTGCGCTATCACCTGGTCCAGTCGGACGAGGACGGCAACGCGATCCTTGACGAGAACGGCGACCCCGTTCAAACGTCGCTCGTGGACCGTTACTTGTATTACATGAACGGCCTGCTTCATGGCGATCTGGGTAATTCCTATCAGCGCAAGCTGCCGGTTACGGATATCTTTGCCCAAAAGTATCCGTATACGGTCAAACTTGCCGCGTGCGCCATCGTACTCGAGGCAATCATGGGTATCGGTGCGGGTATCATTTCGGCGGTAAAGCGTTACTCCTTCTGGGATATTTTGGTAACGCTGACCACGTCGATCCTCGTTGCCGTTCCTGCTTTCTGGCTCGGTATGCTGCTGCAGCTGTTCTTTGGCGTCATCCTCAAGGATGCCACCGGCGGCGCATTCTCCATGCCGATTTCGGGTGCCGGCGGTGCTAGCTCTCAGTATCAGGATTGGATGCACTATGTGCTTCCGACCATCACGCTTGCTTCGGTTTCGACCGCCTATGCTGCCCGCATCATGCGCTCGCAGTTGCTCGATGTCATGAACCAGGATTACATCCGTACGGCAAAGGCCAAGGGCCTCTCCAATCGCGCGATCATCATCAAGCATGCGCTTAAGAATGCACTCATCCCCGTCGTTACCTATATTGGTGTCGACTTCGGTGCCATGCTTTCGGGCGCCATCCTGACCGAGACGGTCTTTAACTGGCCCGGTATCGGCTATGAGGTCTATCGCGCCATTAGCATGCGCGACTGGCCCATCGTTATGGGCGGCGTTACGCTCATCGTCGTCGTCGTCATGGTGATCAACCTGCTCGTCGACATTAGCTATGCATTCCTCGACCCGCGCATCCGCCTTGGCGGTCCGTCGGATAAGGCCTAAGGGAGGTACGTCTCATGCAGGAAACTGATTCTCAGTCTCAGGAGCAGGCTACCGCCACCATGGCCGCATCTGCTCCCGCCAAGTCCCGCACGCTGTGGGGCGACGCTTTTAAGCGTCTTCGTAAGAACAAGCTCGCCGTTATCGGTGTCTGCTGGATTGTCATCGTCGTTGTGGTTGCCCTGACCGCCGACCTGTGGGCTAAGCCCTGGCTCGGGTCGCCGACGGCTTCCGACTCGACTACCATGGCCGAGACGTCGCTGCTGGCTCCGTGTGCAGAGCACCCGTTTGGCACCGACTCCCTTGGCCGTGACATTCTCGTCCGCGTTATCTACGGTGCACGCGTTTCGCTGTCCGTCGGCATTATGGCCACTGCGATCTCCACGGTGATTGGTCTGGTCATGGGCGCTCTGGCCGGTTTCTACGGCGGTATCTGGGATACGATCATCATGCGCTGTGCGGACATCTTCCTTGCGTTCCCGTACGTGCTGTTCGTTGTCGCCATGATCGCCGTTATCGGCCGTGGTCTTCAGAACGTCTTTATCGCCATCGGTATTCTTGGCTGGCCTTCGATTGCGCGCGTCTTCCGATCCGCGATCTTGACGGTCAAGGAAAACGACTATGTTGACGCCGCGCGCGCGATGGGTGCATCTGATGCTCGTATCGTCGTGCGTCACATCTTCCCGAACTCCGTTGCCTCCATCGTGGTCTACGCGACTATGAACATTGGTGGCGCCATTCTGACCGAGTCCGCTCTGTCCTTCCTCGGCATGGGCGTTATTCCGCCTACGCCTTCGTGGGGCTCCATGATTCAGGACGGCCAGCAGTATCTTCTGACTGCTCCCTGGATGATGATCATGCCCGGTCTGGCAATTCTCTCGACGGTGCTCGCCTTCACCCTGCTGGGTGACGGTCTGCGCGACGCCCTCGACGTCAAGATGAAGGACGCATAAGGATGAAGAAGAACAAGAACTATGTGGACCTGAAGGACCAGCCGGTTCCCGAGGGCCAGCATCTGCTCGAGGTTGATGACCTTAAGATGTATTTCCACACCGAGGATGGCGTCGTTCGCGCTGTCGATGGTGTGTCCTACACGCTCGATCGTGGCGAGACCCTGGGTGTCGTCGGTGAGTCCGGCTCCGGTAAGTCCGTGACCGCCATGACCATCATGGGTCTTATCTCGATGCCTCCGGGAAAGATTGAGGGCGGTGACGTTCGCTATCGCGGACGTTCTATCCTCGAGATGACCGAGGAAGAGATGCAGCACATTCGTGGCAACGATATCGCGATGATCTTCCAGGATCCTATGACTTCCTTGAACCCGGTCTATAAGATCGGCAAGCAGGTGGGTGAGGGCCTTCGTCTGCACCGCGGCTACTCCAAGCAGGAGGCGCTCAAGCGCGCCACCGAGCTTTTGGACCTCGTTGGCATTCCCGAGCCCGAGAAACGCGTCAATGAGTATCCGCACCAGTTTTCTGGTGGTATGCGTCAGCGCGTCATGATTGCCATGGCCCTTGCCTGCGATCCCGATATTCTGATTGCCGACGAGCCCACGACTGCCCTGGACGTTACCATTCAGGCTCAGATTATTGAGCTTATGCAGGAAATGCAGGAGAAGAACGGCAACGCCATCATCATGATTACCCATGACCTGGGTGTTGTCGCCGATATGGCCGACAAGATCATGGTTATGTACGCCGGCCGTCCCGTCGAGTTCGGTACTGCTGAGGAAATCTTCTACGAGAGCCGTCACCCCTATACCTGGGGCCTGATTCGCTCCATACCGGAGCAGGCCATCGATGAGAAGAAGCCGCTTACGCCGATTCACGGCAACCCGCCTTCGCTTATGAACCTGCCCGAGGGTTGTGTGTTCTCGCCTCGATGCCCCTATGCGACCGATAAGTGCCGCAAGCAGCGCCCCGAGCGTTTTGTTACCGAGTCCGGCCACTATTCTGCGTGCCATTATTCCGGTGACCCCGAGTTCCTCAAGAACGCTCCTGAGACGTCCCGCACGCGTAAGGATTCCAAGAAGGGAGGCGAGGCGTAAATGGCAGACAATAACGAGCGCACTCCGCTACTGAAGGTCGAGCACCTCTCTAAGGAGTTCCCCGCAGAGTCCGGCATGTTCGCCAAGCGTTTTTCCAAGCGCGTCGTCTCTGCTGTAAACGACATCTCTTTTGAGATTTATCCTGGTGAGACCTTTGGTCTGGTTGGTGAGTCTGGTTGCGGTAAGTCCACTACGGGTCGCACCATCATGCGCCTGACCAAGCCGACCGCCGGTAAGGTGTTCTTCCAGGGTAAAGATGTTGCCGAAATGAGCAAGCATGAGATCAAGGATATGCGTCGCGAGATGCAGTTTATCTTCCAGGATCCTTATGCCTCGCTGAATCCTCGCATGACCATCGGCGAGATCGTCTCCGAACCCATGACCATTCACGGCGTGGGAACCAAGGAGGAGCGCATTGAGCGCGTCCGCGAGCTTCTCGACGTTGTCGGACTGAACCCCGAGCACATCAACCGCTATCCTCATGAGTTCTCGGGTGGCCAGCGTCAGCGTGTCGGCATTGCCCGCGCTTTTGCGCTGAAGCCCAAGCTGATTATCTGTGACGAACCGGTATCCGCTCTGGATGTGTCCATTCAGGCCCAGGTTCTGAACCTGCTTAAGGAGCTGCAGGACAAGTTTGGTACGGCGTATCTGTTTATCGCCCACGACCTGTCCGTCGTTCAGCACATCTCCGATCGCGTTGCCGTTATGTATCTGGGTAAGGTGGTCGAGGTTTCTGACTGGAAGACGCTCTATAGCGAGCCTCACCACCCGTATACGCAGTCGCTGCTGTCTGCCGTGCCGGTTCCCGATCCGGATATCCAAAAGTCCCGTAAGCGCATCATCCTCGCCGGCGATCCGCCGTCACCGCTGGATCCGCCGACTGGCTGCCGTTTCCACACGCGCTGCCCGATCGCGCAGGGCATCTGCTCCGAGAAGCTTCCCGAGTTTAGGGAAGTTGCTCCGGGCCACTGCTGCGCCTGCCACTTCGCCGAGCCGTTCCCGATTAAGGAATCGCACATCGACCTGTAGTCGGTTGTTATCGTTCGGGCCTGCCCTGGTGTTGCTTTTCAGAACGTCCTCGGACATGTCGGAAGCCCCGCTGCGCGCTACGCGCTGCGGGGCTTCCTCCGTCCTGCGGAATGTTCTGAAAAGCAACACCAGGGCAGGCCCTGCGGCAACTCGGCAGGTGGAATGCGGTTCCCTGATCGCTCACTTAATCTAATGGGAAAGATAGCGAGGCCGGAGCTTTAGCTCCGGCCTCCTCATATAAGGGCTCGGCAAAGCCGAGCCACCAAATTAATATCAGCCCCCAGAACATGTTTGAGAACTGTGCATGAAGCATGTGCCCCTAGGGCAGGAATGAGGTTGCCTTCCAACGCATTCCGCAGGGGGCGGCATTATTTTGTAGCGCGAAGCGCAGATCAAAATAATGCCGCATGCCCGAGGACGCGTTGGAAGGCAACCTCATTCCTGCCCGAACAGGTCAGTCTACCTGCGCATTTTCAAATTCGTAAACTTTTTTGAAAAAAGTGCTTGCACAGTTCTCGAATCATAGGTTATTATCTTCCTCGTTGAAAGCGCGGGTCCAACAAAACGAACTGCGAATCAACAATATAGCATGTCGGAGTGGCGGAATTGGCAGACGCGCTAGCTTGAGGTGCTAGTGACCGCTTTTTGGTCATGCGGGTTCAAGTCCCGCCTCCGACACCATCGCATTTGAGAAGCCTCTTCGGAGGCTTTTTTGTTACCGATAGACGGTGAGGTTCACGATGGAAACGCTTGAGCGCAATGAGTGGGTTGACGTTGCCCAATTGGTCGATATTACGAGCGATGCTGTCATTATCTGCGAGCTCGACGGAACCATTTTGCATGTAAACAATCGCTTGCTCGACTTGATCTGCGAGGAACGTTCCGATGTGATCAACGGGGACGTTAAAGATCTCTTGTACTCGTCAGCATTTGAACGCGCGACAGAACATCGTCTTCCTTTTGAGACCAATGGTACCGAGAGCGAGTTGATGCTTAAGCTAAGTGACGGCTCCTTTATTCCCGTCCTAGTTTGTGCCGGCTCGGTTACGCCGCCTCGTATCTTTGGCCGCCGTGCGCCGCGTGTTCTCGTGGCGCTCCATAGTATCGAAGAGCAGTATTCGCATGACCGTCAGCTCAAGCGTGCGCTTTCGGAGCTCAGAGTGGCGAATAAGCGCCTCTCGGGCACGTTGTCGGTCATTATGAGCACGGTGGGCTCCGATGAGCTGCCTAGTTTGTTGGATACCGTTTTGAACCAGCTTGTAGGAACCCTCGATGCCTCGGGTGCTGCCATCTATTTTTCTGAGAGCGGCGGTTTTAAGCTTCGCGGTGTTTCCAAGGAGCTGTATGACAGCTACCTGCCCGAGTTTATGCCGTATGGTGCGGGTATCCCGACGTATGTGCTCCGTGAGTCTCGTGCCTGCCGCCTGTCGATTCAGCAGGACCTCGAGGGCGATAGGGTTGCCTCGGGTATGTTTATGGACCTGGACAATCGTTCTAAGCACCTGCTACGCGTTCAAGATATGCCTCCATACCGCAGCGAGATATGTCTTCCCGTGTTTTATGGCACTCAGGTGCTCGGTGTGTTGGAGGTCGGTTGGAAACGTCCGCAGGCGCCGCTTGTCTATGATGTCAACGTGCTCGAGGTCATTTGCGATTATCTCTCAATCCAACTAGTCGGCATGGCATCGAGTCTGCGTTCACGTCGCACGGCAGAGCTTGGCCGTTCTCTCAACGTGCTGCGCGATGAGTTGTTTGCCTATCTCGATGATCCTATTGCCGCCTCGCGTGCGGTGTCGACCGAAATCTGCGCTGTGCTCAGTTGCCATTTCTGCCCCGTGGAGTATGATGCGGGCCTCGAAACCTATGTCATCGATTTTGAAGGTGGCAGTCGTGTGGCATTGCCGGGCGATCCGGAGTCACTCTTCTTTTCTGTCACGACGCCGGCGGCGCGCTTGGGGACAATTTCCGATGGATTTGAGACATCGGTGCTGGGCGGGACGAGCGCCGACGACCTCAAGCACGTGCGCCTTACGCGCGTGGACGAATCCACGACTATGGGCGCATGGTTGAGAGCCCACGGCCTGCCGTGTCAGGGACTTTATGTCGACTCCGGTATCGAGGCGGGGCGCTGCCGCTCGGAGGCGGATGGTACGCGAAGCAACGATGCAATCGTGCCCGCTGATATCGCCAAGGGACCGACGAGGCGCGTTTTGCTGCTCCGTGATGGCAGCCAGGAGCCAATCGACGACCTTGAATACGACTACATGGTGCATTTGGCACACGACTTTGAGCTGATCTATGAGGGCGAGTCTCAAAAGCGTGAAGAGCGTCATATCGCTCAGACGCTTCAGATTGGCATGAGAAATTCGCTAGGCGACGTTCCGGGCATCGCAACCGATTCGGTATACCTGTCGGCAACGAATTCGGCGTTGGTCGGTGGTGACTTCTATACGCTTATCCGTCTTCCCGACGATTGCGCCGTTATGATATTGGGCGATGTCTCCGGCAAAGGAATTGAGGCGGCGTCGATGTCGGCGCTCGTCAAGACGGCGTTGACGGCTTATGCCTGGGAGGGTGCGGGACCCGCTCGCATGGCCCGCTCGCTCAATAGCATGCTCATGGGCTTTTCGAGGGTCGAGACGTTTGTGACGGCGTTTATCGCCAAGATTGATCTTAAAGCGGGCCGCGCTACCTATTGCTCTGCGGGACATCCTCCCACTATGGTCATTAGGCCGTCGTCGACGCCGCATGGCGGAGGAGAGACCTGCGGGGGAGAAGTGGAGCTCCTTGGGTGCCAATCGGGCGTGATCGGTGCCTTTGAGAGCATGGTGTACGAGACGGGCGTGTTTACGTTCGATCCTGGTGACATGCTGTTTATGTATACCGACGGAACGATCGAAGCACGCGACCGCTCGGGTGCTTTCTTTGGCGAGCAACGCCTGCGCGACCTTCTACTCTCTGTTTCGGGTGAGGGCGTATCGGGCATCTGCGGTAAGGTCTTGGGCGAGCTTGACCGCTTTACCGACTCGGCGCTGGACGATGACATTGCATTGGTGTCCCTTGAGTTTTTACGGGGTCGATCGTAGGTCGCGACGTTGGGCATACAGAATCCTAACGGTTGCAGAAAAGTGTGCATCGAGCGAGCTCTTTTGGGGAACCATGGTCGCATGAATGAGTGGAATGACATAGCGGTTTTGACGCCACCGGGCGATATCGATATCGCCTCGGTGCCCGAGCTGCGCCAACGGTTGGATAATTTAATCGACCGGGGCGTGCGCCGTGTTGTCATCAATTGCCAGACCGTGGCTTTTATCGACTCGACGGGTTTGGCGTTTTTGCTTACGCGTGCCAGAGAGCTTATGAGACGAGAAGGGCTGCTTTCGCTTGTTAACGCCTCCGATGAGGTCGTTCGCTTTTTGGAGATTGCCCGACTTGTCGACATCCTTCATGTTGCGGGTCCGGTGCGGGAGTCGATTCCCGCCATTCCGGTGGGGGAGTTGCCGCGATGGAGCAAGAGCGTCAAGGTGCAGCGAGGCATCGAGAATCTCCCGTATTATCGGCACCGTGTGGCCGAGATTCTCGAATCGCTTCCCCTGAGGCGTGATGAGCGCTATGACGTCGCATTAGCGTTGGGGGAGGCATTGGGTAACGCATATGACCATGCGGGCGGTGTTGGCTGCATCCTGACGATTCAGGCCTATGGGGACCGTGTTGTGCTTGAGGTGCTTGATCGAGGCGCTGGCTATTCTATCGATGGCGCGAGCGAACCGATGGCATCCGAGGAACGCGGACGCGGTATCAAGCTTATGCGCATGCTCGTCGATAATGTGGAGGTTGCCCGTCGCACGGATGGTGTCGGCACACGCGTTCGGATGGTGAAGCTGTTTAGTTCGGCATTGGAATCGTGCGCTTAGCGCCTTGGATCGACATGATTTCCCTGCGTGAACTTGCTTTGGGCAACTTTTTTGAAAAAAGTACTTGCGTCTTTTGGATAACTCGCGTAAATTAATAACCCGCAAGCGGACATGGCTCAGTTGGTAGAGCACAACCTTGCCAAGGTTGGGGTCGCGGGTTCGAGCCCCGTTGTCCGCTCCATTGCATTTCCGGACCGTTCTTAACGGTCCTTTTTCGGCGAAGTGGCCAAGTGGTAAGGCAGAGGCCTGCAAAGCCTTTACCCCCGGTTCGAATCCGGGCTTCGCCTCCAGGCAACATCCGGGCGCTCCGGCGCCCGTTTTGTTTTACATATGCGGACATGGCTCAGTTGGTAGAGCACAACCTTGCCAAGGTTGGGGTCGCGGGTTCGAGCCCCGTTGTCCGCTCCAAGCACAACAGCCCGACTACCACGGTAGCCGGGCTTTTTCGTACCCATTGCAGAGGCTCGAACCCGAGAGGGAGCGAGCGTTAAGCAAACGCGGAGCGTTTGTAGCGAGCTGGCGAGGTCGCCGGCAGGCGGCCGAAGCCGGTGCGGATCCGCGAAGCGGATACGCGGATGCCCCGTTGTCCGCTCCAACTATCTTACGCGGTTCTAACGAACCGCGTTTTTTGTTGACGCTGCGCGAGCCCCGGGCACCCCATCTTGCCCCTCAATCGTCGGTCGCGTACATAAAGTACGCTTCCCTCCTCTTTTGCGGCAACCTGGGGCACCCGGAGCCCGCTCGCTGTCGTGGCCGGGGGAGTGGGTTTTCCGTTCTTTTCACTAATCGGTCGATTCGTCCCGGGAGGCTCGAACCCGAGAGGGAGCGAGCGTCTTGGGGCGTGGCTGTGGCGTTGTTTGCCGCGAATAACAGCTTTGGGCGTATCATCGCGGGCATTACCCAGCAGATGGACTATCTTGAGCGGCTGGGCATCGAGGCCATCTGGTTGAGCCCGTTTTACCCATCGCCTCTTGTCGATGGTGGCTATGATGTGGCGGACTACTGCGATGTCGACCCACGTCTCGGCTCGCTTGACGACTTCGATGACATGGTCGCTGCGGCTCACGCGCGCGGCATCAAGGTCATCGTCGACATCGTGCCCAATCATTCATCCAACCAGCACCCCTGGTTCAAAGCCGCTCTTGCCGCCGGCCCTGGATCGCCCGAGCGCGCCCGTTATATCTTCCGCGATGGTCGCGGCAAACATGGCGAGCTGCCTCCCACCAATTGGAATGCCAACTTTGGAGGCCCCACCTGGACGCGTGTTGCGGACGGTCAGTGGTATCTGCATATGTTTACGCCCGAGCAGCCGGACTTTGACTGGTCATGCCCCGAGGTTCATGCGTTCTTTTGCGACGTCCTGACGTTTTGGAGCGATCGAGGCGTCGATGGCTTTCGCATTGATGTGGCGCACGGTCTCGCCAAGGACCTCGACCGCGATGACCTTGACCGGTGGCATCTCGCCGAGGGCGATGACATGGTTGACGACGGCACCCATCCGTTGTGGGACCGCAACGAGGCCCACGAGATCTATCGCGAGCGCCGCGCGCGGGCGGCCCTTTTGCTTGAGCTGGCGCTTCCGGGTTCGGCATACGTGTATCATGGTGAGGAGCTCGGCCTTTTTGAGGTGGCTGATGTCTTCGTGAGGTTCGCGAGGGCGTCGTAAAACTTTTCAAAAAAAGTTCTTGCATAGGATGCGGGTATCACGTAAGATTAATCCCCGTAAGCGGACATGGCTCAGTTGGTAGAGCACAACCTTGCCAAGGTTGGGGTCGCGGGTTCGAGCCCCGTTGTCCGCTCCATTTGGGCGTTTAGCTCAGGGGGAGAGCGCTTCCCTGACACGGAAGAGGTCACAAGTTCAAATCTTGTAACGCCCACCAAATGTTCGCAGTCCAGAGGCTTTGCTTCTGGACTGTTTTGTTATAAACACACATAATATGCCGTCAAATTATCGACCTCGGTCGCTTTTTCACGTTGCATTTGCTGCCCAGCATAATTTGTCGTTATTGGCCTCTTGGTCTCGTGGGAGATGATTATTTTGATCATAACCGTGCACGTCGCCCGCGTTTCCATGGTTGACCCCCATGCAATCTTTTATGGTGATCGGTTTTGGCGAGATTGCCTTCCAGGGAGGATTCGGAACGATTGAAGGCCGTACGTTCTTCGCGCGCTGGGCGGGCCTTGTCACAAAGGGATGGGCCTTTGTGGTTATCGCCGGCGTGCTGCTCGATCCCTTTACGGCGGCTCTCGGCCGCATGATAGCTCGCGAAGAGAGCTAATAGCTCCTCGCCTATCGAATGCCGGCGGACGGGGTGCCGGGGCTGTAGTCTTCCGAGCGTTTGCAGTCCTGTCACTCCGTCCGCCGGCATTCGACCGCAACATGTTGGTCAAGCATAATCTTTTGGATTCTTTTCGCGTGAGCGGCTTGGTTTTGGTAGGATTTGTCGGCGGCTTGACTAGGGGGTTTTATAACTGCCTTGCAGGTAGCCGCGTTGGTAACGTTTTACCGACTTGCCAAGAAACCCTCATAATTAATGTGTCTGTAAAATGACCAATTGCTTTGACCTGCTGAAACACTATATGTTGTGTTTGACCTAAAAAAAGAATACAGGATATAGAGGCGTCTTTGTCGTATGATAGATGGCGGACAGAGAACGAAGACCTTGTTCGTCCCATTTGGACACGCCTTTGAGCCGCTTGATCGGCCGCGAGGATTGTCCGCATGAGGACCTATGGTTTATCGAGAACACAGATTGCGCGACGGCGCCGCAAGACAGGGACAAGCCCTGCCAGGCATCGTTTGGCTCTGAAGCGCAATGGGATTACGACGCGAAAGAGGCAAGAGGATGAAGATCATCAAGCGCAGCGGCACCGAGGTTGCCTTTGACATCGATAAGATCGTCAATGCGATTCGCGCCGCCAACTTGGAGGTCGAGGAGGGCTCTCGTCTTACCGACCGCCAGGTGATCTACGCGGCGCAAAACGTCGCCGAGGCATGTGAGAAGGCCGGCCATACCGTATCGGTCGAGGAGATCCAGGATCTGGTCGAGGACGAGATCATGCGTCTCGACTGCTATGAGGTCGCTCGCCGCTACATCATCTATCGTTATGTTCAGAGCCTGAAGCGCCAAAAGAACACGACCGACGACAAGATCCTGTCGCTGATCGAGTGCAATAACGAAGAGGTTAAGCAGGAGAACTCCAATAAGAATCCGACCGTCAATTCCGTTCAGCGCGACTATATGGCCGGCGAGATTTCCAAGGACCTGACCCAACGCGTGCTGCTGCCCCAGGAGATCGTGGATGCCCATAATGAGGGCCTGATCCATTTCCACGATTCGGATTACTTTGCCCAGCACATGCACAACTGCGATCTGGTGAACCTGGAGGACATGCTCCAGAACGGCACCGTTATCTCGGGCACGCTGATCGAGAAGCCGCACAGCTTCTCGACCGCCTGCAACATCGCGACGCAGATTATCGCCCAGGTTGCTTCCTCCCAGTACGGCGGTCAGTCTATTTCGCTGACCCATCTCGCCCCGTTCGTTGAGGTGAGCCGTCAAAAGATTCGCGGCGAGGTCGCTCGCGAGCTTGAGGAGCTCGGTGTTTCGGCATCTGCCGAGAAGGTTCGCGAGGTCGTTGAGGAACGCCTGCGCGATGAGATTCGTCGCGGCGTCCAGACGATTCAGTATCAGGTCGTGACCCTTATGACCACGAATGGCCAGGCGCCGTTCGTGACGGTCTTTATGTATCTCAATGAGGCCCGTACGCCCCAGGAGAAGCACGACCTTGCCATGATTGTGGAGGAGACGCTTCGTCAACGCTATGAGGGCGTTAAGAACGAAGCCGGCGTGTGGATCACCCCGGCGTTTCCCAAGCTCATCTACGTGCTCGAGGACGATAACATCCGCGAGGATTCGCCGTACTTCTATCTGACCAAGCTCGCCGCCAAGTGCACCGCCAAGCGCATGGTGCCCGACTACATCTCCGAGAAGAAGATGCGCGAGCTCAAGCTGTCTAAGGGCGAGACCGCCGGCAACGGCGATTGCTATACCTGCATGGGTTGCCGCAGTTTCCTGACGCCCGACCGTTCGGGCAACGGCTTTAACAATGTCGCCAACGCTCTGAACTATGACCCGACCAAGCCTAAGTACTATGGTCGCTTTAACCAGGGTGTTGTGACCATCAACCTGCCCGATGTTGCGCTGAGCTCGCATCAGGACATGGACAAGTTCTGGAAGATCTTCGATGAGCGCCTTGAGCTGTGCCACCGCGCCCTGCTGTGCCGTCATGAGCGCCTGATGGGCACGCTTTCGGATGCTGCGCCGATTCTTTGGCAGTACGGTGCCTTGGCGCGCCTTAAGAAGGGCGAGACGATCGACAAGCTGCTCGTGGGCGGTTATTCCACCATTAGCCTGGGTTACGCCGGTCTGTATGAGTGCGTCAAGTACATGACGGGCCACAGCCACACCGAGAAGGAGGGCACGCCGTTTGCCATGGCCGTCATGCAGCACATGAACGACAAGTGCGCCGAGTGGAAGGCCGAAAGCGATATCGACTTCTCGCTGTACGGCACCCCGCTTGAGTCGACGACCTACAAGTTCGCCAAGTGCCTGCAGCGCCGTTTCGGCATTATCCCGGGCGTGACGGACAAGGGCTACATTACTAACAGCTATCACGTCCACGTGTCCGAGGAGATCGATGCCTTCGACAAGCTTAAGTTTGAGGGCATGTTCCAGCAGCTTTCGCCGGGCGGTGCTATCTCCTACGTTGAGGTTCCCAACATGCAGGACAACCTCAAGGCGGTCATTCGCGTAATGCAGTACATCTACGACAACATCATGTACGCTGAGCTCAACACCAAGAGCGATTACTGCCAGGTGTGCGGCTATGACGGCGAGATTCGCATTGTCGAGGACGATGGCAAACTGGTGTGGGAGTGCCCCAATTGCGGCAATCGTGACCAGGAGAAGATGAATGTCGCCCGTCGCACGTGCGGCTACATCGGTACCCAGTTCTGGAACCAGGGTCGAACCGAGGAGATCCGCGACCGCGTGCTGCATCTCTAATAACCATCCCAGGCTGCCCCGTAGCGAGGCCCCGGACCTTTACTCGCTATTTCGGACAGTCCTGGCTCACGACGGAGGCGCCACTGGCGCCTCCTGTTCGTGCGGAACTCATATCGAGCAAAGGTCCGGGGCCTCGCGACGGGGCAGCCAAGTTGATGTAGCTGAGATGCAGTATGCGGTCTGCTCACTCCTCGAAGTTCTTAGCGGAAATAATTCGAGCTGCAGCTACGATTTACTTGCAATGGCGGTTGAGCCGCAACCCAGTTTTTATTGGGCCTCGAACCCCATACTCGATGTTCGCTTTGTTCACCGAGTGTCGCTCGCGAGGGATCTGGAGCATATCGTCCCGCCCGCAGTTTCGCAGGCCGAAGGCCGAGAATGTTTGAGGACGGGATGATATGCTCCAGACCCCCAGGAAGGTTACCTATGAACTACGCGAACATTAAGTATTTCGACATTGCTGATGGAGAAGGCGTTCGTACATCTCTGTTTGTGAGTGGGTGCCGTCGTGGGTGCAAGAATTGTTTTAACTCCGTCGCGTGGGACTTTGCCGCGGGTGAACCGTTCGATCGTGCCGTCGAGGACAAAATCATCGAGAGTCTTGATCATCCCTTTATTGATGGCCTGACGATTCTGGGCGGGGAGCCTATGGAACCCGAGAACCAGGCGGGGCTCGTTGATTTTATCGAACGCGTGCGTGCGACCTACCCTGTGGAGTCTGGGAAGACCATTTGGTGCTTTACCGGTGACGTGCTCGAGGAACTAATGCCGGGTGGCCGTCACCATACCGACGTGACGGACCGTATCCTTGCTTGCCTCGACATGCTGGTAGACGGTCCGTTCGTTCAAGATCTGTACGATATCTCGTTGCGCTTTAGGGGCTCGAGTAATCAGCGCGTGATCGACATGAACGCCACGCGCGCTCGTGCTGCGCGCGAGGGCGTTGCGCTTTGCGACGCTGTGGAGCTTTGGCGGGACGATCCGGTCTATTCGACCCATACTATGTAGCTGGAAGAGGTTGCGTGCCAGCGTGGTACCATAGCGCGAACGCGAAATCGAAAAAAGTGAGGCCCAGATGGTCGATCAGGAAAAAGTCGAGACTGCTATTAAGCTGCTGCTTGAAGGTATAGGCGAGGACCCAACTCGTGAGGGCCTGCTGGAGACCCCGGCACGCGTCGCCCGTATGTATGGCGAGATTGCCGGCGGTATGGGCCGGAGTGCCGAGGAGCACCTGTCCAAAACCTTTGCCGTCGCTTCGAACGATTTGGTTATCGAGCGCGATATTACGTTTTACTCGCTGTGCGAGCACCATCTGCTGCCGTTTTATGGCAAGGCTGCGATCGGCTATATCCCTAACGGTCGCGTGGCGGGTCTGTCTAAGCTTGCTCGCACGGTTGAGGTCTATGCCCGTCGTCTGCAGCTGCAGGAGCAGCTGTGCGCGCAGGTTGCCGATGCCCTCATGGAATATCTTGCTCCCCAAGGGGCGATCGTGCTGATGGAAGCCGAGCATATGTGCATGACCATGCGCGGCGTGCAAAAGCCCGGTACCAAGACCATAACGCTTGCTCGTCGCGGTGTCTTTGAGACCGATCCCGCGCTCGAGGAGCGATTCTTTAGGATGCTGGACCGCTAACCATGAGAGTCGTCAACGACTTTACATCGAAGACCGATGAGGGGACGCCGCGTCGCGGTTTTATGGCTTCGGGCCTGACTCCCTTTGGCGCCATGCCTCGCATTGACTACATTTGTGCCAACGGGCTGTTCCGGCGGCACCTGGGCAACATTGCACAGTTGGAATCGGGGCGCATCTTTTGCCGCCACGGTATTGACCATCTGCTGGATGTCGCGCGCATTATGTGGATTAAGAATCTTGAGGAACAGCTCGAATTTGACCGCGAGGTCATCTACGCCACGGCACTTCTTCACGATATCGGCAAAGATGAACAGTATGAATCGGGTATATCCCATGATGTTGCAAGCGAGCGCGTCGCTGATGCGATTCTTGGCGGCATGCCCGATGACGTGGCATTTGATCCGGCCGATGCCGCGGCCATTAAGACGGCCATTTTAGGCCATAGAAAGCTGCGCGTGAACAGCCAACCGCTTGAGCGTCTGCTCTATGCAGCTGACAAAGCGTCGCGCGCCTGCTTTGCATGCCCCGCGCGCAATGCCTGCAACTGGAGCGATGATAAAAAGAACCTGTCGATTCGCGTGTAGTTGGTTTGCGCGGTCGGGGTTCTAAACGAAGGAGACGATCGCGATGACCAACAAGAAACTGCCCGAGAATGCAACCAAGACTGAAGGCGCCGAGCTCGCCCGCCGTGGAAGGGGCGAAATATCCACCGCAACGGCGGTGCCCCACGTGAGCTATGACGATCTGCGCCATGCCGATCGCATCACCGTTGAAGGTCTTGAGGTCTTTGCCAACCACGGCGTGTATCCCGAGGAGAACGCCCTGGGCCAGAAGTTCATCGTGTCCTTGGTGCTCTATGCCGACCTGCGTGCAGCAGGGGAGCACGATAACCTGGATGCCTCGATTGACTACGGCTCGGTGTGCCACGATGTCGATGGCTATCTGCGCGAGCATACGTTTAAGCTCATCGAGGCCGCAGCCGAGGGCGTGGCCCAGATGCTGCTACGTCGTTACCCCCTGCTGCTTGGCGTTCGTGTTAAGCTCGATAAGCCTTGGGCGCCCGTCGGTCTTCCCCTGGCAAGCTGCGGTGTCGAGATCGAGCGCGTGCGCTAACCGGTTCTAATACGTCTCTATGGGTGGCTGCTTGAGCCGCTGCGACAGAGCTCTATTGTTGGGGCAGTACGTGTCGAGCAGGGCGTGAAACTGCTGATTGTGGCTTGGCTCGAGCAAGTGGACGAGCTCGTGGGCGACAACCATGTCAAGGCACTCGACGGGGTAGGCGGCAAGCTCGCGTGCGATGCGAATGGCACCGGTTTTGGGCGTACACGAGCCCCAGCGCGTTTTCATGCTGCGCACGGAAACGCGGGAAGCGGCGATACCCATTGCGATTTCGTATGTGCGCACCATATCGTGCAGCGCCGTGGTGACCTCGGATGTATAGAGCTGGTCGATGCGGGCTTGGAGCTCATCGGGCGTTAGGCCGTCGAGGATTGCGTGCCGCTTGGCCTGTGGGTGTTCGTATGGCTCGTCGGTACCCATAAAACTTGCGAAGGTGGCCTGTTTGGGTCGCGGTGCGGGTGATGCAAAGTTGTGATCGAGCGCATCTTGTACCGTGATGGGCTTGCCCCAAAGCGCAATGATGGACGAGGGGCTGAGCGGCTCTCGCTCCGTCGCCTGACGTTGCTCGCGCTGGGCAAGTCGGCTGATAATCCAGGCGCTGTTGCGCTTCACAAATGCTTCGATACGCTCGCGGGTGGCACCGAGCGGTGCGCTTGCGTGGACCTCACCGCTCGATGTGACGCGTAGGTTGAAGTTCTTGACACGCTTTTTGGTAACGACGACGGGGATGGGCATCCCATCCGGTCGGGATACGGAAATCGTAAACTGCTGCGTCAAAAGCGGTCCTTCAGATTGGGGACGGGCCGGCATGTCGACCGTTCGGCATGCCGGCCCGATCAAGGGATGTGAAATTAATAACGCTCAAAGAAGGCAAGCGCGTTGTCGCTGCAGAGCTTTTGCATCACGGTCTTGCCAAAATGCTTGGAGAGCATGTTCTGGAACTCGGGCATCTTGCTGGCATCGGAGAGGAAAGCGGGCACCGTGGCGCCGTCCCAGTCGCCGCCGAGCGCGATGACGTCCTCGCCGCCCAGGTCGAGCCAGTGCTCGATATGTGCCGCTAGCTGATCGAAGGTGACGTCTGCGGCGGTCTTGTCGGTTGCGTCGTTGGAAAGGAACTCGCTGCAGTAGTTGAGGCCGACGATGCCACCCATGTCGCGAATGGTGCGGAACTGGTCGTCGGTAAGGTTGCGTTTGGCGCCGCAAACCGCACGGGAGTTGGAGTGGCTGGCGACGAAGGGACGCGTGGCGCGGGCGGCGACCTCGTCAAAGCACTCATCGTTGAGATGGGAGACGTCAAGCACCATGCCGGCGTGCTCCATCTGCGTAAGTGCTTCGATGCCGGCGGCGGTGAGGCCGGCGTGGGTATCGTGTCCGCTCGCGAGCGGCCCCTGCGCATTCCAGCTGAGTGACGACATGAGTACGCCCAAGCTCTTGAGCACCTCGATCAGTGCGGGGTCCTCGGCAAAGAACGTGGCGTTTTCGATGGTGTGGATGCAAGCGACCTTGCCGTCCTTGAGCGCGGGGCGAATGTCCGCGGCGCTGCGTACGTTGACCATGCGGTCGTGGTTGAGCATGGCCTGGCCGCTCATATGCGCCATGATCTGCGCCTGGAAGCGCGCGGCGTGGGCGGTGGGAATCTCGTCGGGGATAAACGTGGCGAAGCACTGTGCCCACGGTGTGTTGCCGATCTTTGCGAGCGAGATGGCGCAGGCGTTGCCCTCGATGAGGTCGAAATCTTGCGGATGCGTCTCGTCGCCGGGGAAATAACCGTCGGTGCCGGCGGTAAAGCGCAGGTCGAGATCGAGCGTGGCCCAGCCGATGCGGTCGGCGGTGTCACAGTGTAGGTCAAATACGGGATATGCCATGGTTCCTCCGGTTGCAGCGTTTCTTTGCAAACTGTCTTCGAATTGTATGACTAGGGTATAGTTAGCGCCATACGTTCATGGCGGCCCGCGTTGTGTGCCGCCCTTATCACGGAGGTTTCCATGTCCAACCAGGGCAAGAAGGTCAAGACCCATTATCGCGGCACGCTCGACGACGGCACGCAGTTCGATAGCTCCTACGATCGCGGCGAGCCGCTGGAGTTCACCTGCGGTGCCGGTCAGATGATCAAGGGCTTCGATGCCGCTGTTGTCGACATGCAGGTGGGCGAGAAGAAGACCGTGCACATTCCTGCTGCCGATGCCTACGGCGAGCACAATCCCGAGATGGTTATCACCTTCCCGGCCGAGCAGGTTCCCAACATCGAGCAGATCGAGAAGGGCATGAAGCTCTTCCTGTCCACGCCGAGCGGCATGCCTGTCCCTGCCGTTGTCATCGATGTGACGCCCGAGGCCGTGACGCTCGATGCTAACCACGAGCTGGCCGGCAAGGATCTCAACTTTGATATCGAGCTCGTCGAGGTCGAGGGTTAGAGTATGCCTGAACGCTTGGTTTCGACGACATGCTTGGGAAATCTCAACGATCCGTCCTATGAACTCCTGCTTCGTCGGGAGCTGGGTGGCATCTTTGAAGTTGACGAGCTGCTGCTCGATTGGGACCAGGCTGATGTATGCGCGTTTGCGGGCGTGACGGAGCTGGGGCGCACGGTCGATGTTCGGCTAGATGCTGCCGACGGCAGTCGTCTTGCCGACGGCGACGTGCTCGCCATCGACCGTTCGGGCATGGTGCCCGTGGCGGTTGTCGTACGCCTGCGCAGCGCCGAGGTCTATTTGGTCGAAGTCGACCGCATGGATCCGATTGCGCTCGCGCATGCGTGCTGGGAGATCGGCAATATGCACGCGCCGCTTTTCCGAGGCGATTCGGACGAGCATACCGTGCGCATGTATACGCCGGTGCAGCCTGTTTTGGGCCGCATGCTCCGGGGCGTCGAGGGCGTTATGCTCTCGGTGGTTAGCCGTGAACTCGATACGGACCGGCGTTTTGCGTCGAGTGCGGCGTATGCCGTTGTGAGCATGGCTCCCGACTTTACGATCGTAAAAAAGGCGCGCGGTTAACGTGCGTATGAGCAAGACGGAATTTGAGAGGCAGCTATTCAAAGTCCGTCTTGCTGTTGATGAGGTGCTGTGGGGGAAAGCATATGGGTCTTGAGGGAATCAAGCTGATTGCATGCGATTTGGACGGCACGTTGCTGCATCCGGGGGAGTGCGAGCCGCGTTCCGAGGCCTTTGAGCTTATCGATGAGCTGCATCGTCGTGGCATCGTGTTTATGCCGGCGAGCGGCCGTCAATATGCGAGCTTGCGCTATCTGTTTGCCCCGGTGGCCGATGAGCTCGCCTATGTATGCGAAAACGGAGCCCTCGTGATGAGCGAGGGGCGTGCCGTTGTCAAGCGTTCCATGGAGCGTAACCTTGCTATGGATATCGCGAATGCCGTGGTTGCGTATCCCCATGCCGACGTGACCCTTTCCTGCGAGGGGCACCTCTACACCATAAGCGGCAACGATGCATTCGTCGACCATTTGCGCTACGAGGTCCATTGCGATGTGGCGGTGGTCGAACGTCCCGAGGACATCGACGAGGACGTCATTAAGATCGCGTTTCAAACGCCCGAGACAGAGCAGCCGGCGGCGCTGGAGTATTTCGTCCGTCGCTTTGGCGACCGGGTCGATGTGATGACGTCGGGAACCGAATGGACCGACTTTATCGGCTTTGATTCGGGCAAGGGGTCCGCGCTTGCCGATTATGGTCGTGCGCTGGGGATCTCACCTAACGAAATGATGGCGTTTGGCGATAATGAAAACGACCGCGACATGCTCAACGTGGTGGGCCATCCCTATCTGATGGAGAGCTGCAATCCCAGTATGCGCGGTATCAACGACCGCGTCCGTTACGTGCGCACGGTCGAAGAAGAGCTGCGTCGCCTACTTGCTGAGTAGACATTTGGGACATGCCTGGAAATCTTTCTTTTGCCGCAATCGGTGAAAAGTTGATTTTAAGGCATGCCCCAAAATCTACCTACAGTTGGGGCAGAGGCCCTCGAAGATGGTGTAGTGCGAGCTGACGCTCCATCCGATTTGTTCGGATGCCCTGGCGTCGAGCTGGGTATTGAAGGGGAGCGGCACATCGATGACGCGGCCACACGAGGTGCAGATGATATGCGCATGCGGCTCGATGGCACGATCGAAGCGGCTGCCGCCCGGCGTTTTAATCGAGAGAATCTCCCCGGCATCGGCCAAGAGATTGAGGTTGCGGTAGACCGTACCGCGGCTGATTTTGTCATCCTGCGCGCGCACAGCGTTGTAGATCTCTTCGGCGGTGGGATGGTTGTAGCTTTGGCGCACGGCATCAAGAACTAGCTTTCGCTGCCTGGTATTCCTTCTTTGCACCGCCATGCGCCTCGCCTCTTTTCTATTAACGGTCGTAGGTAAATGATACCGTATTTAGCACACAATACTAATAATGAGGAGTGAAACCGTCTTCATTGGCAAGTGGGGCTCGGACCTGGGCGTCTACGAGGCGAAAACGCGTTCCCATGCGCTCGTAGGAGGCATGAAGCGCCTCGAGATGAGATAGGATGTTTGCTGGAGCTCCCTGTATCTCCATCTCGACTGAGCCGTCTTCCATGTTACGCACCCAGCCGGTGAGTGCGCGTGCCTGCGCGAGGTTGGTGTTGGTAAAGCGAAAACCAACGCCTTGGACCTGTCCCTCCCAGCGCAGGAAATAGCGCAGGGGAGTGTCTTGAGTGGCCTCGTCGCTTGCGAGCACAGTAAGCCTGCGGCGCAGCTCGAGCTCGACGCCAGAGGGCTTTTGGGGCTCGCGGCTGCCGCCGGCGACGCCCGAGAAAAGCTTGTCGAAAATACCCATCGCTAGGCCTGCTTGACAGAATCGGCGGGGAAGGTAATGCCGGTCTGTTGGCGCACGGCATCCATGATGCGCAGCGAGACAAGCGTGACATCGCGATAGTGGCCAAGCTCGTGACGTCCCGCCGGGGTCTCCCAAATCTCTTCCTTGACGTTATCGATGCCGCCGATGGCGGTGATAAAGTCTGCGAGTTCGTATTCCATGGTGTTGCTCGATTTGGGCAGGTCGAGCACGCGGCCGTTGTCGCTCTGTTCGCGCGGCGCCTCGGTCGCCGAGCCGCGTACGACATCGCCGCGATAGTCGATGCGGACGTTGCGGGGCGTGGACAGATGGTCAATCTGGATAGTGCCACGCTCGCCTTCGATCTGCGAGGTCAGTAGGTCATTCGTAATTTTGGAGTGCGCGAGCTCGACGGAGATACGGCCACCGCCGTAGCTGGCGAGGATGGAACCGCAGCCATCGATGGGGCCATGGGTGAGCTCTTGCGTGGTGGGGTCGAGCAGAGTAGCCATGCTCGTAAGGCCTGAGGGCATGCCGAAGATCTCGACCATGGGCTCGACGGTGTAGACGCCAATATCCATGAGGGAGCCCGAGGCCATGTGGCAGTCGAAGATGTTGGTGGCGCGTCCCGCGAGAACCTCGTTGTAGCGTGAAGAATACTTGCCAAAGCGCAGTGAGGCGCGGCGGATGGGCGCAATCTCGCCCAGGGCGTCCTCGATGGCGTGGAAAGCGGGGTCATGGAGCGGGCGCATGGCCTCGAGGGCTACGACGCCCGCCGCCTCGGCGGCGCGGAAGACTTCCAGCGCCTGCGCCTCGGTGGCGCAGAAGGGCTTCTCGACGATGACGTGCTTGCCGCTGGCGATGCAGGCAAGGGCCTGCTCGTAGTGAAGTGCGTTCGGGCTGCCGATATAGACGGCGTCGACGTCGGCGGCTGCTGCAAGCTCATCAAGTGAAGTAAAGTTTCGTTCGCCGCCGTGCTCGGCAGTAAAGGCGGCGCCGCGCTCGGCGTTGCGCGAGAGCGTGCCTACGAATACAGCCTGGTCGTTGGCATTGACGACCTGGATAAAGTCGTCGGTGATCATGGATGTGCCGATGGTCGCGATGCGCAGCATACGTCCCCCTTGCGTTGTTTTGGTCTACAGGATGAGTGTAGCGCGTGGGGATATAAAGCTGCGCGAAAACGCTATTACAGGTCGCTCTCGTTAAAGCCGGTGTCGATATCGAGGTTGACTCCATCGGCCGCGGTGGTGGCGAGCTCGTCGCAGCGCTCGTTGAGCTCGTGGCCGGCATGCCCCTTAACCCAGATGAACTCCACCTTATGCTTGCTCTTTGCGGCAAGCAGGCGCTCCCACAGGTCGCGGTTCTTAACGGGCTGCTTGTTGGCAGTTTTCCACCCGCGCTTTTTCCAGCCGTCGATCCAGTGCTTGTTAAAGGCGTTGACGACGTACTGCGAGTCGGAGTGGACCTCGACCTCGCAGGGACGGTTGAGTGCCTCGAGCGCCACGATGACCGCCATGAGCTCCATGCGGTTGTTGGTGGTCTTGGCGTAGCCACGCGAAAGCTCGGAGGTGAAGGTCTTGCCGGCGGGGTTGGTGTATTTGAGCACGGCGCCGTAGCCACCGCGTCCCGGATTGGATCGAGCCGAGCCGTCGGTATAGATGATGACCTTCACAGACTTCCTTTCGTCGAGTTCCTCTCTTGCGGCTGTCTATTGTAGCGCCCGGTCCATCCTGTTTTATGCGAGGCGTGCCGCTCCACAAGGATGGTGGAGACGTTGTCGCCAAGAAAGATGGGCGACCTGAATTGTCAAGAGCTAGAGGGCTTTTAAATCTGCCATTTCTATCCCGTCCCCAAATGGTTGGTTTTCGTGGATGATGCGATCGAGTTCGTCGAGGTATTGCCGCAGCAGGGGAGAGGGCTTGCGCTCATCGTGCATGATGTAGCCCACGCGCATCGTTGGAGCGTCTGCCAACGGGATCGATGCCATGCCCCATTGCATTTCATTGGAGAGGACACCGGTCGACAAAGTGTAACCGTTCGACGTGATGAGCAGATTGGTGAGTGTGCCACGGTCGGAAACGCGGATGTTGCGGTCGCAGGGGATATAGCTAAACGGCTCCTCGGCGTAATAGAAGGAGTTTGAGGTCCCCTGCTCAAAGCTGTAGCGCGTATAGGGCGTAAGGTCGGCAAGCGATAGCTGGGGGCGGCGTGCGAGCGGATGGCGCTCGCTAACGAAGACGTGGACCGTTGCATCGAAGAGGGGATGGAAGCTTGCGCGGGCGTCGGCGAAGGCCTTCTGCAGGACGCGGGCGTTAAAGTCATCCAGATACAGAATGCCGATATCGCTGCGAAATGCGCGGACGTCGTCGATGATCTGTGACGTGGTGGTCTCGCGCATGATGAACTCAAACTTACTGTCGCGGCAGCGCTCGACGACGTTGACAAAGGCTTCGACCGAAAAAGCGTAGTGCTGGGCCGAGACGGCAAGGCGTGCCTGGGGTGTGCCGCCGTCCTCGTAGCGGGCCTCGAGCATATCGGCCTGCTCTACGACCTGGCGCGCATAGCCTAAAAGCTCGGTGCCGTCGTTGGTGAGTGTGACGCCGCGGCTGGAGCGCGTAAAGATTTCCAGACGGAGCTCCTGCTCTAGGCTTTTGACGGCGTTGGAGATATTGGATTGCGCGGTATAGAGGCGCTGAGCTGCGGCGTTAATTGAGCCGGATTCTGCCACGGCGATAAGAAAACGAAGCTGCTGGAGGGTCATCGGCACCCGTCCTTTCGATAGCTATCTAAAAAACCGATAACAGGTTAGCGCTTTTAAGTGATTGACCGCGCGAAACAATGCTCGTACTATTCAAAACACACAAAGGCGGTAGGTAATTAAGCCGACCACGAGAACGGGATGTCAAAAGGAGGACCGCATATGAACTGCTTACTAAGACGAATGCCGGGCTCCTGCTTGCGCCCGTCGGCGTGATCAGGAGACGGCGACTTACTTCTCTTACTCTTATTACTTTTGTTCGATCAAGGAGATCATCATGAGCCAGTTTATCAACAACCCCGAGCACACCTTTGGTTTCGACACCCTGCAGCTGCACGTTGGCCAGGAGAGCGCCGACCCCGCATCCGATTCCCGCGCCGTGCCTATCTACCAGACCACGAGCTATGTGTTCCGCAACTCCCAGCACGCCGCTGACCGCTTTGGCCTTGCCGACGCCGGTAATATCTACGGTCGTCTGACCAACTCCACCCAGGGCGTCTTTGAGGACCGCATTGCCGCGCTCGAGGGCGGCGTTGCAGGTCTTGCCGTCGCCTCTGGCGCCGCCGCCATCACCTATACCCTGCAGGCCCTCGCTCAGGCCGGCGACCATGTGGTGGCCCAAAAGACCATCTACGGTGGTTCCTACAACCTGCTGGAGCACACGCTCTCCCAGTTTGGTGTCGAGACCACCTTCGTCGATGCCCACAACCTGGACGAGGTCGAGGGCGCCATCAGGGACAACACCACGGTCATTTACGTCGAGACGCTCGGTAACCCCAACTCCGATATCCCCAACATCGACGCTATCTCCGAGGTCGCTAAGAAGCATGGTCTTCCGGTTGTTGTCGATAACACCTTCGGCACCCCGTATCTGTTCCGTCCGCTGGAGCACGGCGCCAACATCGTCGTTCACTCTGCAACTAAGTTTATTGGCGGCCACGGCACCTCGTTGGGCGGCGTGATTATCGATGGCGGCAACTTTGACTGGAAGGCGAGCGGCAAGTATGCGCAGATCGCCGAGCCCAATCCCTCCTACCATGGCGTCTCGTTTGCCGAGGCCGCCGGCCCCGCTGCCTTCGCGACCTATGTCCGTGCTATCTTGCTGCGTGACGAGGGCGCCTGCATTAGCCCGTTTAACGCCTGGGTCCTGCTCCAGGGTACCGAGACCCTGTCGCTGCGCGTTGACCGCCATGTCGAGAACACCAAGAAGGTCGTTGAGTTCCTGATCGGTGACGGCCATGTTGCCAAGGTGAACCACCCGAGCCTGCCCGAGCACCCCGACCATGAGCTGTACCAGAAGTATTTCCCCCGTGGCGGCGCCTCGATCTTCACCTTCGAGATCAAGGGCGGCCAGGAGGCTGCTTGGAAGTTCATCGACCACCTGCAGGTGTTCTCGCTGCTCGCCAACGTAGCCGACGTCAAGTCGCTCGTCGTGCACCCGGCTACCACCACGCACTCCCAGCTCTCTGCCGAGGAGCTTGCCGAGCAGAACATTACGCCCTCTACAATCCGTCTTTCCATTGGTACCGAGAACGCCGAGGACATCATTTGGGATCTGAAGCAGGCCTTTGCCGCGCTGGACGAGTAGGGCGACTTGTGCAAGGGCCCCTTGCGACTCGATAGGTATAACTGCATAAAATGCCTGCTCAAGGCGCCTGCGCGAACAATGGTTGCGCAGGCGCCTTTTTTGCATAGGAAGGGCGCTATTACAGGGTTTTTGGCATGCTTTATGCATGCGAGTTGTGGAAAACTCCTGTTGAGAGGATGTGAGTTTTACGCAAATGACGTGCACCTTTTGAGAAAAACCGCAGGTCGCGATTTACTCGGGGTACTATGCAGCGCGATCGAATCACACGCAGCTTAAACGCAGCAAAAACTCACTACGGAGGTTTCCAGCTACATGAGGATCGATTCACGAAAACCGAAGGCCGCCGCCCTTTCTGCCACGCTTGCCGTGGCGCTTTTAGTGGGTGCCGGCGTAACCGATGCCCACGCGGCAACACTGTCCGACGCGGTCGGATCCACGCCGTCCGAGGCGACCCTGATGCAGCCCGTCGACTATCGTGGCGACGGCTTTGGCTCCATGCAGGAGTGGAACGCCTCGATGGGGGCCAAGCGCGATTCCCTAGAGGTCCGCGCGCAGATCATCATGAACATGTACGGTGACTATGCCACCGATGACGAGCGCGCTGTACTGCAGGGTTGTATCGACGGTGCGGGCAGTCTTTTGACGATGGAGGAGGTCGACGCGAAGTCGGCCGAGCTCGACGAGCTTCGCTCCACGCTCGAGGATGCTAAGCGCGAGGCGCTCGAGGCTGCGGCCGTCGAGGCAGAAGCTGCCGAGGCCGTTCAGGCTTCGTATTACAACGCCGGCTCCGGCTCGTCTTACGCGTCTGCTGCGTATTACGCGAACGGCTCGGGCCTGACGCGCTCGGGCGGCGTCAATAACTACAACGGTCGTCGCGAGACCTATTACAGCAGCAACGTGCTGTATCACCACCGCACGGGTGAGTGGACGCTGGATTCCGAGGGCTTTTGGCGTGATTCCGACGGCTACTACGTGGTGGCTGCGAGCGATAAGTCCCAGGGCTCGACCTTTACGGGCTCTAAGGGCGAGTGCAAGGTCTACGATTCGGGTTGCGCAGCCGGAACTACCGATTACTACACCGGTTGGTAATCTGACGGCATCGATTGCACATGATGGACGGGCGTCTTTACCGAGCTTTCGGGCAATGTAAAGTCGCCCGTTTTTATATGCATTTGGGTTAACAGAGCCCTTACCGTGGCACTACGTTGGGCATATGGGCGCGGGGCACACTAAGTCATGAGAAACAAGGTCTTTCTCGTGGAGGAAGTGATCCCATGAACGCTCGAGATGTCGCTATTGCCGTCGTTGCCCTTTTGATCGGATGTCTTGGTCCGACGGCGGCGTTAGTTGCCGGCTTGCAGTCCACTACGGGTGCTGCTCCTGTGGTTGTGAGCGCCTTGATTGCGGCGGCGCTGTTGGGAAGCGCCGGCGTGGTGCTTTGCCGCGATGACGAGGACGAGGTCCCGGAGTCGCAAAACGAGCCTCAGTTTTAGCCTCGGCCTAAATGCGACAGGCCTTCGCGAGCGATGGGATCCTCGCGAAGGCCTGTCTGCTTACATTGCGCGCGTCGCCGTGCGGGCGAGGCTACCAGCTGCTTTCTATTTCGCGAATCCTCTGGTAGAGCCAATCGTTTTGCGGCACTTGGATATCGTGTTTGGCGGCCAGGCGGCAGATGGTGCCCGCGAACTCCTCGACTTCGGTTTTACGTTGTGCGATGCGGTCCTGCGCCATCGAGGGCATGCCGGCGGGATCGATTCCCTCGATGAGGTGCACCATCTGCGTCAGGTCTGCCTCGGTCAGCTCAACGCCCTCGGCGTTGGCGACCGCAAGTGTCTCGCGCATGGCGGAAACAAAGCAGCGACGCTGCTCGGAGTCCTGTTCCGTGGCGCTCCCGTACGTGCCGCCGTAGGCCATGCAGGTCTGGTTGATGCCATCGTTGAGCATGAGTTTGGCCCACATGCGGTGCGCAATGTCGCTCTCGACGGTATGGGCGATGCCGCAGCGCGTGTAGAGCTCATCGATGGCGGTGACGGTTGCGGGCTCGGTGCCTGCTGCCGCGCCAAAGCGAATCTCGCCCGCATTGGTAAAGGTGAGCGCGCCGTTAAGGAATACGGCGTCCATGCCCTGGCAGATGCCCAGGACGGTGTGCTTCCAGCCAAAGCGCTCGGCTATTTTTGCTCGCTCGTAATGCCGTTGCACAGCGAGGCGATGAGCGTGTTGGGTCCCACGACGCGCTCCATAGTCTTGAGTGCTTGGTCGAGCCCCGTCGTCTTGACCGTGAGAATGACCAGATCGGCGGGCGTTGCCTCGCTGGCGCGGACGGACTTGAGCGTGCAGGGCTTTCCGTTGACGGTGAGCGCATCGCCCACGTGGCGCTCGAAACGCGCGTCATCCATGACGTATTCGACGGCATCGTTGCCGAGGGCCTTGGCAATCATACTGCCGTAGAGCAGGCCGACGCCGCCCTTGCCGATAAAGGCGACCTTGTTGATCTGCATGTGAATCATCTCCCCATATAAAAGGCGCCCGCATATGGGGCGCCTGATGGATTGTATGCCGCTGGGGCATGTGGCGTACACCGGAGGCTGAATTTAGAAGAACAAATGCATGGGAACTTATGCCGCGGGGCAGATGGCAAAAACGCGCGCGGGATATCCAACGCCATCGCGCACCTTGGGGAAGGTGCAGAAGATGACGGCGCCTGTGGCAGGAAGCTCGTCCAGATGGTCCATGACCTCGATCTGGTAACGGTCGACCGAGAGGATGTACTGCTCGCCGGGGTAGGGGTAGGCGTCCTCGCGTGTGGTCACGGATGCGGGGTCGGTGTCTGCCGGCTCGTGGCCGATAGCGCCGATGTTGCGCTCTTCTACAAGCCATTTGATGGCGTCGAGGTCCCAGCCGGGGTAGTGGGGCTGGCCGTCCTCGTCCTTGTTTTCGAGGTCGGCGAGCTTGGACCAGTCGGAGCGGAAGGCGACGAAAGCGTCCTCGGGAATGCGACCGTGCTCGCCCTCCCAAGCTTTGAGGTCATCGATAGTCAGGATAAAGTCGGGGTTTGCGGCGCACTCCTCGTGCTTATCGATCACGCAGAGCGGATGCATAAACTCGACGGGCTCGATCTCGCCGAGGGAGCGGCCGTCAACATGAAAGTGGCGCGGCGCATCGACGTGGGTGCCGTACTGCGAGGCGACCGAATACTGGAAGCAACGCATGGGCGCGAGCATATCTTCGGGCGTGCCGGGCAGGTAGTCGAAGAGCTTGGTGGACTCAAATGGCTTAAAGCCAAACCAGTGCGGGGTGTCGCACGAGAGCGTGTGGGTGAGGTCGATCCAGCGGTAATCGGTGCTTTTGAGCTGGGTGGCGAGGTTCCAAAGGTCGAGCGTGGGCATGGCTGGCTCCTTTCATCGGACTTTTTGCTGATGTTAAAGCGCTGCCATGACGACTCGATTTCTGTTGGGTTACGATACGTTCTCGATTGCGGTTCCGATGTGTTTCGGTGGCGTGACGGGTTTGTTTCGCCGCGTCAGAGCTTCGATGGGGGAGGAGGGGCCGTGCAGTATCGCGTTGACCCCAAAAGCGGTAACCGTATCTCGGCGTTGGGGCTGGGGTGCATGAGGTTTCCCGGTGCGCCGGGACGCCCCGATGCGAAGACAGCCGATACTATCATTTCCCGTGCGGTGGAGCAGGGGATTAATTATCTGGATACGGCTTATCTTTATCCCGGCAACGAGGCTTGCGTAGGCGCTTCGCTTGAGCGCTTGGGCCTGCGCGACCAGGTTTTGCTCGCGACCAAGCTGCCGCACGCCTCGTGCAAGTGCGCGGAGGATTTCGACCGTTTCTTTGATGAGCAGCTGCGCCGCCTGCGGACTGACCATATCGACTACTACCTCATGCACAACATCACCTCGCCCGCCCAGTGGGAACGCGTGGTGGCACTGGGTATCGAGGATTGGATTGTGCGCCAAAAGGCTGCGGGGCGTATTCTCCGGATCGGTTTTTCGTACCACGGCAGTGCGGCGGACTTCCTCACGATGCTCGATGCTTATGAGTGGGACTTTTGCCAGATCCAGTACAACTACGCCGGAGAGCACTATCAGGCGGGGACGGCGGGGCTCATGGCGGCTGCTGAACGTGGGCTTGCGGTATTTGTAATGGAGCCGCTTTTGGGCGGACGTCTGGCAGGTAAGTTGCCGCCGCGGGCCCGCGCTGTGCTCGATAGCGCCCGTGACCCGCATTTGTGCACTCCTGCCGCTTGGGGGCTTTCGTGGGTGTGGAATCATCCTCAGGTGACGATGCTGCTTTCGGGTATGACCGATACCGCGCAGGTGGATGAGAACGCGGCGTTGGCCGATCGGGCCCTGCCGGATTCGATGACAGCTACTCAGCTCGATGCCATCGCGCACGTGCTGGAGGAGTTTGAAAAATCGAATCGCGTGCCCTGCACGGGATGCGGTTACTGCATGCCGTGTCCTAAAGGCATCAATATTCCTGGATGTTTTGCCGCCTACAACGCAAGCTATGCGCACAGCTGGTTTACGGGTCTATCGCAGTATTTTACGGCGAGCGCGGTGCGCACAAGCGAGCCCAAGTTGGTGAGCAATTGCGTCAAATGCGGCAAATGCGCGCGGCACTGCCCGCAGCATATCGATATTCCCGAGCGTCTCGACGACGTACGCCGCCGTTTTCAGCCTGGACCCGTGACGGCGGTGCTTAAGGCCTTCGGCAAAACGCGCTCCTCATGACCCTTTTATAACTTGCGGTGGAATAGTTCCTGTTTGCGGCAGAATAAGGCATCAACAGGAACTATTTCACCGTAACTGATGAGGGGGAGCTGGGGATGCTGACGATTGGGTGTCACCTATCCACGACGAAGGGCTATCGGGCGATGGGGGAGACGGCGCTATCCATTGGCGCCAATACCTTTGCATTCTTTACGCGCAACCCGCGCGGCGGCAAGGCGAAAGACCTTGACATGGATGACGTGGCGGCCCTGCGCGAGCTTATGGAACAAAACGATTTTGGTCCCCTCGTGGCCCATGCTCCGTATACCTATAACCCCTGCTCGGCCAAAGAGCGGGCGCGCGAGTTTGCCCTGGAGGCCATGGCTGAGGATCTGCAGCGTCTGGAAGCGCTGCCCGGTAACTACTACAATTTCCATCCCGGTGCGCATGTGGGACAGGGTTCCGACGCCGGCATTCAGATGATCGTCGACACCCTGTGCCAGGTGATGTTTGAGGGCCAGCAGACGACGGTGCTGCTCGAGACCATGGCTGGCAAGGGCACCGAGGTGGGCCGCCGCTTTGAGGAACTGGCGATCATCATCGAGGGCGTTGCTGACAGGCGCCCCGAGCTGTCGGCCAAGCTGGGCGTTTGCCTGGACACCTGCCATGTAAATGACGCCGGCTATGATATCGTCCAAGATCTTGACGGTGTGCTCGACGAGTTCGATCGTGTGGTAGGTATCGAGCGCCTGCGCGCTGTGCATATCAATGATTCCAAGAATCCCCGCGGTGCCCATAAGGACCGGCATGAGTGCATCGGCAAGGGTTACCTCGGCAGCGAGGAACTTGGCGGCGGAATGCAGGTTATGCAGAATATTGTATCGAATAGCCGCCTGCGATCATTGCCATTCATTTTGGAAACGCCGAACGAACTTGCAGGTTATGCGGCTGAAATTAAACTGTTAAGGTCATTGCAGCAGTAATGACTGTCATAAAGTGGAGTGTTCCATTCACGTTATGGGTTTGTTTCAATCAGTTTTCTAATTGCAGATTCTCTCACGCGGGTGCATAATAGCCCTCAGTTTTTGCAGGCCCCTGAATCACATGGGGCCATTGGAAGGAGACTGATTATGAAGCTGAAGAAGCTTGGCGCATTTGCCGCCACGGGCGCCATGGCGCTTGCCCTCGCACTGACGGGCTGCGGCTCGTCCAACGCCACCTCTGGTTCTGATGCCGGTTCCAGCAGCTCTGACGACGCTAAGGTCGAGAAGGTCGACGGCTCCAAGGAGTACGCGCTCGTCAAGGACGGTACGCTGACCGTCGGCACCTCTGCCGAGTACGCTCCGTTTGAGTACAAGGATGACAACGGCGATTATCAGGGCTTTGACCTTGAGCTCATCAAGGCTATCGGCGACAAGCTGGGCCTGGATGTCGAGTACGTCAACAACGACTTCGACACGCTCGTCCCCGGTGTCGCTTCGGGTACCAAGTATGACGTCTCCATTGCGGCTATCACCGACACGCCCGAGCGTGAGAAGGAAGTCGCTTTCTCCGATTCCTACTACATGGACGATCAGGCTATCGTGACCAAGGTCGATAACACCGACATCACGGCCGACAATTACAGCGAGAAGCTCAACAACGCCGACGCTACCATTATCGTCCAGTCTGGCTCGACCGCCGAGGCCTTTGCCCAGGAGAACTTCCCCAAGGCCAAGATCGTCCCCTACAAGGACGCTACCGAGTGCTTCAGCGCCCTGCAGTCCGATAAGGGCGATGCCGTAGTCACCAACCGCTCCGTTGCCAGCCAGCTGACCGCCGAGCAGTTCAACACCTGCCATACGGTTAAGCAGATCAGCACCGGCGAGGAGTACGCCATTGCCATCAACCAGGGCAATACCAAGCTCAAGGACGACATCAACCAGGCCATCAAGGACCTGACCGACGACGGTACCGTTGACGCCCTCATGGCTAAGTACAACATCAAGTAAACAGATACTTGATTGCGTGTGGGCCCTTTCCGTTTAGCGGAGAGGGCCTTTGCGCTTCTCTCGACGGAGAGTGTTTCCGTCTCTATTTGCCGGCAACTTCTACGATAGGAGCCACCTTGTCTCGACTGAACAAAGGGGCCGCTGGGCAGCGTTCTTCACTACCCGCCTTGCTCCAAAAGCTAGCCTGCGTCATGGCCGTGGCGCTCGCGCTGGTGTGCGTGGGGGCATCTGCGCCCTCGACTGCCCAAGCGCTTGAGACCGCAAAGATTACCGCCCGACCCAACACCGGTTCGGGCAGCGATGTGGTCGGCGGCACCGAGACACGTATTACCTGGGAAGTTCAGGCCGACGCCGACGAGGAGCTGAGCGGTCTTTCGCTGACGTTTGTCGACGGCACGACGTTTGGTACCGATGACACGCGATTGACGATGCTCTCGGGCGAGGACCTCATGGATCGCACACCCATGAAGCCCACGTGCACGGCTGATGGCCAGACGCTCAAGATCGACTTTGGCGAGACGGCGCCTGCCGGCGGCTTTTTCCGTGTCGAGGTGTACGGCGTGACCTTCCCCGTCGAAGGCGGCGACGAGGCCTTTAGCGGCACCTATACGCTCGCCGACGGTTCGACCAAGAAGATTTCCAAGATTCCTTCCGTCGAGATTAAGGGCGTGACGGCCTTCGATAACTTCCAGGCCGATCTTAAGGAACAGCAGTGGGTCGAGGCTTGGAATTCCAATATGTTCCTGCGTCTGTTCTTGAACCCGGTCATTTTGGTCCAGAGCCTGCCGGTCGTATTTAAGGGCTTCCTTATGTCGCTCTCGATCGTGCTTGTGGCGTTTCCGCTGGCAATCCCCTTTGGCTTTGCCTTGTCGCTCATGCGCATCTCCAAGTCGCGCATCCTGCGCTGTCTTGCCGGCATCTACGTGAATATCATCCGTGGTACGCCGGCGTTCCTGCAGATCTATATCGCGTTCTTTGGCCTGCCACTTGCCGGCGTCAAGGTGGACGACTACGTCTTGGGCGTTATCGTCATGGCCATGAACTCGTCTGCGTACCTGTGCGAGATCTTCCGTGCCGGTATTCAGTCGATCCCCAAGGGCCAAAACGAGGCTGCCCGCTCGCTGGGCATGAATGCCTTCCAGACGTTGCTCTACGTTATGATTCCGCAGACGTTCCGCAATGTCCTGCCTACGCTGACCAGCGAGTTTATCCTGCTTTACAAGGATACGTCGCTGCTCGCCGCCGTGGGCGTGGTCGAGATCGTCATGAATGCCCGCACCATCGTGGCGACGACGGGCTCCATCACGCCGTATGTGGTTGCCGCCCTGTTCTATCTGGTCATTACCCTGCCGCTTGCGCGCTTGGTGAGCGGTCTTGAGGCGAGGCTTCTGGGGACGGCCGAAACCAAAAAGAAGCGTCCCACCAAGAGCGCCGGACAGGTTGTCGCGACACCCGCCGATCATATTGCAGGTCTGTAAGGAGGTTCTATTATGAGCGAAACCAATAACTCGAACGAGGTCGTCGTCAGCATCAAGAATCTCCAGAAGGCCTTTGGCGATAACGTGGTCCTGCGCGACATCGATCTGGATGTGCACAAGGGTGAGGTCGTCGTGGTCCTGGGCCCCTCGGGCTCGGGCAAGTCGACGATGCTTCGCTGCATTAACCGTCTTGAGGAGCCCACGAGCGGCTCGATTGTCGTTGAGGGCGTGGATGTGTGCGCCAAGGGCGTCGACCTCAATAAGGTGCGTACGCACTTGGGCATGGTGTTTCAGCAGTTCAATCTGTTCCCGCACCTGTCGGTCAAAAAGAACGTCATGCTTGCGCAACAAAAGGTGCTCAAGCGCAGCAAGGAAGAGGCCGAGAAGATTGCCGTCGAGGAGCTGACCAAGGTCGGCCTGGCCGAGCGCATCGATTTTATGCCGAGCCAGCTTTCGGGCGGTCAACAGCAGCGCGTGGCCATCGCCCGCGCCCTGTCGATGAACCCGCACGTGATGCTCTTTGATGAGGCCACGTCGGCGCTCGACCCCGAGCTTGTCCGCGACGTCCTTGGCGTCATGCGCGATCTTGCGCGTGACGGCATGACGATGATCGTGGTGACGCACGAGATGGGCTTTGCCCGCGACGTCGCCGACCGCGTCGTCTTTATGGACGGCGGCGTTATCGTGGAGGAGGGCACGCCGAGCGAGGTCTTCGACCATCCCAAGAGCGAGCGCACCAAGGCGTTTTTGGGCAACATCTCGTAGCTGCTTTATGTGGCTGACATAGCAGAAAACGGCAAACATCATTGTGCTTGCCGTAATTGCCGGCGGCTTATTTTTTGGATTCCGGCGTATTGTCGCATCGACGCATGGCACATGCTGTTGCGGCGATGGGGCGGGCAGAAAGAAGGTCAAGAGGGTCGCGGTCGCGGACACCGATGTGTCTCACTACCCCTATAGCGATGAGCTGCTTATTGGCGGTATGAGCTGCGGCGGCTGCGCGCAAAATGTGACGAACGCCCTCAACGCTCTCGATGGCATTTGGGCCACGGTGACGTATACAGACCACACGGCGTGCATCCGTTCTAAAAACCCGATCGATCGTGAGGTGCTTGAGGCTGCCGTGAGGGATGCGGGCTATTACGTCATAAAGCCGTAGGGCCGGGCGTACGCTTGCGCTTAGGCTCGGCCGCGCAGCTCGATGTCTTGGATATCGTCGAAGCCGATGGCGATGTCTCGGAGTTTGAGCAGCTTGAACGCGGGGAGCACTTCGTCGAGAATGCCGGTGCGGCTACGATAGCCGTATGTATCGTAATAAGTGACGCGCACCAAGTCGCCGCGTTTGAGGCCCTCGAGCTTTTTTGAAAGTTCGAGGGCTTTTTCTTCCGTGAGTTCGCATTTGGGCTCAACAGAGATCTCTTGTTTGCGCACGAGCTCGTAGTATCCCGTGAGGGCGGCAAAGGGCATAAACTGCGCGGCGCGGTTGGCGCGAACGGCACCGTTAGCGGTGAGCTTGGGGTCGGCGGAGCGACGTCTTCCCTCGGGGTCCGCCAGGCGTTCAAAAGGCGTCGGTGGCCGCATCGGCTGTTGTTGGGCCTTAGGCACGGTGTCCTCCTACCTGATCGTTGCGTTCGCGTGCGGTGGCGCCGGCGGTAAAGCTTAATCCCTTGACCAGGGCATTCTTGCCGTACTTGCCCTTCACGGCCAGAACGGCGCGGGCCAGGTCACGCTCGCGTTCATCGGCCTTAACATCGCTAAACAGATCGATGGTGGCAAATTCCTCGGGCATGAGGTTGCCAAAGCCCAAATTGATGCGCTTGACCGGTCGTTTGGGATCGACGGTCTGCGCCCAGAGCTCATCGAAATAGCCCATGATCTTCTTAAACGAATTGGTGCGCTCGGGCAGCTTGCGCGAAGCGTTAGAGTGCGCAAAGAGCGCGGCATAGCCGCCACGCGGTTTGCCGCCATGCTCTCCCACAAAGATGCCGTCGATTGCCTGTGCCTCGCGCACCAGACGGCGTCGTTCGTCATCGCGCTGGACGGGCTTGGGTGCACGGGGTGCGAGCTCGGGGCCGGCGGTTGCGGCGGGTTCGATGCTCGACGTGCTCGAACGCACATGTCCGCATCCGTCTACATATTGCGCTGTGCCGCTGGCGTCGAGGCGGCGTATGTCGGCGCGCTCGCTCGCGTAGCCCACAAAGAGCGAGATGCTGTCGCAGACCACGTGCT
This sequence comes from Collinsella sp. LCP21S3_A3, assembly GCF_052118905.1. NCBI lineage: Bacteria > Bacillati > Actinomycetota > Coriobacteriia > Coriobacteriales > Coriobacteriaceae > Collinsella > Collinsella sp. LCP21S3_A3. Next base: position 54,491 of record NZ_JBQKGH010000006.1, on the reverse strand, counting down.
TATCGACCAAGTCCAGTACGGCGGCATCGACCATCTCGCGCAAGACGGTGTAGGCCTGCTCGTAGGCATAACCCTTCGAGAGCACTTGTCCTGTGGTGGTTGAAGTTGCCTGCGGGCGATAGGCCTGAATATCGGCGATAGTTGTCGGCTCACGCCCAAAGGCGTGGTCGATGAGATACTCGGCATTGACGCCGAGTTCGTCGTAAAGCAGGTTTTCGTCGAGCGCGGCGACGCCCATCAGATCGTATACCCCGTACTTTTCGAGGCGAGCTGCCACGCCGGGGCCGATGCCCCAGATATCGGTGATGGGGCGATGGGGCCAGATCTCCTTGCGAAAGGTCTCGTCGTCGAGTATGCCGATGCGGCTGGGTACGTGCTTAGCGGTAATGTCGAGCGCCACCTTGGCCTGGAATAGGTTGGGGCCGATGCCGACTGTCGCCGTGATGCCGGTGCGCGCGAGGACCTCATCGCGCAGCATGCAGGCAAAGCTTTTGGCATTGGTATGGTAGAGCTCTAGATAGGGTGTCACGTCGATAAAGCACTCGTCAATTGAGTAGACGTGAACGTCTTGCGGACTCACGTATTCAAGGTAGATACCGTAGATCTGCGCCGACACCTCCATGTAGTGCTGCATGCGCGGTACGGCCTTGATGTAGTCGATGCCGTCGGGAATCTCAAACAGACGGCAGCGGTTGTGTATCCCGAGGTCTTTCATGGCCTGGGTAATGGCGAGGCAGATGGTCGTACGCCCGCGTGATTCGTCGGCAACGACCAGGTGGGTGGTGAGCGGATCGAGCCCGCGGTCGACGCACTCGACGCTGGCGTAAAACGTCTTGAGGTCGATGCAGATATAGGTGTGACGCCCGTGCCCCACGCGTTCTCCCATCAAACACATGTTCTTATCGAATGCATGTTCGATAATACCCGCTCGTCCGGACATCGTCAAAACCTGCCAAAAAGGGACAGGTTTATTTTGGTAGGTAAAACGCTTGACCGACCAAAACAAACCTGTCCCTTTTTGGCAGGTATGGTCGGGCGGTTGCATCGGGTTTTAACGCAGCGCTAAAGAGCGCGAAACAGCTCGGAAAACCTCGCTTCGTAGCATGAGCCTAACGATCGATACCACCATAAAGCACGGAAGGGTTGTGGGGATAATGGTCAACTATGGGTTTGGTATGCCGACGCGCCTTGTTGCGGATGGAGACGTGGCTCGCTGGTGTGGACGATTGGTCGCTCACTACGGCGGCACCAAGGCGCTGGTGGTGCTGGGTGGCGACAAACATACGCGCGATGAGCTTGTCTCGGCGGCGCTCGGCTCGCTTGACCGAGCTCTGCTCGAGCGCGTGCTTTTTCGTTGCGGCTCGGTTGAGGGCGACGGGGGAGACGAGCTGATCGACGAAGCTGGGGCCCTGGCGACCGACGAAGGCGTGGACTTTGTCCTGGCGATCGGCGATGCCGATACTGCTGGCTTTGCGCGCGAACTCGCGCGTCGCATGGCGGCGCTCGATGCCGGCGAAGACGGTTTTGTCCCTTATGGATGTATTGTCTCGGAGGGCAAAGTGCCTGCCGTCGTGGGGGCCGGTGAGGTTCCCGTTTTTGCCATCATCGCTCCCGAACTGCTTGAGGGCATTGGGTCTCCTCTGCGTGAGTTGCTCGGCAGCGTGTGCGCCGCGGCCTAATGTCTGCCATAAAGAGATGGGCTATTTTTGGTAGGTAAAGCGTTTGACCTGCCAAAATAAACCTGTCCCTTTTTGGTCGGTCGCCGTTTGGGGGCGGATTGGCAACGCTGGCTGATTACGGTCTTGACCTGCGCTAGAATAGGGGCATCTGATTATCCGGGCGCATGGAGGTTTGCGCCCGTATGTTGAGGAGGACTTTATGGCAACTGTTGCCGCACCTATCGACGCTACGTCGACCGCCGCTTGGAAGGCGCTCGAGGCTCATCAGGAGAAGCTCGAGGCCGAAGGTATCGACCTCAAGGCCTGGTTCGCTGCCGATGCAGAGCGCGTGAACAAGCTGAGCTTTGACGCCGGTGACCTGCACTTCGACCTGTCCAAGAACCTGGTGACCGATGAGACCGTCAAGCTGCTGTGCGATCTTGCCCGCGAGGTGAAGCTCGAGGAGCGCCGCGACGCCATGTTCTCCGGCGAGCACATCAACACCACCGAGGACCGCGCCGTCCTGCACACCGCGCTTCGCCGTCCGGCAAGCGAGAAGGGCCAGCTCATCGTCGACGGCCAGGACGTCGTCGCCGACGTGCACGAGGTCCTCGACCGCATGTACGCCTTTGCCGAGCGCGTGCGCTCCGGTGAGTGGAAGGGCGTTACCGGCAAGAAGATCGAGCATCTGGTGTCCATCGGCATCGGTGGCTCCGATCTGGGCCCGGTCATGGCTTACGAGGCCCTGCGTCCCTACGCCGACGCCGGTATCGACTGCCGCTATATCTCCAACATCGACCCCAACGACCAGGCCGAGAAGCTCAAGGGCCTGGATCCCGAGACCACGCTCGTGATTATCGTCTCCAAGACCTTCACCACGCTCGAGACCCTCACCAACGCTCGCGAGGTCAAGACCTGGATGCTCGAGCAGCTCAAGGCTCAGGGTGCCATCGACGGCTCCGATGAGCAGAACGCCGAGGCCGTGGCCAAGCACTTCGTTGCCGTTTCCACCGCACTCGACAAGGTTGAGGCCTTCGGTATCGACCCCGCCAACGCCTTCGGCTTCTGGAACTGGGTCGGCGGCCGCTACTCCGTCGACTCCGCCGTGGGCCTGTCGCTGATCGTCGTGCTCGGTCCCGAGCGCTTCCAGCAGTTCCTCGAGGGTTTCCACGCCATCGACGAGTACTTCTGCAATACCCCGCTCGAGAACAACGCTGTCGCGCTAATGGGCCTGCTCAACGTCTGGTACGTCAACTTCTTCGGCTCTAAGAGCCACGCCGTGCTGCCGTACTGCCAGTACCTGCACCGCTTCCCGGCCTATCTGCAGCAGCTCACCATGGAGTCCAACGGTAAGCATGTCCGCTGGGACGGCAGCGCCGTGACCTCCGACACCGGTGAGATTTTCTGGGGCGAGCCCGGCACCAACGGTCAGCACGCCTTCTACCAGCTGCTGCACCAGGGCACCGTGGTGGTCCCGGCCGATTTCATCGCCTTTGCCAATACCGCCAACCCCGCAACCGACAGCGGCCAGGATGTTCACGAGCTGTTCCTGGGCAACTTCCTGGCCCAGACCAAGGCGCTCGCTTTTGGTAAGACGGCCGATGAGGTGCGCGCCGAAGGCACGCCCGAGCAGATCGTCCCGGCCCGCTGCTTTGAGGGCAACCGTCCGACGACCTCGATCTTCGGCGATACGTTGACCCCGTTCGCACTCGGCGAGCTCATCGCCCTGTACGAGCACATCACGTTTGTCGAGGGCACGGTCTGGGGCATCGACTCCTACGACCAGTGGGGCGTCGAGCTGGGCAAGCAGCTTGCCAAGCAGATTACCCCGGCCTTCCACGACGACGCCGCCAAGGCCGAGCAGGACGCTTCGACCCAGGCGCTCATCGAGTTCTACCGCGCTCACCGTAAGTAGTCTTTACGGCCGAGTTGGCTTATGAATGAAAGGGGCCCGTATCCGTTGGGATGCGGGCCCCTTTGCTATTTGAGTGGGCATGAGGGCGTATTGAGGGGGGGGATGTCTTGCAGTCGGCATCCGCGTGCGGTGCCATTCGCTGTCCGTAAATATACGTCTACAGCTAATTTCATACCACTTGCCGGAATGAGGGCGCTGCCCTTGCATGTCGGGTGTAGATTGAACGTGGTTTTTCGCGTGAAACCACGAATCGGTTGTCAGCCCTGAACAAGGAGGCCCAGCATGACGCTTGCCAAACCCATCAATAAATACATCGACTATATCGATGCCCCCGAGGACACGTTTGAGCAGTATGTCGAGAAGGCGCTAAAGTACAACTTTCGCTGCGTATTTGCGAACCTGCAGGAGTACGAGACGGGCCGCGCCATGCTCGAGGGCTCTGACATCATCCTTGCCGGCGCTATCGACTTTCCCCAGGGCACTATGACGCTTGAGGAGAAGCTTGCGAGGTTTGAGGAATACGCTGCGTGTGGCTTTACCGAGATTGACTACGTTTTGAATCAGGGGTCGATCGAGAACCGCGATTTTGATGCCATCGAGCGCGAGATGACTGCCGTTGCTGATTTTTGTCGCGCGCATGGCATCACTGACAAGGTAATCGTTGAGATGTGCAAGCTGGACGGCGACGACGCCGCCAAGCGCCGTGTATGCGAGATCGCGCTGGAGGCCAAGCCGGGATTCCTTAAGACATCGACCGGCAGAAGCTTTGGCGGTGCTAAGCTCGAGGACGTGCGGTTGATGCACGAGGTGCTCGGCGATGCCGTGGCAATCAAGGCGGCGGGCGGTATCCATAATTACGAAGAGGCTTGCGCATTCATCGAGGCCGGCGCCAGCGCGTTGGGTGCATCGGCGGGCATCGCGATCGTCGAGGGCGCACCGACGGATGAGCGTCGCTAGCAGACGTATTTGACCTGAGCGATAAAGCTTCACGACCACACGCCGTTCATGTTCGGGACAATATGACTTTTTACCCGTCGCAGACAGAGCCGCAGTAGGTGTTCTGTATGATGACTCAGGCAAGGTTGTTCAATGACAGGGAGGCTTATATGGCAATCAAAGCCATCGCAATGGATATCGACGGTACGCTCACCAACGACCAAAAGGTCATCAGCCCGCGTACGCGCGAGAAGCTGCTCGCGGCGCAGGAGTCGGGCATTAAGCTCATTTTGGCTTCGGGCCGTCCCGCATGGGGGCTGCACGCCTTGGCGCAGGAGCTCGACCTTCATAACCATGACGGTCTGCTGGTGGCCTTTAATGGCGCGCATGTGGTCGACGCTCAGACCGATGAGGTCCTTTTTGACCAGGCCATGCCGGCTGATGAACTGCACCGTCTGATTGATCATCTGCGTAATTTTGACGTGATCCCTATGATTTCGCTTGGTCGCGATCTGCACGTCGAGGACTCGTACCGCTGCATGATTACGCTGCCGGATGGCTCGCAGAAGAATATCGTCAAGTATGAGCGCGACGCGTGCGATCTTAAGATTCGCGAGGTGGAGAGCCTGCATGAGGTCGTGGACACTTATCCCGTGGACAAGCTGCTCACTGCGGGCGACCCGGCCTATCTGCAAGCGCATCACGAGGAGATGTATGCGCCCTTTACTCAGAAGCTTTCGGGTATGTTTACGGCCGACTGGTACTTTGAGTTTACGGCTCCCGGTATCGACAAGGCCCGCGCGCTCGAGGGTGCCCTGCCCAAGCTCGGCATCGATGCCAGCGAGGTCGTCTCGTTTGGCGACGGCCAGAACGACAAGTCCATGATTGAGTGGGCCGGCACCGGTGTTGCCATGGGCAACGCGGTTGACGAGGTTAAGGCCGTGGCCCAGATGGTGACTGCCAATAACAACGAAGACGGCATTGCGGTGGCGCTGGATAAGCTGCTGGGTTAGAATCGCCGATTAATGCATGGTTCGGGCGCCTGCTTACAGGCGCCCTTTTGTTAGGGAGGGTGCCGTGTCCGCATTTCCGTTCGACGCCGTTATCTTTGACATGGACGGCGTCATTGTCGATACCGAGTATTACTACCTGAGCGAGACTGCCGCGTTTGCCAAGGAGCTTGGGCTTAACCTGACTCAAGAGGAGTTGAACGGGCAGATCGGTACCTCACATCAGTTCTTCCTGCATATGCTGGTCGATTGGTTTGAGCGCGCCGGTAAGGGGCATTTCACTGGCGAGGAAGCGTTGGCCCGTTGGGACGAGTGGGCGCATAAGCGTCCGCGCGACTATCAGGCTTTGATTAACCCAGGCGCCGTGGATACGATTCGAGAGCTGCCGCGCCGCGGCGTTCGCGTGGCGCTTGCCAGCTCGTCTCCCATGGATAGCATCGAGGAAGTGCTCAATGCGTGCGGGCTGTCGGATGCCTTTGAGTATGTGGTGAGCGGCGAGCAGTTTAAGGAGAGCAAGCCCGAGCCCGACATCTACCTGCATGCGCTGGACCTGCTGGGACTTCCCGCGAATCGCTGCTGCTGCGTTGAGGATTCGGTGCCTGGTATCACTGCCGGCAAGCGAGCCGGCCTGACGGTCATTGCCAAGCGCGAGGAACGCTTCGGCTTTAGCCAAGATGCCGCGGACAAGATTATCGACCAGCTGCCGGAGCTGCTGGAGCTTGCGTAGGACTTGGACGGCACGTCTACCGTCATAATGGTATCGTTGTCGTCTTTTTGCCCAGAGGGGTTAGCGAAGGCCAAAAATAGAGTGTGCATTTGTTAAAACTGCCGATTCGATACGCTTTGCGTCACAATTTTTGAGCGAGGCGATGCGCATCGAGGTCCTTGTGAGCGATTTGATGAGCGACTGCGCGCTTGTTTCTGTGTTTGCCTCCGCTGGTGCATCGGTCTCGAGTAGTAAACGATCGAGTGGAATCTGTCGTGCGTATTCGCGTCCTCGTTTAGACGCGAGCATGCGTTCGTTGACAGAAAAATAGCAGCCCACATTACGCGCGCGGGTGAGTTCGTCCGAAGTACCGCTAAACCAGTGGAAGATGATAGCGGGGGAGTCGGGGTTTGGGATGAGTAGACCATGCGATTCGAGGACGTCCAGTACGGTTCCTGCCGAACGAACGGCGTGAATCGATATTACGCGCCCGGCAAGAGGACACTGCACGAGCGCATCGCAGAGCCGGTCAAGTGCCTGCATTTGAAGCGGTTCGCTTCCGGCAAAGCGCGCGGAAAAGTCGAGTCCGACTTCGCCGATATAGCGCTCTTGGGCAGCAACTTTGCAAAGCAGATTGATTTCGGCAGGACCGCAGCGGCCGTCGGCGAGCCACCAGGGATGGAGGCCAACGCCCGCGATAATGTTTGGGTAACGGCTGGCCCGCTTTTTTGCTGCCGCGAAGTCGCGCGGGTCGACCCCGCAATCAAAGACCCCCAGTCCTATAGCCGCAGTTTCGTCGGCAACAGCATTCGGGTAAGCCATCAAATCAAGATGGCAGTGTGCATCAAATAACCGGGGCTCCATCTCGGCGCACTCCGCTAGTTCAGGCGCTGGCCATCGGCGCGCACGCGCTCGGTGCCGCGCCCACTGATCTGGCGGATAACCTCGCCGGCAATCATCTGACCCATGATGGGCGGCATAAAGCTGGCGGTTCCGAGCTCGGTACGCTCGTGGATGTTGGAAGGGTCGCGGGGCTGTGTCTTAACCGATTCCTCGCAGCTAAACAATACATGTAGGCTCTTGATTCCGCGCTTCTTACATTCTTTGCGCATAATGCGGCTCATGGGGTCACGTACCGTATCGAAGATGTCGGCAAAGTGGAGGCACTCGGGATGGAGCTTGTTGGCCCCGCCCATGGAGCTAACCAAACGAATGTCGTGGTCCTGAGCATATTTGGCAATGGTGAGCTTGGCCGAGATGGTGTCGATGGCGTCGACGACGTAGTCGAGCTTGCCGTCCGTCTGCTCAAAAACGCTCGCAAAGAACTCGTCGATGTTGTCGCTCAACAGGTATTCGGTGCGCTTGATAACGGTGGCGGCGGGATTAATATCGCGAATCATGGCTTCCATCACGTCTACCTTGCGCTTGCCGACGGTGCTTTGGAAGGCGATGGCCTGACGATTGATATTGCTGGGTGCGATGATGTCCTTGTCCAGAATGACGAAATGACCGATGCCGCCGCGGGCGAGTGCCTCGCAGCAATTGGAGCCCACACCTCCGCAGCCGAGCACCAGCACCGTAGCATCGGCGAGCTTATCGAGTGCCTCGCGGCCCATGATGATCTCGAGCTTGGTGTCGCGTGTCTCGATGGCGGCTGCGGCAACGGTTTCGGTCATAAATATCCTCCGATGGGGAAGCGAATCGTGTTTTAGCTATCGCCATTATAGGTATTATCACGATTCCATTTGAACCCTTGGGGTTTGTTGAAATGGGATCGGGATTCGCATAAGATTGAAGCAGATGGCGCCCGTTGCCGCGGGTTAGCCAACTCCGAAACACGTTTATGGCGTGAGAAGTGGCCGTCTTCGCATTACGCGGGGCGGCTATTTTGAGTACAAGATTAGATAGTTAGACAAATATCTAAATATCGAGTATAGTGTGCGCGTCGAACGAAATGATGAGAGGAGGTCCTATGCCGGGAGAGGGTTTTAAAGCGCTGGCCGATCCTACGCGGCGGCGCATTTTGGAACTACTACGCGAGGGCGACCGCACGGCTGGGGAGCTTGCCGAGCATTTTGACATCAGCAAGCCGTCGTTGAGCCATCATTTGGCGACGCTCAAAAACGCCGGGTTGGTGACCGATGAACGTCATGGCCAAAACATCGTTTACAGCTTAAACACCACCGTCATGCAGGACTTGATCGGTTGGTTTATGGGCTTTACAAACACTGAAGGTGATAAGGATGAATAACGAAAACAAGGGCATTCACGCCACGGGGGTATCGCCACGCGTGTGGATCGCGCTGGTCGCTCTGTGCGTCGCCAATATCGTAGCGCACCTTATGGTGATGCCGAGCTTGCCTGCGCAGATTCCCACGCACTGGGGCGCGAACGGCGTTGACGGTTGGGGTCCCAGCTGGATGGCCTCCGCGCACGGCGTGCTGCCCCTGGTGCTTCTCGCAATGTTCTACGTGGTGCCGCGCATCGATCCCAAAGGTGAGGCATATCGAACCTCGGGCAAGTTCTATCAGGGCTTCGTAATCGCCTTCACCCTGTTCATTTGTGGTATAAGCTGGCTGGGAGAGCTTACGGTCTGGGGCGTGGTGCCGGCGGTCGGTTCGGTCAACGTGCTGATTTCCGGTGCTGTCGGTTTGCTGTTCATTGGCGTAGGCAACTACTTGCCGCGTGTGAAGCAGAACTATACGCTCGGTATCAAGACGCCCTGGGCGCTTGCCGATCCCGAGAACTGGCGCCGTACGCAGCGTTTTGGCGGTGCCTGCTTTATGGTGCTGGGTGTTGGTCTGATTGTGATGGGCGTTGCGGGTAGCGTGCTTTCGAGTGAAGTTGTCGCCGCGGTGATTGCGGTTCTGGCGTTTGGTTCGGTCGGAGTCGTCTACGTCTACTCGTATCTGCTGTGGCGCAAATCGCAGCGAGCCGCTCGTTAAGGTTGCGGAAAACTAGCGTACGCAGTTCATAGTATGTTCCGGGGGACTTTTCCCAGGTAGTATTAGGGGGTATGGGTAACCGTGCCCCTTTTTCGTTACGTTTTAGAGCTGGTTTTCTCATCTCGTTTCCACTAAAGCGAAACAAGAATAGGGAAATAGCAGGTAGAAAGGATAAAACAGGCAAATGGCAGAGTTTATCTACCAGATGTATCAGGCTCGCAAGGCTCATGGCGACAAGGTGATCCTTGACGACGTGACCCTGAGCTTCTATCCCGGTGCCAAGATCGGCGTCGTGGGCCCTAACGGTATGGGCAAGTCGACCCTGCTCAAGATCATGGCCGGCATCGAGGAAGTCTCCAACGGCGATGCCAGACTTACCCCCGGCTACACCGTGGGTATCCTGCAGCAGGAGCCGCCGCTCGACGACGACAAGACCGTCATCGAGAACGTGCGCATGGCATTTGGCGACATGATTGCCAAGGTCGATCGCTTCAATAAGATCGGCGAGGAGATGTGCGACCCGGACTGCGACATGGATGCCCTCATGGCCGAGATGGGAAAGCTCCAGGACGAGATCGACGCCGCCGACGGCTGGGATATCGATTCCAAGCTCGGCCAGGCTATGGATGCCCTGCAGCTGCCCGATTCCGACATGCCGGTCAATGTGCTTTCCGGCGGCGAGCGCCGTCGCGTGGCCCTGTGCAAGCTGCTGCTCGAGGCTCCCGACCTGCTGCTGCTCGATGAGCCCACCAACCACCTGGACGCCGAGTCGATCCTGTGGCTCGAGCACTTCCTGCACAACTACCAGGGCGCGGTGCTTGCCGTCACACACGATCGCTACTTCCTGGACAACGTTGCCGAGTGGATCTGCGAGGTCGACCGTGGTCACCTCTATCCCTACAAGGGCAACTACTCCACGTATCTGGAGACCAAGGCCGCGCGTATCGAGGCTCAGGGCAACCGCGACGCCAAGCTCGCCAAGCGCATGGAGGCCGAGCTCGAGTGGGTGCGCAGCTCGCCCAAGGCCCGCCAGGCCAAGAACAAGGCCCGTCTGGCCCGCTATGAGGAGATGGAGGCCGAGGCCCGCGCAAGCCAGAAGCTCGACTGGACCGACATCCGCATCCCTGTGGGCCCGCGTTTGGGCAACAAGGTGCTCGAGGCCCATCACCTGCACAAGGAGTTCGACGGTCGCGTGCTCATCGACGACCTATCGTTCACCCTGCCGCGCAACGGCATCGTGGGCGTCATCGGCCCCAACGGTGTGGGCAAGACCACGCTGTTCAAGACCATCGTGGGCCTGGAGCCGCTGACTTCGGGCGAGCTCGAGGTGGGCGAGACCGTCAAGATCTCCTATGTCGATCAGAACCGCTCCGGCATCGACCCCGATAAGAACCTGTGGGAGGTCGTCTCGGACGGCCTGGACCACATGATGGTCGGCGAGACCGAGGTCCCCAGCCGCGCATACGTGGCGAGCTTTGGCTTTAAGGGCCAGGACCAACAGAAGCGCGCTGGCGTACTTTCCGGTGGCGAGCGCAACCGTCTGAACCTGGCGCTCACGCTCAAGCAGGGCGGCAACCTGCTGCTCCTCGACGAGCCCACGAACGACCTCGACGTCGAGACGCTGTCCTCGCTCGAAGCGGCGCTGCTCGAGTTCCCGGGCTGCTCGGTGGTCATTAGCCACGACCGTATGTTCCTGGACCGCGTCGCCACGCACATTCTGGCGTGGGAGGGCACCGACGAGAATCCGGGCAACTGGTATTGGTTCGAGGGCAACTTCGAGGCCTATCAGGCCAACCGTATCGAGCGCCTGGGCGAGGACGCAGCCCAGCCGCATCGTATTCACCGCAAGCTGACGCGTGATTAGTCGAGCTCAGGTAACCTAACGAGAAAGGGACGATAACCTTGAGGGTTATCGTCCCTTTTTTACTTGGTAGAAGGCTCGACCTTATCGATAGCCCAGGTGGCGCCGAGGCCGCCGGTGGTGTTGCGGCGGATGCGCACGGTGACTTCGTGGCGCTCGTCGGCCTGCGTGTAGCGCAAGGGGAAGCTTGCGCGGTTTCGCGCGGCCTCGATGGTACCGCGCTCGCGGGCGATCCAGTAGTACTCGCCGACGATGCCGAGGGTGTCGGCGCCGTAGGGGAGATAGGTCGACAGCTGGTGTAGCAATGGGCCGGGGCAGAAGACCTCGGTTGTGAAATCGACGGGGAAGTCCTCGGGGATGGTCGGTGCTGCGGGCGTGGGGGTTGGGGCCGCTGCGGGTACCGAAGCCGGTGCCGGTGCGGGAATTTGGTCGCAAGCAGAGGTGGGTACGGACTCGATGACGGGTGCGGACTCCGGCGTCGCTCCCGGCTTGATCGTGGAATCTGCGGGCTTTACGGTGACTGGCGCGTCTGCAGTTGCGGTTTCAACCTCAACCTGCACCGCGCTCTCATTCTCGACGCTCGGCTTTGCCTCGGCTGGCGTGGAGGCCATGGTGGTGATGCCGGCGTTTGCGTTCTCGGGGTCATAGACGACCGTGAGCGAGATGGCGGGCTGCGGCGTCTCGGGCTCTGGCGTCGACTCGGTAGCGTCTTGATCGTCGGGCTCGTCGGACTGATCGTCCTCGGCCTCGTCGCCAAAAACATCGCTGTTTTGGAACGCAGACGCCTCGGGTTGGTTGGCGGCTTCTTCGGTTGTCGACTTGGGAGCCTCGTCGAGCTCCGCAGTGGCTTCCTGCTCTGATATGACCTCGGGATCGGTCGTGGCGGCGATTTCGGTTTCGGCTCCTGCTGTTACCTCAATAGCGACTTCGATCTCTGTCTCGGGCTCGGGTTCCGGCGCGGCTTCAACCATGGCTTCTGGCTCGGGATGCTTAACGTGCTTGGGACGCACGGCCTTGAGGTCCTTCTCGCCGCGCTTTTTCTTTTTGTAGGACTGCTTGGCGCCCTTGGCAGCCTTGGGCTTGTCCTCGCCTTTGGCAAGGGCGGCATCCCATGCCTCGTTGGCGATGACGGTGGCATACAGACGGCCGCCCTTAAAGACGGTCAGCTTAATGCAGTCGTCGAGCTCCTCGAGCAGCTCTCGCGTGGACTCGAAGCCCAGGTCATAAGCGGCCATGTCACCAGCGGCGAGCGCCTCTTCGACCTGCGTCATAAACGTTTGCTTGCCGCACCCAATCGCATCGCGCAGCAGGCGATACAGATAGATGTGGTTGCCCAGCGATAGTGCGGGCTTAACTATTGTCTTGCTCATGGCAAATCTCCTCTATACACACCAAAGCATCTTACCATCGCATGGGGCTTGCTACCTCGGCGCCCAAGGCAAACGGGCGCGACCGTTGCCGGTTCGCGCCCGTTATGCAGGTCGGTTATCTGTGAGAGGCAAACGTGCTTAGTTGCCCGATGCCGTGCCTTGGCTCGAGCTGTCAGATGGCGTGCCGGACGCGGATCCGCTCGAACTGTTCGAACTGTTCGAGCTGTTGGTGTTGCTGTTGTCGGTGGAGCTTGTGCCCGATGTATTGCCGTTTGCCTGGTCGCTCGTGCTCGGTTGAGAGCCGTCGGTCGTTTGGCTTGAGTCAGTCGTGCCGGATTGCGTACCGCTGTTGTTCACAGAGGAATCGGCGCCCTGCGACTGATCGAGGGTGTTCGAGGACGAATCGGTGGATGCGGAGGCGTCCTGCGAGTCGTCCTGCTGGCTTTGCGATTGATCTGAGCCATCCGCATCGTGCTCGGTTGTGCGCGACGAAAGGATTGACTCGGGACGCTCGCCCAGACCTTCACCGGCGGTGGTGATAAGGATGGCGCCAGCGCAGGCGATGACCGCGACGATGGCGATGGCGATCGAGAAGACGATGACCTTCTTTTGCGTCTGGCTGCGCTCTGCCGCCGCCTTGGCACGCAGACTGTTGGGGGCGACGCGCGCCGTGGTCGCGCGCCCCGCAACCTGGCACATCTCCTGCGTAGTCGCGGCGCCCCCCAGGTGCTCCTCGGCATTAAACTCAACGGGCTCATAGGCGCCGGCAGGGTAGTCGACGGCGGCGTGCGTACCTTTGAGGGCGTTGGCGCTGGCAGAGATAAAGTGGCGGTAGACCTGCGAGGACACAACGGTGATGACCGAGCTCACGGCGGCACCGATCACCGATCCGGCGATGCCGATCTTGGAAGCAAGTGCGACGCTCGTGGCGGCAGCTGCGGCGCCGGCGATGATTTGGGGAATGGAAATGTCGTCGAACAGGCCCTTTTTGGGCGCGATGGCCATGGTCTGTCCGATGGAATGGTTTTCGTGAACGCCGTTGTTGAGTGCGGCCGGTGTCATGACGCGCGTGCGCGGCGCGTCGGTGTACTTGGTTGTCATACGGGGCCCTCCCGGTGTAAATCTGCTTCGTTTCGTGTAGCCATCAGGGTACCCACCAGATGTGAATCGTACGTGACATTTAACAGATACCATCAACTCATCAATAGCTCACCAAATTGGTGGGATGCGGTTACACCCGGCGGTTGAACTACAATAGGGCTTGCTAATTGTTGTGAATGGCGTCTACGCACGGGAGCATTCTTATGAATCTTCACCTTTCTCAGTCTGATGGCTTTTTGCGTGTGGCGGCGGCCTCGCCGCGGATTCGCGTGGCCGATGTCGAGGGCAATGCCGAGGTTGCGCTGGCGGCTGTTCGCGAGGCGGTCGAGCGCGGTGTCCGTGCTCTGGTGCTGCCCGAGCTTAATCTGACTGGCTATACCGCGGCTGATCTGTTCCATAACCGCACATTACTGCATACCTGCGAGACCGCACTGGCACATATTCTCGATGAAACCCGCGAGCTGCCGATTGTCTTTACCATCGGTCTTCCCGTTGCGGTGGCCGAGAATATCTACAACTGTGCCGCCGTGTGCTGCGCGGGCGAGCTTTTGGGCCTCACGGCCAAGAAGTATCTGCCCAACTATGGCGAGTTCTATGAGCGCCGTTGGTTTGCTCCGGCGCCCGCCGATCCCGTGTGGGTTGAGTTTGCCGGTCAGGGTCCGGTTCCGCTGGGTTCGGGGCTTGTCTACCGCTGCTGTGATGAGGGCGCCGAGGATTTGGTACTCGGTATTGAGGTCTGCGAGGACCTGTGGGTGCCGGCGCCCCCTTCGACCGAGATGGCGCTTGCCGGTGCGACGGTGATCCTCAATCCGTCGGCCTCGGACGAGATTATCGGTAAGGCAGATTACCGCCGCAGCCTTATCTCTAACCAAAGCGCGCGCCTGTACTGCGCCTATGCCTACGCGGACGCGAGCGAGGGCGAGTCCACGACCGACATGGTCTTTGCAGGCGAGAACCTCGTCTACGAAAACGGTTCGAAGCTCGCCGCCACGAAGCTCCTCACCTGCGATATGGCGGTGGCCGACGTTGACCTCGACCGTCTGGTTGCCGAGCGTCGTCGTTCGACCACGTGGACGCGCGCAGACGATGCGCCGGAGGCCACGACCGTTGAGTTTTCGTTTGAGGGCGTGCTGGCCGAAGAACCTGTCCTGCGCGATGCGCTCGACATTGACCGTGTCTTCCCCCGCGCGCCCTTTGTGCCGGCCGACCATGGTGACCTGGCCGGGCGCTGCGAGACGATCCTCAATCTGCAGACTGCCGGCCTCAAGACTCGCCTTGCCCATACGGGTACCAAGGCTGCAGTCATCGGTCTTTCGGGCGGCCTGGATTCCACGCTGGCACTGCTTGTGACCGTGCGTGCCTTCGATGCACTGGGACTGCCGCGCACGGGTATCACAGCCGTGTCCATGCCCGGCTTTGGCACGACGCGTCGCACCAAGTCCAATGCCGAGTCGCTCGCTCGCGACCTGGGCGTGAGCTTCCGCGAGGTTTCGATCCACACGGCCGTGGAGCAGCACTTCAAGGACATTGAGCACGATCCGGCCGTCCAAGACGTGACCTACGAGAACAGCCAGGCCCGCGAGCGTACGCAGATTCTGATGGATCTGGCCAACCAGGCTGGCGGTTTTGTTATCGGCACGGGCGACCTGTCGGAGCTGGCGCTTGGCTGGGCTACCTATAACGGCGACCACATGAGCATGTACGCCGTCAACGCGAGCGTGCCCAAGACGCTTGTGCGCCATCTGGTACGTTATGCCGCTGATGTCTTTGGTGGGCGTATTGCCGAGGTCTTGCTCGATATCCTCGATACGCCGGTGTCCCCCGAGCTTCTGCCGCCCACGGGCGACGGTGAGATTGCGCAGAAGACCGAGGATTTGGTGGGCCCGTACGAGCTGCACGATTACTTCCTCTATTACCTGCTGCGTTTTGGCTTTGAGCCGGGCAAGATCTACCGTATGGCGCTCAAGAGCTTTGAGGGTGTCTATGACGCCAAGACCGTCCACACGTGGTTGCGTACGTTCTATCGTCGCTTCTTTGCCCAGCAGTTTAAGCGCAGCTGTCTGCCCGATGGTCCCAAGGTGGGCTCGGTGACGCTCAGCCCGCGCGGCGATTGGCGTATGCCGAGTGACGCCAGCTCGCGTCTGTGGCTTGCGCGGATCGACGCGCTCAATCCAATTGACTAAGGTTGGCTAAATTGAACCAATACGGGGGTTGCAAGCGTTACACTTTTGCAATCTGATGGCCCGTATCGCGCGGCGCTCTTGTCGGAGCGCCGCATTTTTTATATCGAAAGGTGGCACCATGCAGGCATCGCAGCGTCTCGACCGCTTTGGCGCGGAGGTCTTCGCCTCGCTCAACAACAAACTTCTTGCGCTGAAGGCTCAGGGCAAGACCATTTACAACATGAGCGTGGGCACGCCCGACTTTAAGCCGTACGACCACGTGGTCGAGGCGCTCACGCAGGCTGCCCAAAATCCCGAGATGTGGAAGTATTCCCTGCGCGACCTGCCCGAGCTTAAGCAGGCCGTGTGCGATTACTATGAGCGTCGCTTTGGCGTTTCGGGCATTACGCCGTCCATGGTGCAGTCGTGCAATGGCACGCAGGAGGGCGTGGGTCATTTGGGCCTGGCCCTGCTCGATCCGGGTGACACCATTCTGGTTCCCGATCCGTGCTATCCGGTCTTTGAGGCGGGCGCCAAGATCGCCGATGCCAAGCTCGAGTACTATCCGCTGGTGGCGGAGCACAATTACCTGCCCTATGTGGCGGGCATCGATCCCGAGGTGGCCGATCGTGCCAAGTACATGATCGTGTCGTTGCCCGCCAACCCGGTGGGCTCGGTGGGCACGCCCGAGGTCTACGAGGAGATTATCGCCTTCGCCCGCGAGCACGACTTGCTGATCGTCCATGACAACGCGTACTCCGACATCGTGTTTGACGGCGAGCCCGGCGGCAGTTTCTTGCAGTATCCCGGCGCGCTCGAGGTGGGCGTGGAATTCTTCTCGCTTTCCAAGTCGTTTAACGTCACCGGTGCGCGCATCGGCTTTTTGGTCGGCCGTGAGGATGTGGTCTCTGCCTTTGCCAAGCTGCGCAGCCAGATTGACTTTGGCATGTTCTTCCCGATTCAGAAGGCCGCCATCGCCTGCCTCAATGGTCCGCGCGATGAGGTCGAGGCGCAACGTCTGAAGTACCAGGAGCGCCGCGATGCCCTGTGCGACGGTCTTGAGGGCCTGGGCTGGGAGCGTCCCAACGCGCATGGCTCTATGTTTGTGTGGGCCAAGCTTCCCGGTGGTCGCACCGATTCCATGGCGTTTTGCGAGGAGCTTATGGAGAAGGCCGGCGTTGTGGTGACGCCGGGCGCGAGCTTTGGCCCTTCGGGCGAGGGGCACGTGCGCATGGCGCTGGTCCTGCCGCCCGATCAGATCGCTTTGGCTGTCGAGGCCATCCGCGAGGCGGGCCTGTATTAGAAGACTATTTGGGCTCGTCAATAGCTCGAAACCGATTTCGTGCAGTTATTTTACGAATCCTGCAAACAATTTCGGTAAACGGTCGATTTTTGGCTGCGTATAGGAGCATAATCAAAGTCCCGATTGGATGTATTGGGATTACGGCAAGCCGCTCGGGTCGTTCCCGGGCGGCTTGTTTGTGGAGAGAGATGGGAGTTTCTAATGGTTAACGAGAAGAAGGTCGCTATTGTCGGCTGCGGTTTCGTTGGTTCGTCTTCGGCGTTCGCGCTGATGCAGAGTGGTCTGTTCTCCGAGATGGTTCTCATCGACGTGGACAAGAACCGCGCCGAGGGCGAGGCCCTGGATATTGCGCACGGCATGACGTTTGCCGAGCCGATGAAGATCTACGCCGGCGATTATTCTGATGTCGCCGACGCCGCCATGATCGTCGTCACCGCTGGCGCTGCTCAGAAGCCCGGTGAGACCCGCCTGGACCTGGTCAACAAGAACGTCAGCATCTTTAAGTCCATTATTCCCGAGATTAAGAAGTCTGGCTTCGACGGCATTCTGCTCATCGTCTCCAACCCGGTCGACGTTCTGACCTACGCCGCCATCAAGATGTCCGGTCTGCCCGAGGGCCATGTCATCGGCTCCGGCACCGTGCTCGACACCGGCCGTCTACAGCAAATGCTCGGCGCCCACGTCGAGGTTGACCCGCGCGATGTCCAGGCCTACGTCATGGGCGAGCATGGTGACTCCGAGTTTGTCGCCTGGTCCAGCGCTCAGGTTGCCGGCGTGCCGCTGAACACCTTCTGCGAGCTTCACGGCCACCTGGAGCATGAGGCTGCCGAGAAGCGCATTGCCGAGGACGTCAAGAACTCCGCCTACACCATCATCGAGAAGAAGCACGCCACCTACTACGGTGTCGCTATGGCGGTAAAGCGCATCTGCACTGCCGTCATGCGTGACGAGCAGACCGTTCTGCCCGTCTCCTCGCTCATGGTGGGCGAGTATGGTCTGTCCGATCTTGCCATCTCCATGCCGACCGTCGTTGGCCGCGACGGCGTTGTCTGCCGCGTCCCCGTGCCGCTGAACGATGACGAGCAGCATGAGCTCACCGCCTCCGCAAAGGCCCTCAAGGACATTATCGACAGCGTCGACTTTTCCTGCTAAATCAAGCTCGCTAGAGCGAAAAGCTACAATGAAGGCGTCCGGGCCCATGTGACCCGGGCGCTTTTTTATGCAAAGGGGACAGGCTTGTTTGCACCAATCTTCGATGCGCCTGGGGCGGACTCGACCGCTATACTGGTTCGTGCCAAAAGCGATCTAGAACGGAATGCCGTATATGAAAATCAATCACGCGATTCTGCATATCCTGGACTTTGACTCTGCCGTCAACGTCATGAGCCAGCGCGAGCTGGATATCGAAAGCCGTACCGTGCGCAGCTTTGTGACCACGCATCTGCGCCGCGCACGTACCTCGGCCGACAATAAGCGCGCCACGTTTGCGGAGAACTCTGCGTTTGGCGGCGAGCTCAAGGGCTATTTCTTTGGCGAGCGTGAGTTCGTGGACTTGTCTCAGCAGATTGCGGAGTTCATCTCTTCCGAACTCACCAAGGCCGAGAAAGCCGAGTCCACTGACGTGCTTGTGGCGGACTTTGACGATGATGAAGATGCCCGCTGGTTTGCTGTGATGCTGCTGGGCTCCAAGCAGGCATTCATGCACGAGGTGGGTCGCGAAGAGGGCGAGGTTCGTAACGACATCGCGCGCCACTACGCCATTTTGCCAAACCCCTCGCAAAAGGTGCCGAGCTATGCCATCGTGCGCGCGAGCACCATGGAGATCGGCTACGTGGATAAGAAGCGCAAGATTGCCGGCGAGGATCGCATGCTCATTCCCGACGGTCTGCTGCAGTGCGACACGGGGGTTTCGGGTAAGGAGGTCATCGACACGGTGACGCGCGTGGTCGAGGAGGTCGCCGAAGAGCACGGCGCCAACACGGCCGTAGCGCTCGCCAAGGTCAAAGCCGCCGTTGCCGAGAAGGTTGAAGACGACGAGGAGCTGCCGCCTTGGGATATCGTCGATGAGGTCTTTGAGGACGAGCCGGTCATCAAGGAGAGCGTGCGTGCGGCGCTGACCGAGGAGAAGGTTCCCGAGCGCGTGCCCGTGGAGCGCAAGCAAGTCGAGCGCGCGGCCGTACGCAATCATAAGATTCGTACCGACACGGGTATCGAGATCAGCTTCCCGGCCGAGATGGGTTCGAACTCCGAGTACATCGAGTTTGTCAATGAGCCTAACGGCCTCATCTCCATCGAGCTCAAAAACATCGGTAGCATCGAGAATCGATAAGGCTTTTAACTTTTGAATAAAATTAAAGACGCGCGCTGATGAAATCGGAACGCCGCTTCACGGCGAGCTCGCCGGCTGCAAAAAGATTAAATGGCGGAATGCGGGACTCAAAATGGTTTTCCGAATCCGAGAGGACGGAATGGTTGAGATTGCCGAGATTGTAGCAATAGGACGGCGCGATCGTTCCGAGGTCTATAAGACGGCCGTAGGGCGCCTGTCAAAGCAACCCGCCATGGTTGAATACGACGGAACCCTGAGATGATGAAGGCCGAAGCCTCGGACGAGGGCTTCGGCCTTTTTACTTGGGGCTTAATCACGTTGCAGGTTGAGCATAAGTCAGCGAAAACGACCCAGAGCGAGCAAGGTGACGTGAAAGAGGAGGGCATTGACCTTCTGGTCATGCCCGACGATTGAACGTCAGATTGCCGCTCTGGGTCGTTTGGAGCGTCGACAAGTTACGCGGTTTGGTAAAACCGCGTAACTATTAGAGCTGGCGCAGGCCTTCCTCGAGACCGGTCTTGCTGTCAGTCTTCTCGTCGCGCATCTTGATGACGCGGGCAGGGACACCGGCCACGACGGCGCCGGCGGGGACGTCCTCGACGCACACGGCGCCGGCGGCAACGACAGCACCCTTGCCCACGCGCACGCCTTCCAGGACCACAGCATTGGCACCGATCATAACGTCGTCCTCGATGATGACAGGCGTGGCGCTGGCGGGCTCCACGACGCCTGCCAGCACGGTGCCGGCGCCGATGTGGCAGTTCTTGCCCACGGTGGCGCGACCGCCCAGCACGGCGCCCATATCGATCATGGAGCCTTCGCCAATGACGGCGCCGATGTTGATGATGGCGCCCATCATGATGACGGCACGGTCGCCGATCTCGACGCGGTCGCGGATGATTGCGCCCGGCTCGATGCGGGCGTTGATGCCCTTGAGGTCGAGCATGGGCACGGCGGAGTTGCGGCAGTCGTTCTCCACATCGTAGTAGTCGATGGAATCGGCGTTGGCGTCGAGGATTGCCTTGAGCTCATCCCAGTCGCCAAAGACGGTCTTGCCACGGCGGCCGCCATAGACATGCGCATTGCCCCACTGGACCTTCATGCCCGGCTTTTCGCGCACGTACAGCTTGACGGGCGTCTTCTTGGGCGCGGTGGCGATATAGTTGATAATCTCCTGTGCATCCATTTCGGCTGCGTTGCTCATTTGCGGTCTCTCCTTTGGGTGGATCCGGTTGATACCTGGTTAGGCAAACATGACCTGGTCGAAGGTATAGAAGCCGTGCTCGCGGGTGACGAGCTTCTGCGCGGCTGCCAAGGCGCCGTTGACAAAGATCTGACGACTCGTGGCGCGATGCGTGAGCGTGACCTCCTCGTCCTGGCCAAAGAAACTTACCTTGTGCACGCCGGCGACGGTGCCGCCGCGCAGCGAGTGCATGCCGATCTCCTTAGGGTCGCGCGCTCCGCACATGCCCTCGCGGCCATAGACGGCGTGGTAGCCTGCCTCGGGCTCGGCTTCGACGACGGCGTCGAGCAGCAACTTGGCAGTGCCGCTGGGGGCGTCGACCTTTTGGTTGTGGTGCGTCTCGACGATTTCGCAGTCAAAGCCGGGCAGCTCTCGCGTGGCCTGTGCCACCAGATGACGCAGGGCTGCGATACCGATGGAGTAATTGCCGGAGTGCATGACGCGGGTGCACTGACCCAGCTCGCGCAGGCGATCCATCTGCTCGGGCGTATAGCCTGTGGTGCCCGAGACCAACGCCGCGCCCGTGCGCTCGACATAGGCGACGACGGTGTCGAAGGTCGCAACGTTCGAGAAGTCGATGATGACGTCGGCTGCCGGGGCGCTCTCGAGCTCTGACAAGTCGAAGCCGATCTGGGCGACGATGTCAAAAACGGGCTCTCCGGCGGCGTCGGCAATACCCTCGGCGGTAGTGCGGATGAGCGAGCCCATGCGGCCCGTTCCCATAATGACGGTCTTAATCAAGCAGACCAGCTCCCTTCAGAGCATCGGTAAGTGCGGAGCGCGTGTCGTCTGCCATGGGGCACAGCGGCATGCGGTAGTTTGCCTCGATCATACCCATCTGGGCGAGCGCTTCCTTGACGGGGATGGGGTTGACCTCGCTAAAGAGGGCATTGATGAGCGGCTGGCCGGCAATCTGGATATCGCGGGCACGTGCCACGTCACCGTCCAGATAGGCGCGGCACATGTCATGTACGAGCTGCGGCTGCACGTCGGCCCACACGCTAATGGTGCCCGAAGCACCCAGGCTCATGAGCGGCACGGTGAGCGCGTCCTCGCCCGAGTACATGCGGAAGTCGTCGGACAGCAGGTGGGCGATCTTGGCAGCGTAGGCGACGTTGCCCGAGGCTTCCTTAATACCCATGATGTTGGGGTGCGCGGCCAAGCGCTCCACGTTGCGCTCGCTGATGCCGCAGCCACAGCGGCCGGGGATGTTGTACAGGATGCAGGGGATGTCTACGGCATCGGCGACGGTCTTAAAGTGCTGGTAGATACCCTCTTCGTTGGATTTGTTGTAGTAGGGGGTAATGAGCAGCAGGCCGTCGGCTCCCAAGCCCTGGTAAGTGAGCGACTTGGTGAGCATGGTCTGCGTGGAGTTGGAGCCCGAGCCGGCGATGACGGGAACGCGTCCTGCAACTTGCTTGACCACCGCGGCGACAACGGAGTTGTCCTCGTCGTCGGTCATCGTGGCGCTCTCGCCGGTGGTGCCCAGGGCGAGGATGGCGTCGGTGCCATTTTGCAGGTGGAAATCGATAAGGCGCTCGAGCGCATCAAAGTCGACACTG
This sequence comes from Collinsella sp. LCP21S3_A3, assembly GCF_052118905.1. Taxonomy (NCBI): domain Bacteria; kingdom Bacillati; phylum Actinomycetota; class Coriobacteriia; order Coriobacteriales; family Coriobacteriaceae; genus Collinsella; species Collinsella sp. LCP21S3_A3. The sequence continues at coordinate 32,390 of NZ_JBQKGH010000006.1, read as the reverse complement.
CCGTCCTTTTTAAACGGCGTAACCAGGGCGACGATTGAGCCCTCGAGATTGCGGATGTCCATGTTCTTCTCCTTCGCTTCGGCGATCTGGATGCGCTTGTTCCATTGGGCGGCGACTGCCAGGCGCTCGTCTTGGGCGCGGTGGCGGGCACTTTCGGCGCGCGACTTGGCCAACAGTTCTCGGCCGCACGGCAGCACGTCGAGCGTGGCAAAGTAATCGCCCGGGCGTTCGGCGCGGCGGATGAGGTCGGCCGCGCCATCGGGGCGCAGCAGGACCTCGGCGGAGCGCAGCCGTCCGTTGTAGTTGTAGCCCATGGAGTAGCCATGCGCACCGGTATCGTGGATTACAAGCAGGTCGCCCATGTCGATATGCGGTAGCTCGCGATCGATGGCGAACTTGTCGTTGTTCTCGCACAGATTGCCCGTGATGTCATAGGTGTTCGTGACGGGCGCTGTGCCCTTGTCGGCGCCGCCCGGCTGACCCATCACCGTAATGTGGTGGTAGGCACCATACATGGCGGGGCGGATCAAATCGACGGCGCTTGCATCGACACCGATATAGTCCTTGTAGATCTGCTTCTCGTGGATAGCCTTGGTGACCAGGCAGCCGTAGGGGCCCATCATAAAGCGGCCCATCTCGGTGTAGATTGCCACATCGCCCATGCCTGCGGGGACCAGGATCTCGTCGTATGCCGCGTGCACTCCCTCGCCGATGGCGTGAATGTCGTTGGCCTGCTGCTCGGGCAGGTAGGGGATGCCGACGCCGCCGGATAGATTGATGAAGGCGACGTGTGCGCCGGTCTCGCGCTCCAGGCGCACGGCAAGCTCAAAGAGGATGCGCGCGAGCTTGGGGTAGTAGTCGTTGGTGACGGTGTTGCTGGCAAGGAAGGCGTGGATGCCAAAGTCCTCGGCACCCTTGGTCTTGAGCATACGGAAGGCCTCGAAGAGTTGCTCGGTGGTCATGCCGTATTTGGAGTCGCCAGGGTTGTCCATGATGCCGTTGGAGAGCTGGAACAGGCCGCCCGGATTAAAGCGGCAGCTGACCGTCTTGGGGATGGGCCCCGCAACGCGCTCAAAGAACTCGATGTGGCTGATGTCGTCAAAGTTGACGATGGCACCCAGCTTGTCGGCGAGCTCAAAGTCCGCAGCCGGCGTGTCGTTGGACGAGAACATGATGTCGTGTCCCGTGATACCCAGCGAGCGGGCGATCATGAGCTCGGTATAGCTCGAGCAATCGCAGCCGCAGCCGTATTCGTTGAGAATGGAGATGAGTGCCGGGTTGGGGTTGGCCTTGACGGCAAAGTATTCCTTAAAGCCCGGGTTCCACGCAAAGGCGTCGCGCACCTCTTGCATGTTGCGGCGGATGCCCGCCTCGTCGTATAGATGAAATGGCGTGGGGAACTGCTCGACGATATGCTCGAGCGTCTCCTTGTCCACAAACGGCTGCTTGGCCGCATATGCCTCGTTGGGGGTCAATGCCATGTCCCGTAAACCTCGCTATCCAGACGGCGCCATCTGCGCATCGAATCCGCATAGCGTGGACCCAATGTCCGGATAGCGCTCCCGCATTGCTGCAGACAGTCCTGTGGGTGTTTCCCACAGGCCCACCAGGTTGTTCGTGCCCGAAAAACCCAGTTCGGCGGGTTTCGCCTCCCCGCGGGGTCAAAGCCTGCCGGCTCGCCCGCGGCTCTTCGTGCCCGCGCCTCTATCAAGTGGTAAAGACCCTATCACGTTGCACTTTACCAAACAAGAGTATTCGTATATAACGTTTAAAAAATGCAGGGATATGCTGGAAACATGTGCGCCACAATCCTGTATCACAATAAGTTGCAACAGATGTGCCTCACGAAGGGATCCTCTATGACCGAGCTCCAAGAACTCCGTCGCTATCGGCGCGATCTCCATCGCATTCCGGAGCTCGATTTCGATCTTCCGCAAACCATTGCCTATATCGAGGGCGTGCTGGCACCGCTCACCTGCGAAGTGACCCATCCGTGCCCCAGCTGCGTCTGCGCTTTCTTCGACGCCGGCGTTGATGCCGCGCATGCCACGGCGATTCGCGCCGATATGGATGCGCTGCCCATTGAGGAGGCGACAGGGGCGGCCTTTGCCTCGACCCATCCCGGCAAGATGCACGCTTGCGGACATGACGGTCACATGGCCATGGCACTTGCCGCCGCGACGTATGTCGACCGTACGATTCGCGAGCAGCCGGGCGCCATGAGGCGCAACGTGCTCTTTGTGTTCCAGCCGGCCGAGGAAACGACCGGTGGTGCCAAGACGGTATGCGAGAGCGGCGTGTTCGAGCGTTATGGGGCCGACCGCATTTTTGGCTTCCATGTGTGGCCCGATCTGCCTGCCGGCACGTTGGCGAGCTGTTCCGGTCCGCTGCTGGCGCGTTCGAGCGAGACGCATATCTATATTCACGGTACGAGCATCCATATTGCTAAGACCTATGGCGTGCCGGTCGAGGAGTCGCACGATGCCGCGTTGGCGGCAGCGAAGTTTTTGGTTGCCGAGCGCGAGCTGATGGACGAGCTGGGCGGCGACGAGCCCTGTATCGGCAAGTTTGGTCTGCTGCAGGCCGGTACGGTTTGCAACGCGGTGGCGGGGGAGGCCCATGTGGCCGGAAGCCTGCGTGTGTTTACGGACGGCATGTTCGACCGAGCGCGCGAGGGCGTGCGCCGCGTGCTTGATGAGGCATGCGCTGCAACGGGCTGCACGTACGATCTCGACTTTGCCGAGGGCTATCCGCCGGTCGACAACGACCCCGAGTTGTTTGCCAGCGTCGCGCCTGCCTTGCCCGGCCTGCAGCTTGTGGAGGAACCGCTGTTAATTGCCGAGGACTTTGCGTTCTATCAGCGGCATCTGCCGGGCGTGTTCTTCTTGCTGGGCACGGGTGTGCCGGAGGGTCAAGAAAACCCGAGCGATTCGGATGGCTGCCCAGCTTATGCGATGAGCGCCCTTCACACCGATACCATGCTCTTTGACGAGGAAATTCTGCTCAAGGGCCTCGATGTCTACAAACGATTGCTTTTGCTTGGTTAATCGGCGCGGGCACATGTTCTAGAAAATACGAACAAATGTACGGTATAATAGAGATGTATGTCTGTAGAAACGTTTGACGTTATTAACGTAAGGCGATACTATGATTGCATCGTACAAAGATGAGGATACCGAACGTTTTGCAATGGGTGTGCGGGTCAGGAGGTTCGTGCCCTTTGAGCGGGTCGCATTGAGGAAGATTCGTCAACTGCAGGTTTGTGCTTCACTTGATGACCTTCGCGTTCCTCCGGGCAATCGTCTTGAAGCGTTGAAGGGCGATCGCGCCGGCCAATATAGTATCCGTGTTAATGAGCGCTATCGGGTCTGCTTTGAGTGGAGACAGGGGATGGCTTGGAATGTCGAAATCGTCGATTATCACAAGTGATGAGACCGCGCCCGATTTGCTGTCACCGGTGACTCCTGGTGAACTTCTCAAAGAGGAATTTCTTGTTCCTATGGGCATTTCTCAATATCGTCTTGCTAAGGAGACCGGGATTCCGGCACAGCGTATTGGGCAGATTATTTTGGGGAGGCGTCGTGTTACGGCTGACACCGATCTTCGCCTTTGCCGCTACTTTGGCCTAACGGATGGTTATTGGCTGCGCGCCCAGATAGCGTTTGACCTCGAGGCGGAAAAGAGGCGCATCGAGCCGGAACTGGATAAGATCGTTCCTGTTCAGCAGGCTATCGCATTGTAGTGTTCAAAGATGTTGAGGTTGGAGTGACGATGGGGCGACGCCGACAGTCTGCCGTTTATAGTCCCGGTGGGTGTGGATGCGGCTTGTTGTTGCTTCCGGTTATTGCTGTGAGCATTGGCGTTATGTTTGCGCTTGCCGGGTTGGCTGCAGCGGCACTCGTGTTGCTGATCGTGGCCATTGGCGTGACGATTTGGCTCTGCCGCAATCGCGAGCAACGCCATGCCGACGGCAAGACCGATGTGGGATGGATTGTCTTTTTGGTTACCGCCTACCTGTTGAGCATCAGCTACCTTGTGTTCTTTGTTTTGCTGCTCGTTAGCACCTTTACCGGGGAATCCGTCACGGTGGGCTAGGCTTCGACGAGCCTTTTGAGGATGAGGCGAGGGGGCGGATGGGACATGTTGTTCAAGACGGAGTGCGACGCGCGGGCGGCAAGAAGATCGCGATTCCCATCGGCAAGCAGGACGCGACCGTCTTCCGCAAGGTGATGAGCGCAAAAGACGCCATCTAAGAGTTCGCGCCGGCGCTAGGGACGGCCGATCAGGAGCGGGCATTGCGTATTGCCCGAGTGCGGGCGAGACGGATGGTGGCGTGGATGATTCGCGCTTATCTTCCTTACTTTCGGATTATTCACCAAAAATAGCTGTGCGGGCACATCACGAACAATCGCCAAACAAGGCATAAACACGGGCGCGGGGCTTATCGGCTTCGTGCTCTTCTTCGCCATAAGAAACGACAACAGCAGAGCGGTTAGCCGAGCGCTAATTTTCGTCTGGAAAGCGAGTGGTATGATTCGATCTACAGGCTTTTCAAACTGAAACGGCGGAATTAACATGGGAAATGCCGTTATAACGCTCAGGGATTTGATGCCGGTGGCGCACCCAGAGAAGACAAAGATCAAATTCAACATGAATGCTGGCGACGTGAACGTGCGCGCGTACGACATGCTGTTGAAGGACACCTCGACCCCCGAGAAGACCGATAGCGGCTCGCGATGGTACGAGATGAACGCGTGGAGGAGCGCGACGGGACAAGCGAATAACAACCTCAACCATGCGGATTACCTGCTCTCGTTCGCACAGTACTACACCTACGGGCCCGAGTACTTCATCTTCGGTGGCATGCACAAAGTGGAGAAGGCAGTACCCGAGGTGCTGGGCGGCGTGGGCTACAAGTTGACGCTTCTTCCCGACTACGAGGCCTACATCAAGCGCCTCATCATCAAGTTGAAGAAGCCTATCGGGCGCGACATCTACAACAAGTTCTACGAGAACACGATGCACGACTTCGAGCCCGTAGTGTACGAGTACTCGATGAGCCTGGGCAACGTTGCCCCTTTTCCTGGCTACAAGTACGTGTGTATCGACCACAAGACCTTGCAGGCCGTTATCGCCAGCGTGGGCTCCGACTGGTACTGGGCGCTGGACAACGTGAAGGGCGTCTACTGCATCACCGACACCGCGACGGGGAAACTCTACGTGGGTTCGGCCTCGGGCGACAGCAAGAAGGACGCGGGCGCGGACTTGGGTATCTGGCAGCGCTGGAGCGCCTATGCCAACCCCATGGACCCGACTGGCGGCAACAAGGAGTTCAAGGCCATCGTGGCCGAGCACGGAACTGGGTACATCGTGGAAAACTTCACCTACTCCATTCTAGAGGTGTGCGACACCAAGATGACCACCGCCGAGGTGTGCGAGCGCGAGAGTCACTGGAAAGACGTGCTTTGCTCGCGCAAGTTCGGCATGAACTGGAACTAGGTGCGCGCCATGGGCTTGTTACGGACGGTGAGGGACTGCGTGTACGGCATGGCCGTGGGCGATGCGCTCGGCGTGCCCTACGAGTTCAGGCCGCGCGGCAGCTTTACCTGCACGGACATGGTGGGCCTCGGCACGCACAACCAGCCTGCGGGCACATGGAGCGACGACACGTCCATGTCGCTCGCGCTGTGCGACAGCTACCGCGAGCTCGGCGATATCAATTGCGACGATATCCTCGTCAAGTTCCGCAATTGGATAAACGAAGGCGCATACACCGCCGACGGGAACGTCTTCGACTACGGCAACGCCACCAGGCAGGCGCTCGATACGGGTTGCGGGCTCACAAGCGAATACAGCAAGGGCAACGGCTCGCTCATGCGTTGCCTGCCTATGGTGTTTATGGAATGCTCCGACTGCGACATAAGGGAGGTCAGCGCGATCACCCACGCTACCGACGACTGCTGCCAGGCCTGCGTGGACATGATCGCCTATGCCCGCGAGGTGCTTTACAGCGGGCACGCCGGCTGCGAGAGTGAGGACAGAGCTGGTGCCAGCGGCGGCTACGTGTGGGATACTTACCACGCCGCCATCTGGTGCCTAGAACATACCGACAACTACCGCGACTGCGTACTGACCGCCGTGAACCTGGGCGACGATACCGACACCACGGCTTGCGTGGCCGGTGGATTGGCCGGCATCCTGTACGGATACGAGGGCATTCCGACCGAGTGGTTAGAGGCCTTGCGCGGCAAGGACGTGATTGAGCCTTATTTGTTCGGCGGGGCTTACGGTGATGACCTGTGCAGGTTCGTTAAGCGCTTCGAGGATTCGCTGGACGGTCCCACCCGCGACTTCCACGCGTTGGCCCATGACATGTTCGGCCTGGGTTGGCACATGGACTTTGGCGAGGCCTTTGCCGGGGCATATCCGCGCTCCGGTACGGCCGAAGGACTGCGAGAGGACATAGACACCATAGACGACGTTGGGCTTCTGGGCAGCGGCGTCTTCTCTCGGTGGCGCTATATAACGCACTGGAAGTACGATAGCGTGCCTGATGAGGACGATCTGGAGTGGTTCAGGCTGGCGCTCGGGAGGCTTCGCGAGCTGGCATAGGGGTGCCGTGATTTGAATCGCTTGCCTGAGATGGCTGATGCCGACTTAAAGCACGGGGAGATATACCGCAGCGCTATTGCTTTATTGCCTGAGTGATCTTAGGACCATACCTTTTATTCGATAGCGGGGCGACGGAATCGTCGAACACCATGCGCGCGCTATCTTCGACGGGCAGCCCCCCCTCATGGGCATCTTGCAGGTGAGAGGGGTGCGGCTAACGTCGGCCAGAGGCGCGGCAAGGGCGCTTTGGTATCAAGCTGCAGCCTCAATCACCGCTCCATCTGAACAGGCATCTTCTCAATCCAGTACCAATCTGGCTTACAACCCCCCCATTAGCTCCCAGCTAATGAATTTGAGCTCGCTGCCTTCTACGATGTGCTGTGTACCGGCGCGGTAGCCGGATCGTAGGAAGGATGCATAATGAAAAAGCTCGAAAACGAAGTGCTGCTGAGCCGTCGCGCTGCACTTGGCGCATTCGCCACCGTCGCCTTGGGGACTGCCGGTCTTCTTGCCGGTTGTGGTAGCGATAAGGCGACCGTCACCGAGGACGCTGGCGATGGCGACAAGAAGGAAGAGGCGAAGAAGGAAGAGCAGCCTACGACTGACCTGGCGGTTGGCACGACGGTGACCACGGCTGCCGGTCTTTCCGTCGTTGTCGATTCCGTCCAGCCCGGCCTTACAAATTATGACGGTTCGACCATGACGGGCATTCACGTCACGTACGTCAACAATGGCGATGAGGGCGCAGATTACAATATCTACGACTGGAAGGGCGAGGACGCCAACGGCGCCCAACAGAATCAGGGTTACTACAGCGAGGGCTCCGATGAGCTGCAGTCTGGTACCCTTTCCGCCGGTGGCTCCGTGGCGGGCAATATCTACTTTGATGGCGATATCAAGAAGGCGCTGTATTTTGCCAACATGTTTGATAAGTCTGCCACTGCAAGCTGGGTGCTGGCCTAGCATGTCGCTACCGTTGCGCCGGATGGGAGGTGAAGTCGTATGCCCGATAAAAAGCTGACCGAGGAGTTGCTCAATGAGCTTCTCGATGCGCCGAACATCGATGGCTATATCAGGGAGCACGACTTTGCCGCCCCGTCGCTTTCGGATTACCTGAAGCAGCTACTGCAGGAAAAGGGCTTGGAGCGCTCGCGCGTGGTTCGTATGGCCGATCTCAATGAGACCTTTGGCTATCAGATCTTTACCGGTGCGCGTCATCCGAGTCGCAATAAGGTACTGCAGATTGCCTTTGCGATGGCGCTGACGCTCAAAGAGACCAACCGTGCGCTGACGGCTGCCGGGGTAAGCGTCCTTAACTGCAAGGACCGCCGCGATGCGATTATCATCTTTTGCATCGATCGCGGGTGCAGCCTCCAAAAGGTCAACGAGGAGCTGTATCGCTTTGGCGAGGAGACGGTGAATTAGCCGCTGATATCTGAGCCGGCGGAGCTGTCGAACAACGATGCAAACGAACGGGGCGCGGATGCCATGGGGTGTCTGCGCCCTGCGCTATGATGGAGGCTATGGATACTCAGACCCCAACATATTCCAATGACGAGCTGACCGCAGCGCTTGCCGAGCACCTGGCGTCGCTCGATCGCGACGACAGCTATCGCGTGGAGCGTGTACTTAAGCGCTCGTCCGTTGAAACAACCGAGCTCGTGTACTTTGAAGGAACCGGCGGTGGTTCGCTCGGTCCCTTTGTCCGTAAACGCATCGATGCTTCGGCTCAAATCGGCGGGGCATACGAGCGTCTGTTTGCCGCTCAGCGGGCAGGCAGGCGTTTTGAGCACCTGCCCAGAATCGTCGATTGTCGTCGTGCGGGCGACGAGCTCAACGTGGTTATGGAATACATCGAAGGGGAGACACTCGGGGCACTGGTGGACCGTCTGGGAGCCGTTCCCGATTATGCGCGTGAATTGCATCCTGTCCTTTGCGACGCCGTGGGCGAGCTCCATGCCGGTTTTGCAATGGCGGGGGAGGCTTCGGCGCCGGTGATCCATCGCGACCTCAAGCCGTCGAATATCATCGTGGCAGGTGCCAACTATACGCCTGATGACGGCCTGACGTTTTCATCGCTGGTGATTATCGACTTGGGGATCGCGCGCGTGTGGCGCGATGGCGCCGATGCCGATACTGTCAAGTTTGGGACACGGCCCTATGCGCCGCCCGAGCAGTATGGGTTTGGGCAGACGAGCGTGCGAAGCGACGTCTACGCGCTCGGTGCCCTGCTGTTCTTTTGTTTGACGGGGACCGACCCCAAGCCGGGTCGGGACATGCGCGAACAATGCGAGGCATGCGGCGTTCCCGGCCCATTGGCCGATGTCGTTTGCATGGCGATGGCGCTCGACCCGGCCAAGCGTTTTGCGAGTGCGGAAGCGTTGGGACGGGCGACGCGCGCGGCATACGATCTGAGTCGCCCCGTGCGGCCTCCTGTGCCTGCGCCTGTCCGTACTCCGGCCTCGGAGACGTTGTTGACGCCCCAAGGGCTCCAGAACCCCGCAAGGCTTCCTAGGCCTGCCACCTCCGCTGCATGCGGTCTGCTCTCTCGCGTTCCGGAGTCCCTGGGGCGCATTTGGAATACGCTCGTCTGCTTCTCGCTGCTTGTGTTCTTTGCCGGAAGTCACTTTGCCGTCTTTCAACCCACGGGAGCAAACCAAAGCTACCCGACGTGGCTTCTCATAATCGAGTATTTTTTCTTTGTCGATGGCCTTATGGCGCTTACGCATTTTGCGCTGCTCGATAAGCGCCGTCTTCGTCGGCGATTCGCGCTGCTCGACAGCTATCGCGGCAAGAAACTCGCGAAACTCTGGCTCAAGGCATTGGGTGTGCTGCTCCTATGCATGATCGTCATAGTCGCGGTTGCCAATGCGACCGGCGTCGTCGATACCTCCGCTACCTAAAAGAAAAGGGCCCCATTGGGGCCCTTTGCAGTTGCACTTAGATGCGGTTCATCTGAGCGGCGACTTTGTTGTACCAGTCCTGCCACGTGGGTGGGCAGTACTTTTTGGCCGCAGCCGGGGTAAGGGTGGAGCCGTAGTTGGCGCCCAGATAGGCAACGTGAGCGAAGATGCCCTCGCTCCAGCTGCCAAAGCTGCGCCAACCGCCGCCACGTGCACTCCAGCCCCAGGCGTTGTAAGAATTGGCGCAATAAGCACCCTTGGTGCTCTCGATGCAGGCGATGGCGGGGGACCAACGGGGGTCGACACCGGTATTCCAAGCGGCGACGGCAAAGTTATAGCCCTGGCCTGCCATAGGGGAGCCGGCGAGGTAATTGTCGATGCGGCTCGTCCACTCATTAATGAACGAATCGTAATCGGAACTACCGGTGTTGGCGTTGTTCACCGTGGTGTCGATGGTGGTGTTGGCGTTGGTGGCCTGGCTGCTGGAATTGCTGCCGCTCACGCCCTCGCCCGAGAGCTTCTCGGCGGCAGCGGCCTTATCGGCCTCAAGCTTGGCAAGCTCGGCGGCATTTTCCTGCTCGGCTTTTGCCTGTGCCTCGCTGCGGAGCTGCTGGGCCTGTGCCAGCGCATCCTCGGCGTTTTTCTGCTCTGCCTCAAGCTGAGACTTGGCCTGCTGGAGCTCGGCCTTGTTCTGCTCGAGTTCGGTTTGCATGTTATTGAGCTCTTCGATCTCGTCGATGCTCGAGCTTGTGATCTGGTTGGTGTATTTGCAGGTCGTGATGAACTCACCCAGGCTCTGTGCGTTGACCAGGAAGCTCACGATGGGGTTGGTGCCCTTCTGGTACTTGTACAGATCGCGCATGGCGGTGCATGCCTTTTCCTGCTGATCGGGAAGCTTCGCCTCGATCTTTTCGATACTTGCCTCGTTGGCGTCAATCTGCTTCTGCAGATCGCCGAGCTTGGTGCGGGCATCGTTGTAGGCGCTCGTGGCGGCTTCGATCTTCTGCTGGGCGGCGGCAAGCTGATCCTGCGTTGCCTGCGAGGCGGCATACGCCGCGACGGGGGAGAGCATCGGCGTGGCCGTCAACGCAACGGCGAGCGCGGCGCTCGTGATGATACGAGCCGGCTTCGACGCGATGAGCGCTGCGGTGCGATGATTCGAATGCTGCATCCAGTCCCTCTGCAATCAATCGTAGGTTATTGTTCCTCAGGTATTCTACTACTGCTTTCGACCTCAACTTGAACCTTAAAGGTTTTAAAGGGTCAAGTTGAACTTGAGACTTTGGCTTTGACCTGCAGTTATATCGAATTGTTGAGAAACCATAGAGTTCAACTTTAACGTTACGGGGGCCTGTTTGGGACGGGCTTTGGACTGTGAAAGCTATCTCAACGTTGGGGTTTGTGGCTATAAGGTCCCATCGCGGCGAGCTTGCCCTACTTCGTTGAGCGCCTGGGCGGGGGTGAACGAACAGGTGCCGTCGCCGAGTTTGATTACCCCGATGTTGTCCCCGGCGTGGGCATCGGAGACGAGGCCAAACTGCTCGATGGCGGTTGGAAGGTCCTGGAGCACGCGTGCGCCTTTCACTCGGGGGTATCAATATGCTGAACCCTACAACAACGGTGGGTTCATTGCCGTTTGTCATACGGCGGTGAGTGCGGCCTTCATGCTGGATAATTGCGTTGATTGTCATAGATACAGTGGAGCTTTAGGAGGAAACGGTCCGGCACGCTAAAATAAACAGGTTGCATAAAGACCGCCCGTCGTGGGCAGTTCTAGATAGGAAGTTTCCATGGCATTGCAGTTTACAGAGCGCGAGTTTATCCCCGTGCTGCTCGGTGGCGACATCAACGCCTATTCGGTGGCGCGCGCCTTTTACGAGGAGTATCAGGTCAAGAGCCTGGTCTTTGGCAAGTACCAGACCGGTCCTGCGTACCGCAGCCAGATTATCGACTACACGCCCAATGTGGATATCGACACCATGCCGGTCATGATCGAGACCATTAACGGTGTCGCGCAGGCCAATCCCGATAAGAAGATTATTCTCATGGGCTGCGGCGACAACTATGTCGCGCTTGCCGCACAGGCTCAGGACGCCGGCCAGCTTGCCTCAAACGTCATCGCGCCCTATGCGCCCTACAGCATGCTCGAACAGTGCCAGAAGAAGGAAATCTTCTACGAGCTGTGCGAGAAGCACGGTGTTCCCTATCCGCATACGTTTACCTTTACCATGGCCATGCTCAACGCCCAGGGCGAGGCTCCTGCCGAAGTGCTCGACCAGATTGATTTTCCCTTCCCGATGATCCTGAAGCCTTCCGACGGCATCATGTGGTGGGAGCACGAGTTCGAGGGCCAGAAGAAGGCCTACGAGATCGCCGATCGCGCCGAGCTGGAGCAGGTCATTCGCGATGTATACGCGAGTGGCTACACCGATGATCTGATCCTGCAGGATCGCGTGCCCGGCAACGACGAGTACATGCGCGTGCTTACCAGCTATTCCGACCGTAACGGCAAGGTGCGCATGATGTGCCTGGGCCACGTGCTGCTCGAGGAGCACCAGCCTCACGGCGTTGGCAACCACGCCTGCATCATCACCGAGCCCAATGACGAGCTCATGGGCGGCGTGCGCAAGTTGCTCGAGGACCTCAAGTTTACGGGCTTCTCCAACTTTGACGTCAAATACGACGAGCGCGACGGTTCGTTTAAGTTCTTCGACTTCAACACTCGCCAGGGCCGCAGTAACTACTACGTCACCAACAGTGGCTTTAACGTTGCCAAGTACGTAGTGGACGAGTATGTGTACAACCGCCCGTTTGAGCCCGAGTTTGTGACGGCGCAGAACGAGGCGCTGTGGATGGTTGTCCCCATGGGCGTGGTCGATAAATACGTCAAGGATCCCGAGCTGCGCGCTAAGGCGCATCGCCTGGTCAAGGAGGGTAAGGCCGCCGACCCCTCGTTTATGAAGGGCGACTTTGTCTTTAACCGCTGGCTGCGCATGTGGCACACCAAGCTGCGTCACTTTAAGCTGTTTAAGACGTATTACAAATAGGATGAACGTCGCGCCCGCCCGGTTTGTATCGGACGGGCGCGGGTATGATACGCGCAATGCTGCGAGCGTCACCAAGGAGGCGGCGATGGAAAAGCTGGGAGTTATCGGCGGTATGGGCGCCGAGGCCACGTCGTATTACTACGACCAGGTGGTGCGTCACACGGCGGCCGCCCGCGATCAGGAACATATCGACATGGTGGTGCTCTCTAAGTCGACCATGCCCGACCGCACGCTGGCCATTAAGACCGGCGACCATACCGAGCTGCTGGCGACCATGAAGGAATGCGCGCAGGCGCTCGAGACGCTGGGCTGCGCGCACATTGCCATTCCCTGCAACACGTCGCACTACTTTTACGATCAGATTCAGTCGTTTACCTCGGTCCCCATCATCCATATGCCGCGCGAGTCGGTGCGCTATGCGCTTGCCGGCGTGGTGATGGGGGAGTGTGAGTTCGACCCCAACTTGAGCATGCCGGCCGAGCCGGTGCGCAAGATCGGCATCATGGGCACCGATGGCACCGTGGGTGCCGGCGTCTACGGTCGCGAGTGCGAGACGGCGGGCGTCGAAGTCGTCTATCCCAGCGAGAAGCGCCAGGCCGATGTGATGTCGCTTATTTACGACGATGTGAAGGCAGGACGCGAGCCCGATATGGATAAGTTTGACCGAGTGATGTGGGAGTTTGCCCGCAGCGGCTGCGACCGCGTCATTCTGGCCTGCACGGAGCTTTCGGTGCTGCAAAAGTATCGCGAGATGCCCGAGATCACCCTCGACGCCATGGACGTTTTGGTACGCGAGTCCATCATCCGCAGCGGCGCCCCCTACCGCCTGTAGCTCTCGACCTGCCAAAAAGGGACAGGTTTATTTTGGTAGGTTTTATCTGGGGAAACAGTGAGGCCCCGGCTCGTTTGTGCGAGCCGAGGCCTTTTGCATTTGTCGGTTTCTGCTTGGTGCTGGAGCTTAAAGGACGAGACTGACATTTGCCCATATAAAACCGACCAAAATAAACCTGTCCCTTTTTGGCAGGTTAGAACAAGAATCCGAGGACGATGAGGGCAATGCTGGCAATAAGTATGGCAATGTCCATGCCCTTAATGGGATAGCGCTTGTACGAGCTCGCGCGCGTACGCAGATAAAAGCCACGTTGCTCGGCCGCCAGGGCAGTGGCATCGGTCTTGCCCACGGAGCTCACCAGCAGCGGCACGCAGAGCGGTAGCATGAGCTGGATCTTCTTGAGGGGGTTCTTGGTGTCGTATTCAACGCCGCGCGCGGTCTGCGCTTCCATGATGGCGTTCATCTCCTGGCTAAAGACCGGTACAAAGCGCAGTGCCGTGGTAAACGTGAACGCATAGCGGTACGGCACGTGCAGCACCTCCACGCAAGCGTTAGCGAGATCGCCGAGCTGCGTGATGGTGAGCATGAGGATGAGCGGCAGTGCCACGCCGAGCAGGCGAAGCGCCGCCTTGGTGCCGGTGATAAGACCATCTGTGGTAATCCAGGCAAAGATGGGGGCTCCGGTGCGGATAAAGGCGGTCTGCAGGACCAGCATGATTAGTGAGAGCGGCACCATGAGCTTGACGAGCGAGACTAGGCCTGCGGTCGATTTGGCGTAGATGCCCAAGATAAAAGTCAGCACAAGCAGGGCGATCAGGAGCACATAAGTGTCGCCGAGGAAGGTCGCAAAGATAATAGACGCGGCCAGGGCTAGCTTGGTCACGGGGTTCAGCCGGTGCAGCAGTGAGTCTCCGGGCACGTAGTCGATCACGTTAGTCATGCTTGAGCATCTCCTTTACCAGGTCGACCAGATCGGAGACCTGACTGATTCCGGCGAATCGGGGCGAAACGTCGCGCGCGAGTTCTTTGGACAGGGCCACAACCTGCGGTGGCTCCACGTAGGCGGCGCGCATGAGGGCATCGTCGGCGAAGATCCGGTTCGCGTCGCCGCGCTCGAGGATGCGTCCGTCTGCCATGACTACCAGGCGCTGGGCAAAGTCCGAGACGACCTCCATGTCGTGGCACACCATGATCACGGCGCAGCCGCGCTCGGCCATCTCGCTCACCGTCTCCATCACGGTCATGCACTCGCGGTAATCGAGGCCGCTCGTGGGCTCATCGAGCAGAACCACCTGTGGGTCGAGCACAACCACGGACGCTAGGGCGACCATCTGTCGCTGTCCGCGCGAAAGCGAGAACGGCGATTCGTCCAAGGGGAGCCCAAAGCGCTCCGCCGCCACCCGTGCACGCTGGCGGGCCTCGTCGGTGCCGACACCGTGCAGTTCAAGACCAAAGGCAACCTCGTCGAGTACGGTGTCGCGGCAGAGCTGGCGGTCGGGGTTCTGGAACAGCGTCGCGCATTTTGCAGCGATCGCGCTGGTGGGGACGTCGGCGGTGTTCATCCCCGCCATGCGCACGGTTCCCGACGCTGGATGTAGAAGGCCGTTCAACAGCTTGGTGAGCGTGGTCTTGCCAGCACCGTTCTGGCCGATGATGCCTACGAGCTCGCCGGGATAGACGCACATGTTGAGGTTGCTGACCGAGGCACCGCCATGGGGGTAGGCAAAGGTCACATCGGTGAGTTCGACTACTGGCTCCTGATTGACGCCGCGGGGGACCGCCGGGATATGGGGAGAGGTCTCGGGCACATCGGCGGGCGCGTCCTTGCTCGTTGCATCCGCAAGTAAGGACGAGATAAGCTGGTGCGCTTCGGAAACATTGAGACAGGGCGCCTGATCGCTCGGCAACAGACCCACTTCTGCCAGGCTGTTCGCGATGCGCGCGACGCGGGGACTGTCGACGCCCATCTGGCGCAGCTCGCTTGCGTGGGCAAAGACCTGGTGGGGTTCGCCGTCAAACGCGAGCTTGCCATCTGCCATGACGAGGACGCGGCTGCAGTATTTCGACAACAGCGCGACCTTCTGCTCGATAACAACCACGGTGATGCCGTGTTCGCGGTTGATCTGGCGCAGCGTGTCAAAAACGAGCGTGGAGCTTGCCGGGTCGAGCGCTGCCGTGGGCTCGTCGAGCACGAGCACGTTGGGCGCCATGGCGATGATCGCGGCGATTGCGACTTTCTGCTTCTGCCCGCCCGAAAGCGTGGCAATCTCGCGGTGGCGCAGGTCGCTAATGCCGACGGTCGTCAGCGTCTGGCTGATGCGCTCCTCGATTTGATCGTGCGGTATGCCAAAGTTCTCGAGGCCAAAGAGCATCTCGTCTTCAACGATGGGCGCAACCATCTGGGCATCGATGTCCTGCAGCACGCTTCCCACCACGCGCGAGATATCCGTGAGGGTGATCTCGCAGGTGTCGCGGTCATCGACGAGCGTGGCTCCAAAGAGCTGGCCGGTGTAATGGTGGGGGATGGCTCCGCTCATAACGGCGGCAAGCGTCGATTTGCCGGCGCCTGAGGGGCCGATGACGCCCACAAACTCACCCTTTTCGATGGCGAGTGAGACGTGATCGAGGGCATTCTGCGCCTCGTGCCCATAGGAAAATGAGACGTCATCGAGCTTGATGATGGTATTGCTGGAGCTCATGGGGGCCTTTCTATCGTAAAAGAGCACCGGCCGCAAAACGACCGGCGGTCTACATGGTAGCAAGTATTACTACTTGGAGAAGACCTTCTTGAGCGGAATGCTGAGGGCCTGGACCAGGATGGCGTTGAAGACGGCGGTGCCTGCGTGTGGCCTGTCAGCTACTTAGTCGTTAAGCTTGAGGGCCTTCTTAATGGGGATGTAGAGGGCGGTCACGATGATGGCGTTGGCAACACCGGTGGCGACGACGACAGGAGCCATGACGCCCATGAAAGCCGGGTTGTTCATGACGCCAAAGGAGAAGATCGCCGCGTAGATCATGCCGGAGATGAAGGTGACAACAAAGGTGCTGACGAGCGGGAGCAGGCCCTTGACCTTGGAGTCGGCGAGCACGGAGACGAGCAGAGCCATGACCATGGCGGCGACGGGCTCGGCGATCAGGTCGGGGCCCTTGACGGAGGCGGTGATTTGGATTACAACGCCGGCGAGGAGGCCGATAATCGCGGATTGGCCGATGTTGGGCTTGACGATGAGAATCTCGAGGCAGAAAGCCGCGATGATGAACTCGGGCGAGAGGAAGCCTCCGGTGAGGCCGCTAAAGAACTTGGAGACGGTCATGTTGAGGACGAAACCGGCGGCGAGGAGGATGGCATAGAGAGTGAGTGCCTTGAGGTCGAGTTTGCCGCGGTCAGTGGTCTGGACGGTGCGGGGCTGGGCGGTGGTGTTCTGAGACATGTTGAAAATCCTTTCGGAAGGGGAGTGCAAGGGAAAAGCGGAGGCGCGTGATGCGAATGCGATCGGGCTCGAGATAGAAAAAGGCCCCCGGTCGAAACCGGAGGCCTTTCAATCACCTAGAGCGCAAAAACAGGCGTGAGGGACTCACTGTCGACCGATCGTATTCGCATCACGCCACCACCAGTTGTTGAGGGACTTCATCGCGTTCTTCATCTTGGTGGCTCCTTTCGTGATGCCATGGCGCAGTCGCACCTTGTTTCTGTTGCGTTGCACTATAGCACAGCAAAGTGTTTGCGGGGAATCTTTTTTGAAAGATTTCAGCGACGTTTCCCGCCGGTCGAAGGGGCGGGCTGAGCGGGGGGCGACCTTGGCCATCCCGCCCGCGCCTTAAGGTGTGGGGTTCTTAGGCCTTCTTGCGACGATAGATCACGAAGCCACAGACACCGATGATGATGGCGCCAACACCCATGGCGGCCATGTTGTTGCCCTTGGACTTCTCCTCGGTGATTGGATGAATATCATACCAATGTGGATTTACTTCTTTCGGCGGTGAATCAGGTTGATGGCGTAGCCCACGAGCAGGGCCAGAACGATGACGATAAAGCCAAGGATAGGGTTGTCGTTCACGGGGTTCTCCTATTTTCCGAGTGGTGAGAATTCGTCGACGATGAGGTCGAGGCATTGCGGAAGCGCGCGGGCGCCAAAGACACCGGAGTTGCTGGAGATGATCTCGCCATCGAACTGCATACCCAGCGACGGCGTGCAGGTAATCTTGGCTTCCTTGGTCTGGATAATCTTAAACTGCGGGCGGCCGAGCACCTTGCCGGCGGGGTCGAGCGCGGCGGTGATCACCGTGGGGAGCAGCTGCACCGTGCGCACGGGTTCAATAACGACGATGTCGACCATGCCGTCGTTCATGCGGCAGTTGGGGAACAGGTTGATGTCGTTTTGGATGACTGAGGTATTGCCCGCCATGCAGCAGATGCCGTCGAGCTCCTCGACCATGCCGTCGTGTTCAATGGTAAAGTGCGCCACCGTGGGGTTGGGCGTGGCGAGCGCGGAGAGGAAGTAGGCGATCTCGCCAATGTCGTTTTTGGTGGGGGCGGCCTTCATCATGATCTCGGCGTCGAAGCCCGAGCCGGCGATGATGATAAAGCCGTGGCGCTTCTCGTTACCGTTCTCGTCGATCCAAAAGAGCTCACCCATGTCCACCTTGACCGTGCGGCCGGCGCGGCAAGCCTTGGCAAGCGCCGCCGCCTCGGGGGCATTACCGATGTTGTTAAAGAACAGGCAGGCCGTGCCGGAGGGGAAGATGAGCGTAGGGACACCGCACCCGCGCATCTGGTCGAGCACGTTGGAGACGGTGCCGTCGCCGCCCGAAACGACTACGCGGTCGAACTCACGAACGTCCGCTACCGCGTCCTCGGGCTCCATGCCATCGCCGATAAAGCGCATTACGACCTCGTCGCCGCCCTGTGCAAGAGCGTGCGTGAATGCGTAGATTTCATCGGAGCTGGGACCCGATGCCGGGTTGTGGATGATAAGGCAGCGCATACTTACGTTCCCGTTCTGTGACTAACCGAGTATAGTTGTAGGGCAATGCCGATATCCTACCCGTGTTTTTCGGGCCTAACCTTATTCGATGGGTTGATATGTACATTTCCACACATCAGGCTCTACTCGACTTTTGTCAGCGCGCTCGTGAGTTCGACGCGATTGCCGTCGATACCGAGTTTTTGCGCGAGCGCACGTTTCATCCGCGCCTGTGCCTGGTTCAGATTGCCACCCCTGCCGAGAGCGTCGCGGTCGATCCTTTGGTGATCGACGACTTATCGCCGCTGGCCGAGCTTATGGCCGACGAGAGCGTGGTCAAGGTCTTCCACGCCTGCTCGCAGGATATGGAGGTCATGCTCCACACCGTGGGCGCGCTGCCGCGACCGATTTTTGACACGCAGGTCGCCGCCGCCTTTTTGGGCGAGCGCCAGCAGATTTCCTACGGCGCGCTCGTTCAGACGTTCTGCGGCGTATCGCTGCCCAAGACCGAGTCGCTGACCGATTGGTCGCGCCGCCCGCTGAGCGATAAGCAAATTGAGTACGCGATCGATGACGTCAAGTATCTGATCGTCGCCTATACCGAGATGATGAGCCGCCTGCGCGAGCTGGGCCGCGTGGACTGGGTGCTCGACGAGTTGCGCCCGCTGGCCGACGAGTCGCACTACCGCGCCGACCGGCATGAGGCATTCCGCAAGGTCAAGCGCATCAACTCGTGTAGCCGCCATCAGCTGGGCATTGCGCGCGAGCTTGCCGCCTGGCGCGAGGACCGCGCCGAGCGCCGCAACATCCCGCGCAAGTGGGTCATGTCCGACGATACGCTGCTGGCGCTCGTCAAGCGCAATCCTGTGCGCGTTGAGGAGTTCCGCAGCATCCGCGGCACCGATCAACTGGGGGAGCGCGATGTGGACGGCGCGCTCATGGCCATCAAACGCGGCGCGAGCTGCCCGCACGATCGCCTGCCGCTCATGGTGCGCGGACATCGCCAGATCTCTCCGGAGCTGGAGAGCGTGACGGATCTCATGTACGCGCTCATTCGCCTGGTTGCCGAGCGTTCGGGCGTGGCGACCTCGGTCATTGCCTCGCGCGATGACCTAGCCGACTATATTGAGCATCCCGAGCAGAGCCCTTTGCGCGAAGGTTGGCGCTTTGAGCTTGTGGGCTCGCGCCTGGACGATCTGCTCTCGGGCAACATGGGGTTGACGGTGAAGGACGGCAAAATCGAGCTCCTGTAGGTATATGGTTACGCGGTTTTACCAAACCGCGTAACAACTCGACGCTGCAAACGGCCGAGAGCGGCAATCTGACGTTCAATCGTCGCTCGCGTACCAAAGTACGCGTCGCTTCTCTTTCACGTCACCTTGCTCGCTCTCGGCCGTTTTCGCTGACATTGCCAAAACATCGATGTTGATTTGCTGGTCAGTCGAATGGGTAGAATGCCTCCAACGTGTAACTCGATTCGGAGGAATTCGCATGCCCTATTACTATGGTTATGGCTTTGGCATCGACCCGCTGTACCTGCTGGTCGTCCTTGTTTGTACGGTGCTCGGTCTTGCCGCGCAGAGCTATATCAACTCGACGTATAAAACCTGGTCCAAGGTTCGCTCGGACGGCGACACGGGCGCTGCGGTCGCGCGCCGCATGCTCGACGCCAGCGGTTGCAATGCCGTGGGTATCAAAGGCGTCGCCGGTGAGCTCACCGACCATTACAACCCGCAGGATAACAACCTGTATCTCTCGGATGCCAACCGTTCGGGCGGATCGGTCGCAAGCGTTGCCGTCGCTTGCCACGAGGCGGGCCACGCCGCCCAGCGCCAAAGCGGCTATGCCATGATGAAGGTGCGCACTGCCCTGGTCCCGGTCGTCAACTTTACCCAGAACACCTGGACCATCGTGCTACTCATGGGCCTGTTCATGAACATCGCGGGACTCACGACCCTCGCGCTGATCTTCTTCTCGTTTAGTGTGTTGTTCCAGCTGGTTACGCTGCCGGTCGAGATTGATGCCAGCCGCCGCGCCGTGGCGTACATCGAGCAGTCGGGGATGAGCTCCAAGCAGGTCAACGGTGCCAAGAAGGTCCTGACGGCAGCCGCGCTTACCTATGTTGCCGCAGCGCTCACCTCGATCATTCAGCTGCTCTACCTGATGGCTCGCTACAACAGAAACTCCAACCGATAACAAATTGGCTTGACAGGCGCCGCGGGGATTTGTGTCCCCGCGGCGCTGTACTATGTGTTGGACTTGAATTTGCGCAGGGCTGGAGCCTTTGTGCACGATAACGAAAGGAGGCTGCGTGGCAGGCTGGAATCTAACCGGCAATGCTGTTTCCGCCGAGTTTGACGGCTCGGGCGATCGGGAGCGCAAGGAACTCAGCGTGAGCCAGGCGGTGGAGATCGCCGCCGGTGCACTCGATGCTATTCCGCAGCTGAGTGTCTTGGGCGAGGTCACGGGCTTCCGTGGCCCCAATGCCCGAAGCGGCCACTGCTACTTCCAGATTAAGGACGATTCGGCCGCCGTTGACTGCATCATTTGGAAGGGTGCCTATCTCAAGCGCACGTTCGATCTGCGCGACGGCATGCAGGTGAGCTTTAAGGGTAGCTTCAATCTCTATAAGCCCACGGGCCGCATGAGTTTTGTCGCCCGCTCGTTTTCGCTGGCGGGGGAGGGTCTGCTGCGTCAACAAGTGGCGCAACTGGCCGAAAAGCTGAGCCGCGAGGGCCTGATGGACGAAGCGCGCAAGCGCCGCATCCCGGTGTTCTGCTCGCGTGTGGCGGTCGTCACCTCGCTTTCGGGTGCCGTAATCGATGACGTCAAGCGCACATTGCGTCGTCGCAACCCACTCGTCGAGCTCGTTTGCGTGGGTGCCAAGGTTCAAGGCGAGGGTGCGCCGGCAGAGCTCATTGAGGGTTTGCGTCGCGCCGCTTCCATTACGCCGGCGCCCGATTGCATTTTGCTGGTGCGTGGCGGCGGTTCCTTCGAGGACCTCATGACCTTCAATGACGAGGAGCTTGCCCGTGCGGTGGCAGCCTGTCCCGTGCCTGTGGTGACGGGCATTGGGCATGAGCCCGATACCTCGATCTGCGACATGGTGAGCGACCGTCGCGCCTCCACGCCCACGGCGGCGGCAGAATCGGTGGCGCCGGCTATGACGGAGCTGGCAGATGTGCTCGAGACGCGCCATCAGCGTCTGGGCGCCGCGATGGCTTCGATGATCGGGTCGAATCAGGTCGATCTGGAAATGCTCGATCAGCGTGGTCGCCGCGCTTGGGATACCTATACGGCCCGTCTGGGCGATGCGCTCGATGCGGCCGCGTGCCGCCCGTGCCTCAACGATCCAACGTTTATGGTCGAGCGTCGCGAGTCCGAGCTTGCCCTGACGGCCGATCGTCTGTCCGGCGCTGTAACGCGTTCGGTTGGGGCCTTCCGCTCCGACTTCGAGCGTCTGCCCGAGCGCTTGATCGCAAGCACCTCGGGGCTCGATGGCAAGCGCCATGCGCTCACGCTTGCGAGCTCCCGTCTGGAGCATCAGGGACACACGATGCTCAGCAAGCCCGCGTCCGACCTGGGCCGAGCTGCTGCGTCGCTCGATGCCTTGTCGCCGCTCAAGGTGCTTGCCCGCGGTTACTCCATCGCGTACAGCGAGGACGGTGTGGCTACGAGCGCCAAGACCTTTAAGCCGGGCGACGCTATTCGCGTGCGCATGGCGGACGGCAACGTGGCAGCAACCGTCAACGCGGTCGAGTAGACCGCGTTTCACAGTGATAGACCCTTAGGAAAGGAAACAGATATGGCAGAGAAGACCCCGGTCGAGCAGCTTACGTACAAGCAGGCCTCGCAGGAGCTGGAGCTCATCATCCGCAGCCTGGAGTCGGGCGACATGGAGCTCGAGGAGTCGCTCGAGAGCTATACCCGCGGCGTCGAGCTCCTCAAGAGCCTGCGTACCCGCTTGTCCGATGCCGAGCAGAAGGTCTCGGTGCTCCTGAAGGACGTCGACGGCAACGACGTGCTCGCCGACGGCGAAGCCGCCAACACCGACGACAACCTTTCGTTCTAACCACCTCGCAGCCTACTTTGGGGTAGTCTTTTTGGGACGGGGCTTTTTTGACTACCCTTGCGCGACGGCTCGCCAGGTGCCTGCGCTTGCGAAAAAGTAGTCAAAAAAGCCCCGTCCCAAAAAGACTACCTTGGTCTGTGAGAAAGGAACAACCATGTGTGATTGCATCTTCTGCAAAATTGCCAACCACGAGATCCCCTCGACCGTCGTTTACGAGGACGATCAGGTCATCGCCTTCGACGACCTCAATCCCCAGGCGCCGGTCCACACCCTCGTGATTCCCAAGAAGCACTACAGCGACATCGCCGACAACGTACCGGCCGAGACCATGGGTGCCATGGCTCACGCTATCCAGGAGGTCGCCAAGGCCAAGGGTCTGGAGGACGGTTTCCGCGTCATCTCCAACAAGGGCGTCAACGCCGGCCAGACCGTCATGCACTTCCACATGCACGTCCTCGGCGGCAAAAACCTGGGCGAGAACCTCATCTGAGGGCGCTTCTTCCGTGGGATGAGGCGAAAGCTTAGGCACCGATAACTTATATATCAACGCAATAAACCCGAGCGCGAGGGCGTTTGGGTTTATTATTGAAGCGTATGTAACCTGGCGGCACCACACCGCCTGTTAGTAGGGAGACACATGAACGTTCTGGTCGTCAACGCAGGATCTTCGACCCTTAAGTATCAGGTCATCGATACCAAGTCCCATAAGGTGTCCGCGAAGGGCTCCTGCGAGCGCGTCTGCTTTACCGGCGGTACCTTCACCCACGCTGCCAACGGTTCCAAGAAGGTGACCGAGAACATCGAGTTCCCCGACCACAAGGTCGCCATCGAGGTCGTCCTGAAGGACCTCGAGGCCAACGGCGTCAAGATCGAGGGCATCGGCCACCGTATCGTTCAGGGCGGTTGGTACTTCGGCGATTCCTCCCTCGTCGACGAGGACGTCCTCGCCAAGATCCGCGAGGTCGCTCCGCTCGCCCCGCTGCACAACAACCCCGAGGCCAACGTTATCGAGTACTGCCTCGAGCAGTATCCCGACCTGCCCAACGTCACGGTCTACGACACTGCTTTCCACTTCAATATGCCCGAGGTCGCCAAGACCTACGCCCTGCCCAAGGACGTCTGCGACAAGCTGCACATCCGTAAGTATGGCGCCCACGGCACCAGCTACCGCTATATCTCCAAGAAGGTTGCCGAGATGACCAACGGCGAGGCTCGCAAGGTCGTCGTGTGCCACATCGGTTCCGGCGCTTCCCTGTGCGCCATCGAGGACGGTAAGTGCATGGACACCACCATGGGCTTGACGCCGCTCGACGGTGTCATGATGGGCACCCGCTGCGGCTCCATCGACCCTGCTACCGTGTGCTACCTGCAGCGCGAGGGCGGCTACACCTTCGACGAGGTCGATGAGATGATGAACAAGAAGTCCGGCCTTTTGGCTGTGACCGGCGGCAAGACCAACGACTGCCGCAACGTCGAGGAGCTCGCCGCTGCTGGTGACCCCGAGGCTCAGCTCGCCTTCGATATGTTCGTCTACAAGATTGCCGCCAAGGCTGCCGAGATGGCCACTTCCATGTGCGGTATGGACACCCTGGTCTTTACCGCCGGCATCGGCGAGCACGCTCCGGCTGTCCGCGCCGGCGTGGCCGATCGTCTGGCCTTTATGGGCGTCAAGATGGACCATGCCCGCAACGCCCTGCGTGGCGACGGCGCTTGGTGCCTGTCCGCCAAGGATTCCAAGGTCAAGATCTTCGTCATCCCCACGGACGAGGAGTTCATGATCGCTTCCGACGTTGAGCGCATCGTCAACGGCAAGTAATTGCAAGAGGGGAGGGCTGGACGACCGAGCGCCGTTCGGCCCTTCTTTTGCGCCCGTTGGGCGATATGCTGATAGCTATTTATCAAGATATGATAACTTCTTATTAACATGCGGCCGCCTTAAGGGGTCTGCGTCGACCGTATTGCACTGCAAAGGAGTCTCATGAACGTACTTGTTGTCAACGCCGGCAGCTCAAGCCTTAAATATCAGCTTTTGGATACCGATACCCGCAAGGTTTTCGCCAAGGGCAACTGCGAGCGTATCGGATCGGACATGGGCATCTTTGGCCACTCCGAGAACGGTGGCGCCAAGCAGACCGAGGAGGTTCCTTTCCCCGATCATCGCTCTGCTATCGCTCGTGTGCTCGAGGAGCTTGAGAAGACCGACTTTACGATTGATGGCATTGGGCATCGTATCGTTCAGGGCGGCTGGCACTTCGATGATTCCGCAGTCGTTGACGACGAGGTTATGGCCAAGATTCTTGAGGTGGCACCGCTCGCCCCGCTGCACAACTACGGCGAGGCCGCGGCGATTGAGTATTGCCGCGAGAAGTATCCGGAGCTGCCCAACGTGGCCGTCTTCGACACCTCGTTCCACATGACCATGCCCGAGGTCGCCTACACCTACGCGCTGCCCAAGGACGTGTGCGACAAGTACCACGTGCGCAAGTACGGCGCCCACGGTACAAGCCACCGCTATGAGTGGATGATGGCCAAGGAGATCCTGGGTTCGCGCTGCCACCGCCTGCTTTCGTGCCATCTGGGCAACGGTGCTTCGCTCGCCGCCATCGAGGACGGCGTGTGCCGCGACACCACGATGGGCCTCACGCCGCTCGATGGCCTGATGATGGGCACCCGTTGTGGTTCCATTGACCCGGCCACCGTGTGCTACCTCCAACGCGAGGGCGGCTACAGCTATCAGGAAGTCGATGACATGATGAACAAGCAGTCTGGTCTGCTTGCCATCTCGGGTATCTCCAACGACGCCCGCGACATCCGTACACGCGCCTCCGAGGGCGACGAGCGCTGCCTGCTCGCCTTCGACATGTTCGCCTACAAGGCCATGCAGCAGGCCGGTTCCATGATCGCATCCATGGCGGGCGTGGACACCATCACCTTTACCGCCGGCATCGGCGAGAACGACTGGTCGATCCGCAAGGCCTTCTGCGACTGCTTTGAGTGGCTGGGCGTGCGCATCGACAACAACAAGAACCGCGAGGCCGTGGGCAACGGCCCGCAGGTCATCAGCGCCGCCGGTTCCGCCGTCACGGTCATGGTCATCCCCACCGACGAGGAATACATGATTGCCCACGACGTCGAGCGTCTGACCAAGAACAACTAACGCGCTCATTTGCAAGTAAACGAAAGGCCTCCTGAGCAACAGTTCGGGAGGCTTTTTTTGGAAGGTGGACGGCGGAAACCCCATTCCATTTTGAACGCGGATTTTGGGACACACTTTCCGGTTGAGGCACGTTGCGGAAAATGCGACCCACAACAAAGCAAAATTCCGTCCCGCAGTTTCCCAAACAGCCCCCAAGTGGAAGCTACATCCCACAATCCGCCTTCAAACCGGGACACGCTTTCCGGCACAACAACCGCCGAGGCCCTATCAGCCTTTCAAATCCAAAGTGACCATATCCGCATCGTTTGCCCCCCAGCAACGGCACCCATCCATTCAGTTTCTCAGCCCCAGCTCGTAGCCAAGCCGCCGTCCACCCCAGATCCCCTGAATGCTACGTGGCGGTAGAAGGCCGTACGGGCTAACCCCTGAAAACAATCCGCAGACCAGAAACGCCCCCGTTCGTAGCTCCGGAGGAGCAGAACGGGGGCGTTTCATTGGTCGAGGACGTTTTCAGGGGTTAGCCCGTACGGCCTTCGGGCGAGTGCGTGCGCTACTCAGCCATCTGAGCCTGGACGGCGGTGATGGCCACGACACCCACGATGTCGTCGGCAGAGCAGCCGCGCGAAAGGTCGTTAACCGGCTTGGCGATGCCCTGCAGGATGGGGCCGTAGGCGTCGGCGCCGGCGAAGCGCTGGACCAGCTTGTAGCCGATGTTGCCGGCCTCGAGGTCGGGAAACACGAGCACGTTGGCCTTGCCGGCAACGGAGGAGCCGGGAGCCTTGAGCTGGGCGACGTTGGGGACGATGGCGGCGTCGAGCTGCAGGTCGCCATCGATGGCGAGCTCGGGGGCCTTCTCCTTGCAGAACTTCACGGCCTCCTGGACCTTCTTGGCGACCTCGCCGCCGGCGGAACCCATAGTGGAGTAGGAGAGCATAGCCACGTGCGGTTCAACGTTGCCCATGAAGGTGGACCAGGAGTGAGCGGAGGCGATGGCGATCTCGGAGAGCTCATCGGAGGACGGGTTGATGTTGAGGCCGCAGTCGGCGAAGATCAGCGTGCCGTCGGTGCCGAACTGCGGGGTGTCGGTGCACATCACAAAGAAGGCCGAGACCAGTTTGGTGCCCGGGGCGGTCTTGAGGATCTGCAGCGCGGGGCGCAGAGTGTCGGCGGTGGAGTGGCAGGCGCCGGAGACCAGGCCATCGGCATCGCCCATCTTGACCATCATGGTGCCAAAGTAGGTGGCGTCCATCACCTGGGCGCGAGCCTGCTCGATAGTGACGCCCTTCTTGGCGCGGAGCTCGGCAAACTTCTGCGCGTACTCCTCGTGCTTCTCGGCATTGCGCGGGTCGATGACGGTAGCGCCGGGAACGTTGATCTCGTCGGGGTTGCCCAAGATGACGATCTTTGCCAAGCCCTCCTCGATGATCTTGGTAGCTGCGATGATGGTGCGCGGATCTTCGCCCTCGGGCAGGACGATCGTCTTAAGGTCGGCCTTGGCGGCAGACTTCATACGGTTTAGGAAATCGCTC
This sequence comes from Collinsella sp. LCP21S3_A3, assembly GCF_052118905.1. Lineage (NCBI taxonomy): Bacteria > Bacillati > Actinomycetota > Coriobacteriia > Coriobacteriales > Coriobacteriaceae > Collinsella > Collinsella sp. LCP21S3_A3. The sequence goes on along the minus strand of NZ_JBQKGH010000006.1, from coordinate 5,274 downwards.
ATGTTACTCCTTACAAGCGTTTCGCTAAGCTCCAGGCACCCGGCTGTCCACGAATAAACCCGCTGCTAGCGGGTTTACCTTTCAAATATGTACGCCGTGGTGCTTGAGCTTTCCTTGTGTGGCAAGCTCATTATAGGACGCATTAGCGCTATAATCGCTCTGATAAATATGTCTCGAAGAATGTTCGAGAAAAGCCCAGCTAACGAGCCCGTGGCTTTTGACAAGGAGTATCGATGCAGATTACCTCAGGCCTGCCTGAAGGCTTTAACGCCGGCGCATACGACATGATTGTCGTCGGTGCCGGGTATGCCGGTGCCGTTTGTGCCCGCCGTCTTGCCGAGACCATCGGCTATCGCGTTGCCGTTTTGGAGCGCCGTGGCCACATTGCGGGCAATGCTCACGACTGCTTTGATGAGGCCGGGATCCTGGTCCACGAGTATGGTCCGCACATTTACCATACCTTTAACGAGCGCGTCCACAATTTTCTGTCGCGCTTTACCAAGTGGACGGACTACCAGCACAAGGTGCTCGCCAACATCAACGGCACCCTTATGCCCGTGCCCTTTAACCACGCGAGCCTCAAGCTCGCCTTTGGCGATGAGCGCGGCGAGGAGCTGTATCAGAAGCTCGTGGAGACCTTTGGCAAGGACGTCAAGGTGCCCATCATGGAGCTGCGCAAGAAGAACGACCCGGATCTTGCCGAGGTCGCCGATTACGTCTACGAGAACGTCTTTTTGCATTACACCATGAAGCAGTGGGGCCAGACGCCCGACCAGATCGATCCCTCGATCACCGGCCGCGTTCCCGTCTTTGTGGGCGACGATGACCGCTATTTCCCGCAGGCCCCCTTCCAGGGCATGCCGCAGGACGGCTATACCGCGTTGTTCGAGCATATGCTCGACCACGATCTGATTGATGTGTTCTGCGACGTGGACGCCCGCGACCTCTTTGAGATTGACGAGACCACCGTCAAGATCGACGGCAAGGTCTATGGCGGCGAGATCGTCTACACCGGTCCGCTCGACGAGCTGTTCAACCTCGACTTGGGCGCTCTGCCGTACCGTACGCTCGACATGAAGTTCGAGACGCTCGATATGGACCAGTTCCAGCCCGTGGGCACCGTCAATTACACCACGAGCGAGGATTACACGCGTATCACCGAGTTCAAGAACATGACTGGTCAGGTCCTGCCCGGCAAGACCACCATCATGAAGGAGTATTCCAAGGCCTATACGCCCGGCTCGGGTGAGACGCCCTATTACGCCATTCTGGAGCCCGAGAACCGCGAGCTCTATGAGCGCTATCTTGAGCGCGTCCAGAACCTGACGAACTTCCACCCGGTGGGTCGCCTGGCCGAGTATCGTTACTACGATATGGATGCCGTGACCAACTCTGCCCTCGATCTTTCGGATGAGATTATCGCCTGCCATGCATAAAGTCATATCATTCGGTATTCCCTCGTATAACGCCGCCAAGGACATGGACCATTGCATCACCTCCATTCTGGAGGGGAGCAATTACGCCACCGATATCGAGATCATCATCGTCGATGACGGTTCCAAGGACGAGACGGCAGCTAAGGCCGATGAGTGGGAGGCGCGTTACCCCGGTATCATCCGCGCGGTGCATCAGGAGAACGGCGGCCACGGCATGGCCGTCCTCTCGGGCCTGCGCGAGGCGCAGGGCACCTACTACAAGGTCGTCGACTCGGACGACTGGCTCGACGGTGCGGCGCTTTCGACCATGCTTTCGATTCTGCGTGGCTTTGAGGAGCGCGACCAGCGCGTCGATCTGTTTATCTCGAACTATGTGTACGAGAAGGTTTATGAGGGTACGCATACCGCTATTGGTTACAAGTTTGCCCTGCCGCGCAAAAAGATCTTTACCTGGGACCAGATTGGCCATTTCCGCCCGGACCAGAATTTGCTCATGCACAGCCTGTGTTATCGCACGGATGTGCTGCGCGCGTCCAATCTGCCTATGCCGCCGCACACGTTCTATGTAGACAATATCTACGCCTATGTGCCGCTGCCGCGCTGCAAGACCATGTACTACGCCGACATCGACCTCTATCGTTACTTTATCGGTCGCGAGGGCCAGAGCGTCAACGAGGCCACGATGGTCAAACGTCTGGACCAGCAGTTTCGCGTGACGCGCATTATGATGGAGGCGTTCCATCTGTACAGCGATGTCGAGTCGTCACGTCTGCGCGCGTACATGATGGGCTATTTCACCATGATGATGGCAATTTGTTCGGTGCTAACCAAGCTTTCCGATGAGGATTGCGCCGACGAGCGCCTGACGACATTGTGGAGTGATTTGAAGGCCTACGACGAGCGTATGTATCGTCGTGCACGCTACGGTGTGGTCGGCTTCTTTACCAACCTGCACGGGCGGGCTGGAGACAAAACCACACTCGGCCTATACCGTCTTGCCTCAAAGATCTTCAAATTCAACTAGCTGTTGAGTAATCGCTGCTGATAGGTTGACTGGGCCCCTTGGCCTTTAGTTTGCTACTGCGAACAGTCCTGCTCGCACGGAAAGCACATTAAGTGCTTTCCGGCTCGTGCGGAACTTGTATCAAACTAAAGGCCAAGGGGCCTTTGCTATAAGAATCGATTGTCAGGCTGCCTGAATTTGAAGATCTTGGACGCGCGGTACACAGGGGCCTGGGCTGAAAAGTTTTAGTTGGTAGTCGGTCGGAGACGGGCGGGCGTTACGTTTGTCGCGAGTTCCGCATGCAAAGAAGGCCACTAAATGTGGCCTTCGTCTTGCATAGGACTGTAGAGCAGCAAACGTAACGCCCGCCCGCCTCCGACCGACGGTCGAGCGAGATTACTTCGCGGCGCCGGGGATGCCGTGGGATGTTTTGGCGGTTTTGGCTCCGTTTACGATGGCGGTTTCCAGGGCCCTTACGGCGAGCATGCCCAGCAGGTCTAGGGGAACGGCGGCGCTTGCCTGGCTGCCCAGCTTGCCGCTGGCAAGGGTGTAGATGGTGTCACCGTCGTTGGTGGTGTGTGTGGGGCGGATGGCGTGTGCATAGGCGTCTGCGGCCATCTGGGAGACCTTGGTGGCCTGGGCCTTAGTGAGCTCCACGTTGGTGACGATGCAGCTGATGGTGGTGTTGGTGCGGTCGAGTGGCATTTTCATAGAGCCGGCGGCGGCAAGGGCGGCGAGCTCCATGTCGACGATCTGGTCGCTATCGGCTGCGGCGCGCATGCCGGCCACCCACTCGCCGGTGGTCGGGTCGACCACGTTGCCACAGGCGTTGACCGAGACCACGGCGCCCACCTTGACGGTGCCGAGTGTCACGGCAGCAGCTCCAAGGCCAGCCTTCATGCAGGTGGCGGGCCCCATGAGCTTGCCTACGGTGGCGCCGGTGCCGGCACCTACATTGCCCTGCTCGAGTGTGGTGGGGGTATGGTCGAGCGCCTCGCGCACGGCGGCGATACCGGCGTCAATGTCGGGACGCACGGTGGGATCGCCAAAGGCGAGGTCGAAGATGCAGCTGGAACACACGATGGGCACCTGCGTGGGGCCGACGGGCAGGCCGATGCCGCGGCTCTCGAGTTCGCGGGCCACGCCGCTTGCCGCTTCGAGACCAAAGGCCGAACCGCCCGAAAGGCAGACGGCGTGGACCTTATCGACGGTGTTCTCGGGACGCAGCAGATCGGTCTCGCGCGAAGCGGGAGCACCACCACGCACGTCAACGCCGCCGGTGGCGCCCTCGGGCGCCACGATTACGGTGCAGCCGGTGCCGGCCTCCTCGTCTGTATAGTTGCCAAAGCAAAAGCCATCGACATCGCAAACGTCAATGGCTTGGAGCAGGGTGTCCATGTTTTCTCCTATCGGTTTTCCGCCGGGCCTTATGCTCGGTCGGGATCCGTACGGTACGGCAAAATTGTAGGCGCCGGGGGATACCCAGCGCCAGATGCAATTACGAGAGTTTTTGAATCGCGCGTGCGACGCGAGCGATGGGTAAGCCCACCACGTTGTAGAAGTCGCCCGAAATGTCATGCACGAGCATGCGGCCGCCTGTGCCCTGGATACCGTAGGCTCCGGCCTTGTCCATGGGTTCGCCGGAGGCAACATAGTGCCCGATCTGCTCCTCGGTAAGCTCGTAGAACGTCACGTCGGTCACATCGACAAACGACAGACTTTCGGCGGCATGTGGAGCTGCAGCGTCGCCGGCTTTAACGATACAGACGCCGGTTGCCACCTGGTGCGTGCGGCCCGAAAGCTCGCGGAGCATGGTGCGTGCCTCGTCTTCGTCTGCCGGCTTGCCCAAAATTTGCCCGTCAAAGGTGACAATGGTATCGGCTGCGACAGTCAGTTCGTTGGGTTCGGCATGCTCGGAGGCAACGGCAGCGGCTTTGGCGCGTGCCAAGCGTTCGACAAGCGTAAGCGGAGCTTCGCCATCAAAAGGTGTTTCGTCGATATCTGCGGGAATTACGCGAACGTCATAGCCCGCCTCGCGCATCAGCTCTATGCGGCGCGGCGATTGCGAAGCCAAAATCATAGCTGGATGCCCTCGGCAACCTTCTCGACGGCCTTGTCGCCGGCGAGTGTGCGCAGCAGCTCCAAGGCAAAGGGAAGTGACTGCGCCATGCCGCTGGCAGTGATGATGTTGCCGTCTTGCGTGACCTTCTCGCCGGTATAAGCACCCTCGGGGAAGCTCTTCTCAAAGCCGGGGAAGCACGTGGCGCGGCGCTCCTCGAGCAGACCAAGCTCGCCCAGGATAAACGGGGCGGCGCAGATGGCGGCAACGTGCTTGGTTGCGGCGAACTCGCAGACTACATCGCAGACACGCTGGTCGGCGCGCAAGTTGGTGGCTCCGGGCAGGCCGCCGGGCAGCACGATGCAGTCGTACTCCTCAAAGTTGATCTCATCAAAGAGCGCATCGCAGGTCACGGGAATCTGCAGCGAGCTCACGACCTCGCGTGTGGGCATGATCGAGACGAGCGTGGCGCGCACGCCGCCGCGACGCATGACGTCGACCATGGTCAGGCATTCAATAGTTTCAAAGCCATCGGCGGCGAGAACGGCAACGCTGGGCATGAGAGTTCCTTTCGTAAGGCGGCATACAATTAGCCGTCTTATACCCCGAAGACCTCCGCTTGCCACGCTCGATTTCCCAATGTTTAAAAGGGGACGGGGATTAAATAAGGCTCTGTTAGACCAGGATTGACATGCCGACCTGCCGGCTAACTCGCCGTCTCCTCGTCGGGCGCCGGCGTCTTGACCCTCATCTCGAACGGCATCCCGCCCTCTCGG
>NZ_JBQKGH010000005.1:0-136620 GCF_052118905.1 Collinsella sp. LCP21S3_A3 | reverse complement strand
GGACATGTCGAAGCTGGAGGAGATGGACGAGCTGAGGGGAAAGGCGGAGGGCTAGAAGAGGACGGGGCGGGAGACGACTAAATCAATTTGCGAAAGAATCTTGACGGTACCAACACGAATGCAATAACGCTAATTACAAAAGCAAGCAAGAGGAAAATGAAACCGAAAAGGCTCAGGAAGTTGGCAAACGAGACAACCCCCGAAAGCAAAAACTCAATGAGTATCGGAGGTATCCACATGTAAAGCCACGAACGCAGCGCTTGAGCACTGCCAGGATGTGCATCCTCGCCAAACACGATCAATACGATCATCAAACCGAAGCAAACCGCGATTAAGACTTCAACCCTCGCATACACATCGCCATCGACATACATCGACCCCATAAAGCCAAACGCGCTAACGATGAGTGCCGTGATGAGCACCAATCTACCAGCAAGACGTCCGAAACGATCCATGACTTCGGGATCGGTATAAAACGACACGGAATGACGCCCTGTCGAGAACAGCGGCTTACGCGCATCGGTCAATGGGGCATCTCCCGACTGAACTGACAGAATTTCAGTAATTTTGTCATTACGTCCGTCGAAATCGACCAACTTGACCAAATAGCCCTCTAAGGCAGCAGCGTTTGAATCCAGAGCATCTTCGAGACCCGAGACACGATCAACGGCAGAAAAAGAACGGAGCACGTTGAGTGCAAGGAAGCCGAAACAGCCCAAGAATGCCAGCACCAAGAAGACGACAACGAGAGGGCCAAACGTTCCAAGTGAAACGATAAGCTGACCGAATGAGCCGCGGGCACACTTAATAATAAGGAGATAGAGAAGCGCAACGGCAATGGTGGTAATGAGAACGTTCCGCTGCTCCTTCTTTACAGCAGCAATCTGAGCATCGCTGTCAGCGATGCCCTTGACGACACCGTATTCACGCGTGTCCGTTTCGATAGCCGCCTTCAGCTTTCCATCGGCAACTCCGCGAGCGTCATCCAAATATTGTGAATATGCCGCGGACGGCAGCCTCTCGACATCCGCCAAAAGCCTAATCTCAAGGATGTCGAGCACGCCATGGTCCTCACAAGAGGTCAAGAGGTCAGAAACGTACCCACGCGGCACGACATCATTCTTTACCTGGGCACAGAACAGAGATCCCATCGCGATGGGGCGCGTTCCAAAACGTTCATCAAGTTCCCAGCCCAGAATATATGGAACTGGCGTAGATTCCATGTCGCCTCGAAGCTTAATGCCCTCAAGACGGGCGTTGCTGCCCAACTTAACAAGTGTCGAGACGGGCGCATCCATTGCCGGATTAAGTCCACGAAGTGCGATAACTGCAGCTTCACCTGTCGAACCCTGCATCGTTTCATATAAGTCGGTATGGCCAGAAAGCCAAATCCAGGCAGCATAGTTTCCATACTTTCGATAAAACGAGCGCACGGCGGCCTTATCGTCGGCGACCTTATCCATAAAGACAAGGACAACGTCGGTGTCTATGCCGCCCTCGGCATTTGCCCCATCGCGAGCAGCGATGATTGCTGACATATCAACATCGCCGGCAAAATAGAGCAAAAACTCATCGAGCGATCGAGAAGACGAACAGACGCCAAAGAATGCAGAGGGTTGCCGCAATACCGACTTAATCGCACCTTGGGCCATAGCATGCTTGTTTTCACCGGACGTCAACAAGCCCTTAAATAGGCAGGCCGCAAAATGTGGATCGTCCGATTGACGAGCAAGAAGCTCAAGACTGTGAATATCAGAAGCCAAACGAACCCTTTGACTGTCGGCGTTTGCTTCTCGAGATAAGACGAGCGAGAGGAATCCAGAGGGCAACACGCCAGATGAATTTGTGCCATCAAGGCCTGACTGCCGAGCATAGCGATCAATTGTATCCACAGCCATCGATGCAATACGCGCTGGCAAAGCATCGGGTGCATTAGTCAGCGAGACATCCTCGCCGCGCCACGACATAATCTTGCCGTTGGACATCTCATAGATTACGCAAGCGAGCGCCAGGTCGGGATTGGACGCTGTCTGGATATCCTCTTCGACTAACTGGTGAATCCTAGTCTGCAGGTCATTTTCACCCCAGTCGCCCATCAGGTTTTCGAGCTGCTGTTGGCTCATGCGAAGTTTAGCCTCGTCCCAATTGGAGGACAACGCTCGAGCGAGCAACACCGGATCGCTATACTGCTTGCCCGCAAACTCGTAAGGCTTGCGAGCACTGCCGGCGTCCATGGTGGGAAGCTTGCGATAGAAATTATCTGGGTCGGCCATCCAGTCTTTAACCTCTTCATAGCCAAAACGCTCGCCCGAAAGCTCAAACGTCAGGCCCTTGAGGAGGTTTCCCAGGGTTGCATCATCTGGATGGTTAAAGTCCGCAGGCTCACCCGTCTCTTGGCGATCGGAAAGCGTATTGTCGTCTATGAACTCCTGCAGCGGATGGACATTGTTTTCGTAGAGCGTCCAGACCGTGTAGCCAAACGAATACCAGTCGTTTCGAGGGTCGACCATACCACCACGACCGGGCGTGTAGCCGTCGGAGCGCGTCATGGTGTTCGTCAGTCGGCTGTCAAATCCGGCAAGCGAGCGGGCGGAGCCATAATCTCCAAGCACGATCTGCTTGTCGTACAGGTAGACGTTCTGCGGCTTAATGTCACGATGGACAATGCCGAGCTCGGTATGGAGCAACTCGATTGCCTGGCTGAGCTCGGGAATCACGCGGCTCTTAACCATATTCTTGCTACGGGGACGATCGAAAAGGCATGTGGCCAGCGGCGTAATGGAAACATCCCACAGCTGAGGAGCCGCAGCCCCCACTTCGGTCGCGCTCAGGCCCTGGTGCAGATAGGCAAAGATGGGCAGCAGATGCGTTTGAGACACGGGGCGGCCATTAAGCCCCATTACGGCGCTTACCACCTTTTGATATGCCGAACGCTCGGCGCCCACAAGAGGCTTAAAGACCTTGGCAACGCATGCCAAACCATCGCTCACCCGCTCGGCGGCAACAATGCTAGATTGACCGCCATGGCCAATGACCTGTCCCAAATGAATAATAAACTGCTGCCCGTCATTCGAGACAACCGTCGCATCCTCTGCAACAAAAGGCGAGGCAGATGCAGCGGCCGCATGTGCGCCCCCACGAGAAACGGTCACCGTTTCACCGTTGGGACTGGCCGTGGCGCCGCGCGAGACAGTTACCGTCTGCCCGTCGGGGCTCGCAGCGCGCGACACCGTGACAGTTTCGCCTGCCGCAGAAGTACCAGGACGTGAAACAGTAACGGTCTTGCCGTCGGCGGAAGCGCCAACAGACGGCCTCGTAACCGTTACTGTTTCACCATTCGATTCAGTCATCGGGCGATACACCGTTACGGTTTCGTTTGTCGATGGCGCGTCGTCGCGGCGGACGGTGACCGTTTCACCAGATGCCGAAGCATCGGCTCGACGCACCGTCGCGGTCTCTCCAGGTGCAGAAGTCTGGCCACCACGGTTCACGGTAACCGTCTCTCCCCCTACGGGCGCATTCCCGCGGCGCACCGTTACGGTCTCATCATTGTCATTGCCGCCATCTCGGCGTACCGTAACCGTCTCATCAGACATGACTACTCCCCTACCTCAATTACAATCAGCGTCGCATCGTCCGTCGAGCCGTTCACCCGAGCCTCGGCATATAGCTCTTCGCACAACTGCGCACATGTCGAATCGCTCGCAAGCATCTGCTGCAAACGCTCCTGCGCAATCTGCCCATCGATACCATCGGAACAGATCAGATAGCGATCGCCCGGAAGCATCACGGTCGTCTTGACCTCAAGATTGCGACCGCCCTGATTGAGTCCAATCGCGAGCTCAATACAATGCGAAACGGCATCGTCTCTGTATTCAGCGCCAACGCCGCCCACGCGCCGCTCAGGCGTGTGGTCACAGCTAAGCACGGCAAGCACACCGCCACGCAGTCGGTACACGCGAGAATCGCCGGCATTAAAAACAGCACCGTGCCCGTCAGGAGCAACCACGAGGCCGGCAACCGTGGATGCAGCAACAGACAGTCCATAGCGAGCCGCATACGTCTCAACATCGTTCTCGGCTCGCTCGCCCGCCATGCGTAGGCGCTCCTGTAACGCGTTGACGGCATCGGCATCAAAGACGCGCACGGCCTGTGCAAACGCCTGAGCAGCGAGCGTCGAGGCGGCCGCTCCGTGCCCGCCTTCGCTCACGCCGTCAAAGACTGCCATGCAGCCCATCTCGCGCTCGCAATCGCCTACCAGGCCATAGCAAAGGACGTTGCCGTCAAGAAGCAAACGGTCCTCGTTGACGGGGTGATTGGTTCCCGCTTGGGTTTTTGCTGCAGCGATAAACTTCGTCATCGCCAATCGCCTCCCATCGATCCGGGCACGAGCTCAAATGCGATATGCGCATCATCGCCCTCGCCCTGCGGCACGGCGCGTGCCACCATACCGGGGCGACCGCGCCACTCGGCGCGGTGTTCAAACAGAAAATCGGAAAGTCCGTTAAGGTAACCGCTCTCCACCAGGTTGCCAATGCCGCGGCCGCCCTTGGCCTTGACGGCGTCCGTCATGGCAATGGAGTGCAGCAGCTCGCGGGCGGCATCGGTCGCCTCAACCGTAATATCGGGCTGTGCCTTATGCACGTTGCGGTTAACGGCATCGATCTTGGAATTGAGGATCTGAAGTGCCACGGCATCGTCGATAAAGTTGAAGATGACCACGTTGTCGCCGATACGGCCCAAGAACTCGGGCTTAAACTCGCGATCCATCTCGGTGCGCACGCGCTTGCAAATCTCGTCATAGGGCGTGTTGGGCGCGATGGTATTACGAACTTCGTTGCCCTGCGCATCGATCTCAATCTTGGAAAAGCCGATGTTGCTCGTAAAGAAGATGACCGTCTCAGAGAAGTACACGGTATTGCCCTGGCCATCGGTCAGGCGTCCATCTTCGAGGATCTGCAGGAACTTGTCCATAATGCTGGGCGCGGCCTTCTCGATCTCGTCGAAAAGAACCACCGAGAACGGATTGGCCTTGACCGCATTGGTAAGCTGACCGCCCTCGGCATAGCCCACGTATCCCGGAGGAGCGCCAAAGAGCTTTTGATCGGAGTTCTCGGCACCGTACTCGGACATATCAAAACGCAGCATGCTGCGCTCATCGCCAAAGAGGAGCTCCGTAATGGCCTTAACGATCTCGGTCTTACCGGTACCGGTGGGACCGCTCAAAAACAGAACACCCTTGGGTTTAGAGCCAGACGAATGGGTAGCACCCGAAAGGCCCATAACGGAGCGCTTGAGCACGGTGACGGCCTTCTCAACGGCCTCGTCCTGACCCTTCACGCGGCGCTTGATCTTTGCCTCGGGATCCTCCTCGAGCTTCTCGAACATCTGCTGCCATTTGTTCTCGCGAAAGCCGTACTTATACACGTCGACGAGCTTGGGAAGGATGGCCTCGATGGAAGCATCGGGGTTTTGCATATCGCGCTGATACATGCGCTGCAGGCCCTCGAGCTCCTTAACGCTCATGCCGTCGGTGGTATCGATAAAGCGACGCACCGCACGGTCATCGGAATCGGACAGCGCCTCACCAAAGCCAAACTTGCTCTGAATATAGGCTTCGCGCATGTCGCGGTCGGGATGCGGCAGCGTGATGGTGCGCAAGAAGGGGTTCTCCTCGATAAACCACACGGGCAGGTTGCGCACGTTATCCGTTACCAGAATGAGCGTGTTGACGGCAGTACGGTTAATGAGACGAGCCTTGCTGGCACCAAGGTACAGGTTAAGGAAGAACTGCGTCTCGTCGGGCATAAGGCCGGTCGAGGAGGCAAGCAGGCGCGACGCCATGTTGACGATCACGCAAAGCGGCTTAGCCTCGGTGCCGCCATCGGGATTGTCGTTGTATTTCAGGCGCAACATTGAGCGGATAACCTCGCCGTATGATGGCAGGCTCGACTGCTCGGTGGCATATGCTTGGCGGCCATCGGCGATGCAGGCGTTCGCCTCCATCATGCGGTCGTCGCTCTTGGAAGCCTCGTCGTGTGCCAGCGACACCAGGCGTTTGCAATCGACGTTGCCCATGCTGCTCGAGAACAGCTGAATGGGGTCAAAATATGCCACGTTGTACTCAACTGAGCCATTGGCGTCTTCGAAAAGGCCGCGCACAACCTCGGCGAGCTCCGAAAACTGGAGCCCGCTGTCGACCACATCGGGATACTTGTCGTTCACGTTGCCCTCAAGGATAAAGAGGCTCTTCACCCCTTTAAAGTTGAGCATCTCGCGCTGCCAGGATTGGCGCTCGAAATCAGTTGCCATGTGTTATACCTCCTTGGCAGATAATTCATGGTGGTAGCGGTCGACAATACCAACGGTGATAATCGTGCCGTCCTGGACATAGTTTTGAAGCTGACGCGGCTGTTGAAGATACTGGTCGTAATCATCGTGTGGGCGGTCGCTCAGGTAGATCACGCGCTGGTTAGTCGAACCGCGCAGCACGCAGTCGGGCACGTTAAGCTCGTCTATGTACGGACCGTCAATCAGCACATCGATGAGGGACTTAAGCGTCTCCCACGTATCCGCGCCGATCGCTCGCGGCAGCTCTTCGAGCGTAAATCCGGTGTAAACGAGAATGTCATCGTAAGCGCAGCGGATCGTTGCCAGCAGCTTCACGAGCTCTGATGCCTGCTCGAGCGGATCTCCACCCGAAACCGTCAGCCGATGCACGCCGTGCTCGCGCGCGGTATCGAGCAACATCTGCGCAAGCTCATCAACATCGACATCCTGCTCGGGCAGCTGGTTGCGCCATTGGGGCGAAATACATCCGGCACAACGCTTTGAACAACCAGCGGTCCAGACAACAATACGTTCTCCCGGACCCAGCGAGACGACGGGGGCAAGCACATGGCTAACGAACATCGGCGTAATCCTCGCCCGGATCGAGTGTACGGTACACGGCCGAGGTACGTGCAAGCGAGCAACCGCATTCCTCACAGCCATCCCCAACCTTTGCACGCTCATCAGCAACGAGATGCAAACGACCGCACTCGGGACACTCGACAAACCAGCCCTCGACACCCGCAGACTCACCAGCAGCAGAAACAACCGGTGCCGCAGCAGACGCGGGCTGAGGCGCAGACCAAGCCTGGGTCTGCACGGGTTGCGCCGCAGGCGGTTCCTCCATAGTAACCGTCAGACGCAATTGGGCAAATTCGCCAGACGCAGCCGGAATGAGTAGCGTATCTCCGGTATGAATCGGCTGGGCCACGCCGGGAACCAAGTTGAGGATCTGGCCGCCACGCATAAGAGCCGTTCCGTTATTGGACCCCTCATCGGCAACCATCCATGTGCCCCGCTCAAAACGAACGCTGGCATGCTGCCGGGACATGGCAAAGTTCGAAGCCATAGAAGGAAACACGTTGCGTCCAAGCACGGCGGCGTCCGTGAGACGAAGCTGCTCACCCATAACTGGATCGGCAAGCGTAAGCGCAGGAACCGCAGGAGTAGCTGCAGCATTCGCCATGGGTTGCGGCGCGGGCTGCGGCATTGGCGCAGGCGTCGGCTGTGGCGCAGCAACTGGAGCGGGCTGCGGAACGGGCATGGGGGTAGGCTGCGGCGTGGGAGCAGGAGCAGCCTGATATGCCTGCTGGGGCGCGGGACGCCGAGGCCGCGAAGCACCGCCCATCGATGATGTTGCAGGATAGACGGCGGGAGCCGGACGCTCAGCGACCGCGGCGGCAAAGCCGGACGCTGAGGCGACTGACGCCTCGGGTGCCGAGACCGCGGGCGCAGGGGCCGAAGGCGCGGGAACCGTGCCAGCGGGACGCGGCGTCCCACAGTCCTCGCACATATCGCGGGCATCATCGTTCATAAGACCACAGATAGGGCATTCCCATGTCATGGTTTACCTCATTTCCCTCTGCTTGAGCTGACTTACTTGACGGCGATTACGCAGACGACGTTCCGCATCTGCGGAAGGCGTGGGCGGCACGTAATCGTGCGGGTGAATCTCGACGGCAGCATCCGGACTTGGCGGCCGCACAAAACCAGCCGAGGTGTCTGCAAAGACGCCGCGCTTCTTAAGGTCTTCACTGAACTGCTTGTAGAAGTCACAAAATTCCGCTTGGTCCTGGACGGCCTTATCGACGGTTGATTGATCCTGGATTTTCATGTCTTTGATAATCGTGGGATTATTCGGGTCTTCAGAAAACTCAGCTGGGTCAGCCTCTACGACACGCATGATGATCTGCTGTTCGCTGCTACCTTTAAGGACAGCGACCGCTTTGTGTTCGTTTGTGTCAAACATAAGACGCCAGGGTTTGCCCGAGCCATCCATAACGGCATAACGGACCACATTGACACCACGTTCAGCCATAGCATCATTAATTGCACGCTCGATATACTCGTCTTTTACGGCCTTATCAAGCTCGGCATCGGCGATTTCGATTTCTTCGTAGATATTATCGATTTCATAAATGTGCTTAAGAACAGTCGGGCGATGGTATCGATCGTTGAGTAGCTCTACTCGAATCTGGTACTGCGTGTACTGTTCATGCTTCTCGGCAGACTCATACCGGGCGCGCTTCATGACATGATCGAAATCCTTGATGCTCTTATTAATTGCAAGCAGCTCCTCAACAGTTGAATCGGAATCAAGCGCATCATAGGCGGCGCGGATCGATTCGAATTTCGCGCTTATTCGATTACGCAGCGCCATATCCAAGGCTTCATCCTGCATCAAAGAGATGGCAACTTCCGACCACGCGTCAAATGATTGCGCCGCCCCCTCAAACGTTTCAACGCCCGAAGAAGACTCCGCCGCCGCGGTTATCTGAAGCAATGCCCTCTTCAGATCTATAGGATTATCAGGCGTTACATCAAAATCAATCGCCCTAGCAAGACCCTGTGCTCTCAGCTTTTCAACGGTCAAAGCAGCATCAATCTGACTTTTGCTCATCTCCATCCTCTGCTTCAGATGAGCGTCAAAAGTCATTTGTGGAAACAGGACGTGAAGTGTTGAAAGCAAATGAGCTAACGCCTTCTCCATTCTCACCCTTGTATCCCTACCAAGACTCATCGTGTTTTCTTCATGTTCGGCATAAAAGGAGCGAGAACAATTGGTGATCAGCTCGTCCAACATTGCCCGTGTTGATTCATCCAGCCCGGAAGCTATCTCATCGATCCGTTTCCTAAGGTCCGCGAGAGTCTCATTAAATTCCTCTTTGGCGGCATAACTTGCATCTTTTTCCGCCGTCTCACGAGCAGCCAACGCACCCGTAACAATTGCGGTAGGAGCCAAAAGGACCATACCAACAGCGCCGGCAGCACCCAAGCTTGTCCCAGTAGATGCGGCGCTACTTGCCGCAGGGCCAACAGATGTAAACATCCCAACCACGGCGCTCATACTTGCTATCCCTCCGTTTTTGACCAACTTGGTCCTTGCGTCTTTCCTACATCTTTCTACCGCCGTCTTGCGCGATTCTGTTGCGCAACATTGGCGAGCGGCAGATTTGTCGATGTTGCGCAACAGAAGGCAGCGGCTAGCGCATATCCTGCTAATGGAGGAAAGGATGAAAGCGCGCCATGACCGGATCCTACGAAGAAGTTCGACTCGTCAAGTTTCATACGCCAGCACTGCTCTCCGAGCGTGAGCAGGCCGCGGCACGGCGTCGCTTTTGCACGCTTCTCGTTCCGCCGCAAAAGGGCGGCTTTGGCGGCAACGCTTATGTCCGCCGCGTCCAGAGCGGCGATCGCGCTTTTGAGCTCGCGCTTAAGATGCCGCGCCCCGATGCCCAGCCCGAGCAAGAACAGCTCAACCGAGAAACTTTGGAAGAGGAGTACCGCACGCTCTCCGTCGTATCCAATCTAAGGGGTTTCCCCGATGTCTACGGGTTTGGTTACACGGCAGACGGAACCCCGGCGCTGCTCATGGAGTGGGTTGATGGCGTCTCGCTTCTTGATGCACGGTCCGCTCTATGTGATGGCGCTGCAACCTGCCCCGGCGATATCGTCGCTGCGCTGGGCCTAAGCGTACTCAAGATCATCTTGTCCACGCAATCGCTCGACACGCCCTTTGTTCACCGCGACCTCTCCATGCGCAACATCATGCTGCGCCACGATCGCATCCCGCTCGACGAGCAGGTTTCGAGTGGCTATTTCGACATCTGCCTGATCGATATGGGCAGTGCCAAGCTCGTTAAACCGGACTTTTCCTTTACCGTCGACGTCAACGCTTTTCGCGGTGCCACGCCGGCATACGCGGCACCCGAAATGCTGGAGCGGTTTAAGGCCGACCCCGGCGCGCGCAACAACCCCGCCGTCGACATCTATGCACTGGGAAGCATCCTCTACGAGCTTTATTGCGGACATGCCCCCCTTGAGGCAGAGCTCAGGCGCTCTGGAGACCACGCGCGCCTCAAGCGCGCCGTGCAGCCGCAACCCCTTGCGCCCGCAACTCCCCGCGAGCAGGGCTTGGTCAACGCGATTATGGCTTGTTTGGCAGTCTCGCAAGACGCACGCCCTTCGGCAAATGAACTCGCGGCGCGCCTTGAGCCTTTCGCCCGTACGGGTGCCCCGCGAAAGCACCGGCCCGTGGCGGATCGCGGCAGCGCTACCGTACGGGCGGACGCCGCCGTCCCCACCCGCACGGTTGCACAGGCGCAGCCCGCGTCTCGGCCAACCCCATCCACCGAGACGGTCCGCAGCGCCGAGTCCATGCGTCGCGCACGCCTTGCTGTCAAACGTCAACGCTCGATGGCACTCACGATGGTGATTGTTGCCCTGGTAGCAATCGTTGTCATACTCCTCCTCGCATCTGCCGGCATGCTTTAGCCGGCAGTAAAACCCAAGTCAGCAAATAGACCCATTTGCAAAAAGCGGTGGGGGGGGCGGCGAGCAAAAAAAACACCCCCCCCCCCCCCCCCCACCCACCCACCGCCATGCATCGCACGCTGACAATACGAGGTACTAGGAAATCAAAAGCTCAAAGGAATCCGTGATGCGCGTTCCCATGGTAACGGCGCCGTCTCCCGATTCGACTGTGGTATTCAGGTAGTACTTGCCATACTTCTTTTTAGGAACACCCTTAACCGTAAGGTCACAGTCCTCCTCCTCGACGGGAAGCGAGAACTCAAAACCCTTGTTTCTAACAAACGTACCGGTGACGTCCGTGTAGGTGCGATAGTCGTCACCATCGGATTGGGCGACGGTTTTTTCGGCGTTGTAGGTATCGTGGGCATGCAGCGTGGCCGAGATGTCTGCAACCACTTCGCCGGAATCGCTGATGCTCTTAAACACAATCACAAGGTCGTTTTTGCTCGCGCCGTAGCAAGTATGGCCCCAAGAGTTGCCCGTCTCCTTAAGTGCTCCGCGCCACGTGGTGTTGGCAAAGCTCGTGGGTTTATCGATATTGAGCTTCGCTGTGCTACCAGAGGTCGTGGTGGTCGACGAGGTCGCATTGCCCGTCGTGGAGGAGTCCTCGGCATCGGAGCTAGCGTCCTCGCCGTTCTTGCTTGTGGCCTTGAGCTCCGCCTTAGCATCCTTGAGGTCGGACTTTGCCTGATCGAGCTCGTCTTGCGTTTTTGTGAGTTCGTCCTTGGAAGATTCAAGCTGCCTCTTGAGCTTTTGAATCTGCTCCGTATTTTGCGGATGGGCCAAACCATATGAGTAGCCCGCCCAGCCGGTTCCCGCGCACAAGGCGGCAACGACAATAACGCCGGCGGCGATGGCGGGCGCATACGACTTGCCCAGGCGCTTGCGTGCCAGCTTGTACTCGGCCTTGGCCGTCTTGAGGCTCTCGCGGTCCTGTTCGAGCTGCTCTTCCTCACTGAGCGGCGTAGAACCAAAATCGGCATGGCAGGCAGGCTCAGTTTCCACGTCCTCGATCGTAGTGCCAAAGTCTGACAAGGGATCGACTACACGCGTGGCGTCCGAATCGGATTCGGGCACAGCGGGCTCAGACGCGCCGGGTGCCGCCACCGGCTGCTCGTCTGCTTTCGAAGCAGCATCCGCCTTAGGTAACTCCACCGTTGCCGCCGTAGCGGCCTCGCCGTCGCGCCAAGAAAAGGCAGGGCTCTGTGACACGGTCTGGGGCGTAGTATAGGGATCTTCGGGAACGGGCGCAGTCGACGAGGGCGCGGCAAGAGGCGATCCACACTCAGGGCAAAAACTAGCGTCATCGGGCAATAATGCACCGCAATAAGGGCATTCCATAGGGCACAACCTCTCAAAATGTGTCGCTTGCAGCCATCCTGCAACTTGGCGTATATGCCCTATAATGTCTCGATAGTTATGCAAAGCGTTGCGCAACATTTTTCGAGTCGGTACGCTTTGAGCGTAGCCTTTTCCTAACATGTTTGCAGTACGTCATTAAAGTTATCTGGGGAGGCAGCCGTGGCGGCGGAAACACCGTGCTCGATCCTCTACAACGACATCCGATCGTTCGGCGGTCTCAAGCATCTCGAGATTGCGCGAATGCTCATCAACGGCAATTCGTATGCGGGCAGCACCCTGCTCGACAAATGCTCTACCAACCGCTCGTACCTCACTCGCTACATCGTCCACCGCGAGCCCGCTCAGTGCGCGCCAGGTATCTACAATGACCTTACCGTCTCCACGCTCAACCTTGCCGCCGCCATCAGCAACAAGCTCGGCGGAGGCGATCGCGCCTATCAGAAAATATCCGAGCATTACAGCGGCCCGGCGGCCCAAGGCATGATGTCGATTCTCGCCGAGTATGATCTCGACGACCGCCTCTACGCCAATGCCTTGGGGCGTATCAACAGCTCCGATGACCACAGCCCCCGCGAAAAAAGCACGCTCTTCCTGATGCTCTTTGTGGCAACGGGAGCACTTGCCGATCCCGTTCAAGGCGTGGCCACCGTCGAGCGCTTTTGCGACAGCAAGACGGGCGGGCACTTTGGCACCACCGAAACTACCGTCGGACGTGGCTTTATGGGCAGTCTGGAGCAGCCGCGCACCGTCGCCCCCAACCTCGGTCTGCTCAGGACACATGCCGACAACTGCGTCGACATGCAAATCCATCCACTCACACGCGATCCGCGCGGCACCGTGATTGGTTCTCTGCCCAAAACCTCGCCCAGCATCACCGATGTGGGCGCCGACGCATCGCGCGAGCATCTTCGCATTTGGCTTGAGGGTGAGCACTGGTACGCCCAGGGCCTTGGATCGACCAACGGCACGGTGCTCGAATCGGGTGCAGGCGACGGCGATATCGTAATCGAGCCGCCCCGCGACCAACGAGAGCCCGGCAAAGTCTATCCCCCTGTGGAAATCGCCAACAGCGACAGGCTTCATTTGGGTCTCTATACAACGTTTCTCGTTATTGTGGACTAGCGCGTAGAGACGTGGGAAAACAGGTGTCACTCGTCTTATATCATTTACGTTGCACGCTGCACTATAAATAGCAATACGAGTCAGCTTATCGGCAAACACGTCTATCATGGGCTTTAATCGATAATCGCGTTCTCGGTGTGAGCACGCGGCCCCATCAAACGAAGGAACGCCTTGGATACCACCAACACCGCCCCTGGCGACAAACTCATCCGTCTCGACACGTTCGATACCGCTGTGGCGGTCGACCCCAGCGCCGAGGACGACGCCAAGCGCCGGTTTATGACGCTTATTCTTCAGACGGCATACCGCGACGGCGGCAATATCGGACACGTGCTTCGCGCGACCAACACAAGCGGCGAGGTCTTTGCCGTCAAGCTGCTCAAGGACAACGCCATCCTTTCTGACCAAACACCCGATCGCTCCGCCGAGCAAGCGGCTGCGCACCTGACCAACACCGCCGCGTTGTTCGAGGAGTACCGTCATCTGTGCACCGTCTCGCACCTGCGCGGATTTCCGCGCGTCTATGGCTATGGATCGTGCGAGGACGACCCGCTCATCCTCATGGAGTGGGTCAAGGGCACCTCGCTCAAGCAGGCGCTGCCCTTGCTTCCGCACGATGCCTCGGGCGGGCTAACCACCCAGATGGTGGCCGCCGTTGGAAACGCCGTGCTTCGCGCACTCCTGATGACCCAGGGACTCGTAAATCCGGTCGTCCATCGCGATCTGTCGCCCGCCAATATCATGTTCCGTACCACCAGTCGAACGCTCGAGCAGCAGATCGCCGATTGCTCCTTTGACCCCTGCCTCATCGACATGGGCTCCGCGACCATGGCCCTCGGCGACGACACGATCACCCGGCGCGCCGACATCTGGCGCTTTGCCACACCCGCATACGCCGCGCCCGAGATGCTCACGCAGGATATCGAAGGCATCGCGGCCCTTCGCCGCTCGCCCGCCATCGACGTCTATGCACTATCGAGCATTCTGTACCAGCTCTACAGCGGTCGTAAACCGTTCGATGTGGAGTCGACGGGTGCCGCGGCAACGGGCTCGTTCTACCTCATAAAGACCAAGACCAAGCCGGCGCCGCTCGAGCCGCGATGCAATGACGACGAAGCGCTCGTCCAGATCATCATGAAAGGCATTTCAGTCGAGCAGTGCGATCGTCCTACCGAGCAGCAGATGCTCGAGGTGCTCTCGGCATACTTCACCGATGCCGAATCCGAGGGCCGCGAAGGCGCAGGAGACGAGGCCGCGATTGATATCGATTCTGGCACGCACCTTAAGGTCGACGTCGCCGGTGAACGCGCCCGAGCGCTTTTGGAGCAGGCCCGTCGCGATGCCATGACCCGCCGCCGGTTTATTATCGGCGGCGTCGCCGCTGCCGTCGTGGGACTCGGCGCCATTGGAGCCGCCACTCACGGCTTTGGCATTCCCGACTACCTCGACGGCATCCGCAGCTCCCTTAACGACTACACCTGGGACCAGCTGCAGGAGATTTCGCTTAAGATCAAGGCTGCAGAGACGCGTAATGAGGCACGCGAGATCGCCAAGCGCTATCATCTGCTCGACGATGACGGTCATATCCCCTATCCATGCACCAAGCGCGTCACGCTCACCAACGGGCTGGAGGTCGGCGCACAACTCGTGGGCATCCGCCACGACGAGCTTCTAGACGGGACGGGCAAGGCCGGACTGACGTTTATGTTCGATGCCGGCATTGCCGAGCGCGATGCCGCGGCCCAACCGTTGAGCGCCGGCTGGGCAGATTGCGAGCTGCGGGAATGGCTCGATAACGATGGCCTTAAGCTGCTGCCCAACGAGTTGCGCGCACTCATTAAATCTGTCAAAAAGATCTCGAATAACGTTGGCGCTGCCAGAAGCGCATCGTGTCTGAGCGAGTTGCCCGCAACCCTTTGGCTGCCCGCCATGGTCGAGTTGTGCGGTACGCAACCGCCCGATTCGTTTGCCGAGGACTATCACTACCTGGCAGACATCTACAACGGCGAGGGCAAGGAGTATCAGCTCTTCCGCGAGCTCAAGGTGAGCCCGTATTCCACGAACGAGACGATGGTCCGCCAGTGGAAGGGCAAGAACACCTGTTGGTGGGAACGAACGGCGAGCCCCGACACATCGGAGAGCGAAGGCACACTCTATATGAACCGCGTGGGACACGACGGCGACGTCTTTATGTACGCAACGCCTGCGGAAAAGCCAAACAAGCGAACCTGCGTGATTCCCGGATTCTGCATCTAGGCAGCGGGCGTCTTGCCGTGACGGGACCCCACCCCGGTAATCGTCTTAATCTGTAACAGTTAGAGCCCAAAACCGGTCTAGTTGTTACAGATCGAGACAAAACCCCAGCCCCGCGAGACAACATCTCAATCTGTAACAGTAAGGGGTCAAAAACCTCTCTAGATGTTACAGATCAAGACATTTGAGTTGACCGCGGACGGTCCGTCTCGATCTGTAACAGTTAGAGGTTATATTTTCCGCCAGACGTTACAGATTGAGACATTGAGTTTCCTGCCAGCTGTTTGTCTTGATCTGTAACAAATACTCGGTAAAACCGGGTCTAAATGTTACAGATCGAGACGTTAGTTTTCGGCTGAAATGTTTGTCTAAATCTGTAACAGCTATGGTTCAAAAACCGGTCCAGACGTTACAGATTGAGATGTTTGGCAGAGGCGGCCACCGATTGAGCAACCACCCTCATCTGTAATGAAAAGTCATGCATTTCAACTTTTGCCATACACCCCCAGGGGGTATGGGTGTATAGTATCGAGAGGTTAACAATTCCAACACCGAACCACAGAAAGGAGAAGCCATGGCTCAAGATAAGTTCGACGTAGGCGGCATGACATGCGCCGCCTGCCAGGCGCACGTGGACCGCGCCGTGAGCAAGCTCGACGGCGTCCAAAGCGTCGCGGTCAACCTACTTGCCGGTTCCATGATGGTCGACTACGACCCCGCGCAGGTCTCCCCCGACGATATCTGCACCGCCGTCGACCGCGCGGGCTACTCGGCCTCACCCGTCAGCACGGGCACCGGTGCCGCCGGCTCAAACGGCAGCGCGCAAGTCAGGTCTGACGCCGCCCATATGGAGTCGCCCACCAAAAAGCTGGAGGCCGCCGCCTCTGCCATGCGCACCCGCCTCATCGTCTCGATCGTCTTCCTCATCCCACTGTTCTACATAGGCATGGGACACATGCTCGGCTGGCCACTGCCCGGCATTTTCACCGACCATATCCACAGCATGACGCTCGCCCTCACCGAGCTCGTTCTGCTCATCCCCATCGTCTACGTCAACGACGCGTACTTTATCAACGGGTTTAAATCGCTCGCGCACGGCGCACCCACCATGGATGCCCTCATCGCCGTGGGCGCCACCGCTTCCATTGCCTGGTCGCTCTATGCCATGTTCATCATGGCCGACCAGCTGGCCACAGCTCAGGTGCACGAGGCCATGATGACAGGCATGGACAATCTGTATTTTGAGAGCGCGGGCACGATCCTGTCGCTCGTCACCGTGGGCAAATACCTCGAGACGCGCAGTAAGTCCAAAACCGGCGGCGCCATCGAGGCGCTCATCGATCTGGCGCCTAAAACCGCGACCGTCGTTGCCGACGACGGCAGCGAAACCACCGTCGACGTCGATAGCATCCTTCCCGGCCAGGTCCTGCGCGTGCACCCCGGCGAGTCAATCCCCGTCGATGGCGTGGTGCTCGAGGGTAGCTCGGCCGTGGACGAGAGTGCGCTCACCGGCGAGTCAATCCCCGTGGAAAAGACCGCCGGCGACACCGTCAACGCCGCCACCGTCAACCGCACCGGCTCGTTTACCTTCCGCGCCACGCGGGTTGGTGCCGAGACATCACTCGCCAAGATTATCCAGCTCGTCGAGGATGCCAACGCCACCAAGGCGCCCATCGCCCGCATGGCCGACAAGGTCGCCGGCGTGTTCGTGCCCGTGGTGTTCGTGATCTCGGCCGTGACCTTTGCGGTGTGGATGGCACTGACCGGCAGCATAAACGAGGCACTTACCTCCGCCGTGGCCGTGCTCGTGATCAGTTGTCCCTGCGCGCTCGGCCTAGCCACGCCCGTCGCCATTATGGTAGGCACCGGCAAGGGCGCCGAGATGGGCATTCTGTTTAAGAGCGCCGAGGCGCTGGAGAACCTGCGCGGTGTGGGTACCGTGGTGCTCGATAAGACGGGTACGGTCACCCGCGGCAAACCTGCCGTGACCGATATTGTGGTAGCCACGCGCGCCGACGGCTCGCCCGCCATGAGTGAAAAGGCGTTACTGAAGCTCGCTGCCGCGCTGGAGCGCTCGAGCGAGCATCCGCTGGCCGAGGCGATTATGACCGAGTGCGAGGCGCGCGGAATCGTGGCGCGCATGGTCGAGGACTTTGCCGCCGTGCCTGGACGAGGCGTTACGGCGCGCGAGGGGCAGAATATCATCGCAGCCGGCAACGTGCGTCTGATGAACGAGCTGGGCGCGGAGGTGCCCGCCGGTCTTGCCGAGCGATTCGCCGTCGAGGGCAAGACACCGTTGTTCTTTGCCAAGAACGGCGATCTTGTCGGCACCATTGCCGTAGCTGACGAGGTCAAGGAGACGAGCGCCGAGGCCATCGCTGCGATGCGTTCGCTCGTCGTCGACGTGCGCATGCTCACCGGCGACAACCGTGTGACGGCCGAAGCAATCGCCCGCCGCGTAGGACTGAGCAGCAAGCAGGTCATTGCCGACGTGCTTCCCGCCGACAAGGAACGCCACGTGCGCGAACTGCAGGATGCGGGCGGCAAGGTCGCCATGGTGGGCGACGGCATCAACGACTCCCCTGCCCTGGCGCGCGCCGACGTGGGCCTTGCTATCGGCACCGGCGCCGACATCGCCAAGGAAGGGGCAGATGTGGTACTCATGCGCAGCGATCTCATGGACGTCGCTCGCGCCATCGAGCTTTCGCGCGCCACGATTCGCAACATCAAGCAAGACCTGTTCTGGGCGCTGTTCTACAACGGCATCGGCATTCCGCTCGCTGCGGGCGTGTTCTTCCCCCTCACCGGCTGGCAGCTCTCGCCGATGTTTGGCGCCGCAGCCATGAGCCTGTCGAGCGTGTGCGTCGTGTCCAATGCTCTGCGCCTGAAATCCTTTAAGCCTAAAGTGGCAAAATAGGCTCACCATCACGTCCATTTAGAACGGGTTTTCCAGGTGCCCGAGATTGACCTGAAAGAGGAGCGACGCGTACTTTGGTACGCGAGCGACGGCTTGAAGGTCAAGATCGGGTGCCTGGGAAAGCCGACACAACAGAGAGGAATACCCATGCGATACACAATTAAGACTTCCGGCCTTATGTGTGGCCACTGCGACGCTACTGTCGAGACGGCACTGCTCAACGTTGCCGGCGTGACCGACGCCGATGCCGATCACGAGACTCAGACGGTACAGGTGGAGTGCGCCGACACCGTGGCCGCCGAGCAGCTCGCTGCCGCCGTCGAGAGCGCCGGCGAGAAGTTCCACGCCCTGTCCGTGACCGCAGCCTAGCAGCTACCAGAAGCATTCGACCCCATCGACCAGAAACGAGGACCCGCCATGATGGCAGACCACAAATCGGTGAACCGTATGCTCAAGACGGCGCGCGGCCAGATCGACGGCATCCTGCGGATGGTCGAGGAGGACCGCTACTGCGTCGATATTTCCACGCAGCTCATGGCCACACAGGCACTCCTCGCGCGCATTAACGCCGACGTGCTCAAGGCGCATATCGAGGGCTGCGTGACTTCGGCAATCGAATCGGGCGACGAAGACCTCAAAGCCGCGAAGCTCGCCGAGATCGAACGCGTCGTCGACAAGCTCTCTAAGTAATCGGCGCATTGGGGACAAACCACTTTGCACCGTCTTGATGTTCCGAGGACAGGTATGTTTGCACCACATTGGTGCAGATTAACCTGTCCCCCTTGCTCTAAATCGGGTATAAAGGCGTGCGGCATATCGAATGAAAGGCAATTTGCATGAATGACTTTATGAAGGGCCGCAATGGCGCCGACGAGCTCACCATTGTGATGGGTTTTGCGGGCATCGTCATCGCGATGATCGGATCGATGGCCCGCGTCCAGTGGCTCAGTTGGATCGCCATCGCCGTCATCGTGATCGGCGTGCTGCGCGGCCTGTCCAAAAACATCGACGCACGTCGCAAGGAGAACGAGGCCTTTGTCGCCGGCTCGGCTAAGGTCCCCGGCTTGGGCAAGTTTGTCGCCAGCTTGGGTGGCGGCGCTGCAGCGGCCAGCACCTCACGCGCGGCCGGCACCAGTAAGGAAGACTTTGAGCGTGCCAAGCGCACGGCCAAGAAGATGTGGAAAGGTCGCAAGACCACGGCATACCTCAAGTGCCCCAACTGCGGCCAGATGCTCTCCGTTCCCAAGGGCAAAGGCAAGATCCGCGTCACCTGCCCCAAGTGCCACGCCAAGATGGAGACGCGCTCGTAGCCGCCATACCGCAGGACAAAATAAAAGCCGAGGCCTCGCACTGGGACCTCGGCTTTTTTAAATGCGACAAAGGGCCCGCCCCCGTCACGCCTACGCCACGCCGTCGCGGGCAAGCTCCTCGGCAAGCGCCTCGGCTGGCATGGCCATAATCGTGTCGAGCTCGGCGTCCACCTCGGGAATACGCCTCACCTTGAGTTTGCGCACCAGATCGCCACGACACATCACGTGCATCGGCTCGCGCAGAGCGCACAGGTCATCGAGCGGGTTCTCGCGCGTCACCAGGATATCGGCAGCCTTGCCGCACTCGATCGCACCGGTCTCGCCACCCAGCCCCAGCAGCTCAGCATTGACCTGCGTAGCCGTATGCAGCGCAAACGCATTGCTCACGCCCACGTACTTGGCAAAATAGGCCACCTCGCGCCACATGTCGTACTGGGTCACGAACGGGCAGCTCGAATCCGTACCCAAACCTACCTTGATACCGGCTTCCAGCGCCGCACGAGCGCTCTCGATAATGCCCGAGCACACGATATCGCCGTTCTTCTTTTGCGTGTCAGTCGAATGAGTCTTTTCCGGATCGAGCAGCACAAACGGCAGTGCGGGGCTGATCGTGCAGGTCACACTCGGCGCACGCCCCTCGAGCTGAGTTCCCGCGGCGCCGCGGTACAGCTCCAGGATCTCGGGCGTCAACGGAGCGCCGTGCTCGATCGTATCGACGCCGGCCTCGAGCGCGGCCTTCACGCCCTCGGTGCTCTCGACATGAGCCATAACCGGAAGGCCCATATCGTGCGCTGCCTTGCACGCCGCCGCGGCAACCTCCACCGGCATACGCAGCACGCCCGGCTCGCCCACCTCGGTCGCATCGAACACGCCGCCCGTTACGAACAATTTAATGACGTCGGCACCGCGCGCATACAGGTCGCGCACCTGTTCGGCCGCCTCGGAGGGACTGTTGGCCACCTGGGCGAACAAGCCCGCGCCGTGGCCACCCGGCACCGTGACGCCCGTTCCCGGCGCCACCAAACGCGGACCCTGATACTTGCCGGCGTCGATAGCATCGCGCACGGCCAGATCGGCAAACAGCGGGTCGCCCGCGCCGCGCACCGTGGTCACGCCGCTTGCCAGCTGCTGTTGGACGCTGCCCTTAAGAATATGGCGCACGATAGCGCGCCCCACGGGATTATCGAGCTTTTTCATCAGCGCGCCCGCATCGCCCGCCGAAACCGGCTTGCCCGAGCCGCACAGATGCACATGCATATTGATGAGGCCCGGCATGAGATACGCCCCGGCCAGGTCGAGGACCTCGGCACCTGCAGGCGCCTGCGCAACAGCGCTCGGCCCCATCCACGTGATGACACCGCGCTCAACGGCCACGGCCATGTCGGGCTGCGGCTCCATATGCTCCGAACCATCCAGGACGGTCGCATTGATAAACAACGTGGAACGATCGGCAGACGCCATATCGAGCTCCTCCCTCACGATTAACTTGAACATTTGTCCATTATCACCTAATGCAGCAAACTAAAGTCGAACATATCGGTTAGCGGAGGGACGAGAGAGCTGTGAGGGCAAACGGAGACAGCACGGCAATGCTCCGGCCGTTCCAGCAAAACGTCTTGATTTGTAACAGGTAGACCAGGTTTTAGCAGCCAGATGTTACAGATCGAGACAAACTCGACAGGAACAACCACATCCGCGTTAGTCGTATCCCTCAGCGCCCATACCACTGACGCTTCCATCCCTCAGCCAAATCGGCCCGCTGCGAAATACCCGCCAGCCTCATCTTTTCAGCCAGCTTCCCCGGGTTCTTAAGTTCATCAAACGTGAACCTCAGCACCTTGTGCCCGAGCAATGTCAGATGAGATTCTCGCTGACGCTCTGCTACGAACGGGTCGACCGACTCCCGGTCCCCACCATCCTGCAGGGTATACTTTCCTCTTCCGTCGAGCTCGCCAATCACGCACGTCCCGTCCTCGAGCCTCCAGAAATAATCGACCCGAAACACCTGGCTCGAATCGAGCGGATCGCAAAACTCCACCTGCAACTCTGGCACCGGAAAACCGTATGCAATAAAGAACGCTCGGAACCGAGACTCGCCACCATTTTCGGACAGCCCGTCCGCATGCGACGCAATCACCTGAGCTCTGCGATACCCGCGTCTGCCCTCGCAATCGGCCTGGAGCCGTTCGCAGAGGTCGTCGCGCGATATGCCCTTCGCCCGCAGCGCAGAATCGGCAATCGCCAGACCATATGAAAACGGCACACGCAGCAGACAATCCTCCACCGTGCGCCAAAACGGCGTCACTCGCACGCCGTCGACGCGCTCAAGCGCACCCGCCGCCTGCGGACGCAGCAGCCTATATCCCGTACTCAACGCCACCGAACAACCCGTCTTGACCAAGTAACGCGGCCCGAGCAGATCATTCGGCACCTCCAGACCCCATATCAGCGCGGCGTCATACCCCCAAAACGCCCAATCGGGATGAAACTCCGCAAGCCCCTTGATGGTCCGCCGAGCCCGCTCCGGCGGCGTCAACGCATCCCATTCATGCTGAAAACAGAATAGGTGCGATTCGGGCTCCGCAATATCGTCTGTGCCCACATGGCGCCGCAGCCACATGAGCTCGGCATTATCGTGCGTCGCAAGCAGCACGCCTTGTTCAGCCACCTCCGTGAGTCTGGCAAGCATCCTATTCCGCGCCAAGGTGCTACGTGTTGCATGTTTGTGTTTGAAAACGGTATTAGACACTTTCATCACCACCACGTCAGACAAATGGACCATCGTCACCGTTGCCTCCGCTGACAAATGTCTTGATCTGTAACAGGAAGACAGTCTTTGAGCCTCTAGTTGTTACAGATTTAGATTGTTCGGCACCGCGCCCAACCTTTGTCTCGATCTGTAACAGTTAGGTCGAATTTTGGCCTGTAGATGTTACAGGTTGAGACATTTCCCCAGATAGGCGCCAAACGTCTCAATCTGTAACAGTTGGATCGAGTTCTGGCCTGCAGATGTTACAGATCGAGACATCCCCCCTGCCGGGTGCCAAACGTCTCAATCTGTAACAGTTAGACGTTCTCCAGACCCCTAAACGTTACAGATTTAGACAAACCAGCAACGCCCAAGCAGTCGTCTCGATCTGTAACGGGTAGACCGGTTTTTTGTCCCTAAACGTTACAGATCGAGATATAAAGGCAGAAGGCAAGGCAGGCGGCAGATGCCCATCCCCTACTCCCATTCCTGTTCGTAGATGTTGAGTGACTTTACGTAGCGCCCCTGGGCACCCATGATGTCGCGAACCAGCCGTAAGAAGAAGCTGATACACGAGGTATCGAAGCCATCTTCTAGGTCCTCAGGATGCACGGCGCCAGGCCCGTCGACCGCCGTGTCGCTCAGGCGCGCAATGTCGTAGAGGTAGAGCTGCCCCGCCGTCAGCCAGACATCGTCGACGCACGCGAGGCGCACTGCAATCGCGCCATCGCGCCAGTGCTCCTTTTGCACGATATGCGGATCGTAGACGTCAAAGCGACGGTCGGTACGCGTGTCACGCAGCGCGACCATGCCGGTCGCGGGATCCTTATCCAAAATGCCAAAGCGCGAAAAATAGTGCGTGTCGCGCACCTGCTCGAGTCGTCTGAGCGAGACGGGCGAAAGCGACGCCGGCGGCTCGTCAACATACAGCTCAAGCAGCGTCTTGCCATGGTAATAGGGACGCTCGAACAGCAGCCAATCGGTAAATGCCATGTTATAGGCCATGATTTCATTTTGCGAGGGCTCCTCGCAATAGCTGAGCCATGGATCGACTATCACTTCGAACTGTGTACGCGCCGCCTCCAAAAACTGAAACTTGCGCAGCATCCAAAACTGGGCCATGCCGGCAATATCGTCACCGACGGCCTCGGCCAGACGTCCCCGGTCCAAAACATGATCAGCCATGGCATCCTCCTCAAACTGATAAACCTCAATTTGAGCTTACGAGGAGGGCGGGTGGTCGCCGCCATCACGGGCAAAATGGGCATCGGGCTGCAAACCAGATGCTGACCAAGCACTTGACGGGATACTTGCAGATTATGCAAATTGCCACAAAATCGCGGGTAGAACTAGACGAATCACCCGCGCCGCTGTCCGCAAACAACTAAAGCCGCCACATAAACAGCAGAGCGCAACGAGCGCAAACGCCAACGGGTAGGCAGCCAAACGTCGGCAAACGAGCAAAACGCTCGCAAACCCGCAAGGAGTGTCCCCGGATGCCGGCATATAAGGAACGTCCCCAGCTGCCGGCACTTGGGGACGTTCCTTATATGCCGGCCGTTGGGGACAGCCCTTGCCGATTCGATTGTTGAGTAACTCCGTGATTGTCTTACAGCCCCAGCGCCTCGGCGACCTCGGCTGCGCAGGCGAGGGCATCGGCCATGGCACTCATCACGAGCGAGCTGCCGTTGCGGGCATCGCCGGCCACATACACCGGCGCGGCATCCGCGGCAACGCCATCCACGCGAGCCGCAAGATGCGAGTCCTCGGAGGCCATCACGGGCAACGGACGGCCCGCCGTGCCAATAGGCACGTCAACAGCGTCGAACACGCCGTGCTCCGGACCCGTAAAGCCACAGGCGATCAGCACCAGCTGGGCCGGCACCTCGTGCTCGGAGCCCGCAATGCGTTCGGGCTTGCCGGCCGACCAGTCCAGATCGACCACGCGCAGGCCCGCGGCCGCGCCCTTCTTGTCCAGCAATACCTCGAGCGTATCCACGCCCCAAGCACGCATCTCGCCGCCCATGGCAGCGATAGCCTCCTGCTGACCGTAGTCGGTCTTCTTAACGTTGGGCCACTGCGGCCAGGGATTGCTCGCCGCACGCTTATCGGGCGCAGCCGGCAAGAACTCAAACTGACGCACACTGCGTGCACCCTGGCGCACCGCGGTACCCACGCAGTCGTTGCCGGTATCGCCGCCGCCAATGACTACAACGTCCAGGCCGCGCGCGTTCACCGCGGGCTCACCGCCATCGAGCACCGACACGGTCGAAGCCGTCAGGTAGTCCACGGCATACACCACGCCCGGGGCATCCACATTCGTAGCCAAAAGACCGCGGGGCGTACGAGCACCGGCAGCCACCACAACGGCGTCAAAACCATTGAGCTTGGCCGCCACCGCAGGGTTCGTAACGTCAGTACCCAGCTCAAAGACAATGCCCAGCTCGCGCATGAGCGCCACGCGGCGCTCGACCACGGACTTCTCGAGCTTCATGTTGGGAATGCCGTACATGAGCAGACCGCCTGGGCGGTCGTCGCGCTCAAACACCGTCACGCGGGCACCGCGACGCGCAAGTTCCCATGCAGCCACCAGGCCAGCCGGGCCGGAGCCCACCACGGCGACCGAGGGTGCGTCCTCCCCTGCCGGCTCAAAGCGACGTGGGCCGCCGTTTGCCCATTCGTGGTCGCTGATCGCGCGCTCGTTATCGTGAATCGTTGTGGGCTGGCCGTCGACCGAACCCAGGTTGCACGCAGCCTCGCACAGTGCCGGGCACACGCGGCTCGTAAACTCGGGCATGGGCGAGGTGAGCGACAGGCGCTCGGCCGCCTCGTCCCAGCGACCGCGATACACCAGCTCGTTCCACTCGGGAATCAGGTTGTGCAGCGGACAGCCACTCGGACGCGCCTTGCCAAAGCTCGCACCCATCTGGCAAAACGCCACGCCGCACATCATGCAGCGGCTCGCCTGGGCGCGGCGCGCATCGTCGTCGAGCTCCACATACAGCGGATCGAAATCGCGGCTGCGCTCCTCCACGGGGCGCAGCTCGTGGGTCACGCGATCGATATCAAGAAAAGCACCGGGCTTACCCATGGCACTTACGCCTCCTTCTTGGTCGAAGCAACAGAGCTGACAGCCACGGGCGCAGCACCGCCCGCGACATCAAAGCGAGCGACATCCGCGTTGCTCGCGCGGCCGGTCACGATGTCAAACGCCAACTCCTCGGCCTGCGCATGCGTCTTGCCCACGGCCTCGGCCGCAGCGACAATCGCCAGCACGCGCTCGTACTCGGTCGGAATGACCTTCACAAAGTGCTTGCTCATCGAGTCGAAGCTGTAGAGCAGCTTAATGCCGCGCGGGCTCTGCGTCGCGTCCACGTGCTCCTGGATAAGCGCGCGAATCTGCGCCAGCTCGACAGCCGTCGGGGCCTTGAGCTCCACGCTCTCGTGGTTCACACGGGCTTCGAGCGTGCCGTACTGGTCAAAGACATAGGCCACGCCACCCGTCATACCGGCGGCGAAGTTCTGCCCGACCTCGCCCAAGATGAGCGCCAGGCCGCCCGTCATGTACTCGCAGCCATGGTTGCCGCAGCCCTCGACCACCACAGTGGCACCGGAGTTACGCACGCCAAAGCGCTGGCCTGCCAGGCCGTTAATAAAGCCGCGGCCGCTCGTGGCGCCAAAGAACGCCACGTTGCCCACGATGATGTTCTCGTCGAACTTGTAGGTCGCATGCGGGTTGGGGCGCACCGACACCTCGCCGCCCGAAAGGCCCTTGCCAAAGTAGTCGTTGGCGTCGCCGCACACGTTGAGCGTAATGCCGCGCGGCAGAAAGGCGCCAAAGCTCTGACCGGCCGAACCATCGCAATCGATGGTGATGGAGCCGGCGGGCAGGCCCTCGGGATGCGCCTTGGTCACCGCATTGCCCAGGATGGTGCCCACGCAACGGTTGACGTTGGCGATATCGGCGCGGAACCGAATCGGACGCAGGTGCGCACGGGCATCGGCCGTATAGGGCACGAACAATGTGGAGTCGAGCGTCTTGTCGAGCTCGCTGTCCGCAGCCATCTGCGGCAGGAAGTGGCGACCGTCGGCGCCCGGGATATGGGCACCGAACTCGCAGGTCGCGCTCGCCAGCACGGGCGACAGATCAAGCAGGTTGGCCTTGCGGTTGCCCGGTACCTCGATCTGGCGCAGGCACTCGGGATGGCCGACCATCTCGTCGACGGTGCGGAAGCCCAGGCTCGCCATGACCTCACGCAGCTGCTCGGCAACAAAGAGCATAAAGTGCTCAACGTGCTCGGGCTTGCCGCGGAAGCCGCGACGCAGGCGACAGTTTTGCGTGGCGATGCCGGCCGGGCAGGTATCCTGCTGGCAGTCGCGCTGCATGAGGCAGCCCATGGAGATGAGCGGCATGGTCGCAAAGCCAAACTCCTCGGCGCCCAGCAGGCAGGCAACGGCAACATCGGTGCCGTCCATGAGCTTGCCGTCGGCCTCGAGCACCACGCGGGATCGCAGGCCGTTTTGCAGCAACGTCTGCTGAGCCTCGGCAAGGCCGAGCTCCAGCGGCAGGCCGGCGTGCCAAATGGAATCGCGCGCCGCGGCACCCGAGCCGCCATTGTGGCCGCTGATCAAGATCTTGTCGGCGGCACCCTTGGCCACACCGGTGGCGATGGTGCCGACGCCGGCCTCGCTGACCAGCTTGACCGACACGCGCGCACCGGGGTTGGCGTTCTTAAGATCAAAGATCAGCTCTGCCAGGTCCTCGATGGAGTAGATGTCGTGGTGCGGCGGAGGCGAGATCAGGCCGATGCCGGGCGTGGACTGACGGACCTCGGCAATCCAGGGGTAGACCTTCTTGCCGGGCAGGTGGCCACCCTCGCCGGGCTTGGCGCCCTGGGCCATCTTGATCTGAATCTCGAAGGCGCTGCACAGGTAGCGGCTCGTTACGCCAAAGCGCGCACTTGCCACCTGCTTGATGGCGGAGTTCTTGGAGTCACCGTTAGCCAGCGGGGTCTCGCGACGCGGATCCTCGCCGCCCTCGCCCGAGTTAGAGCGTCCGTGCAGGCGGTTCATGGCGATGGCCATGCACTCGTGCGCCTCTTTGCTGATAGAACCGTACGACATGGCACCGGTGTTAAAGCGGCGGACGATGTTGCGCGCGGGCTCCACCTCGTCGAGCGAAACCGGCGTGCGGCCGTTGGCATTAAAGTCGAGCAAGTCACGCAGACGCACGGCACGGCCGGTGCGGTGTAGGCGGGCGCTGTACTCCTTAAAGGTGTCGTAGCTGTCCTCACGACAGGCGGTCTGAAGCAAGTAGACAGTCTGCGGATCGATGAGGTGATCCTCGCCGCCGAGCGGGCGCCACTTGGTCAGACCCAGCGTGGGCAGCTGATCGGGAGCCGGGCTCTTAAGGATTGCGAGCGCGGCGTCGTAGCGCTCGTTTTGTTCGCGCTCAACATCCTCGACACCCATACCGCCCACACGGCTCACCGTGCCGGCGAAGTACGCGTTGACGAACTCCGGCGTAAAGCCCACGGCCTCGAAGATCTGCGCCGAATGGTAGCTCTGCACCGTGGAGATGCCCATCTTGGACATGATGGAAACGATGCCGGCGGTCGCAGCCTTATTGTAGTTGGCGATGCCCTGCTCGGCTGTCACGTCCAGATCGCCGTGCGCCGCCAAGTCGCGAATGCACGCATGCGCGTTGTACGGATAGATGCCGCTCGCGGAGTAGCCCACCAGCGCCGCAAAGTCGTGCGGAGACACGGCGTCGCCACACTCCACCACGATGTCGGCAAAGGTACGCACGCCGGCGCGGATCAGGTGGTTGTGCACGCAGCCCACGGCGAGCAGTGACGGCACGGGTACCTCGTCCGCTCCGGCGCGATCGCTCAACACCACGATGTTCACGCCGTCGCGCACCGCAGCCTCAACGTCCTCTGCAAGCTGCTTGAGCGCAGCCTGCAGCGCGCCCTCGCCGGCATCGCGGCGGTAAACGGCACGGAAACGGCGGGTCTTAAAGCCAACACGGTCAATCGCGCAAATGCGATCGAACTCCTCCTCGCTCAGCAGTGGGCGCTCCAGACGCACCAGTTGGCAGGCCGTACGAGAGTCCTCGAGCAGGTTGCCGTGGTTGCCCAGGTAGAGCGTGGTCGAGGTGACCATATGCTCGCGCAGGGCGTCGATCGGCGGGTTCGTGACCTGGGCGAACAGTTGATAGAAGTAATCAAAGAACGAGCGCGTCTTCTTGGACAGGCAGGCCAGCGGCGCATCGATACCCATCGAGGCGAGCGGGGCCTTGCCCTGCTGGGCCATGGGGCGCACGACCTCGTCAACATCATCCCAGTGGTAGCCGAGCTTGGCCATACGCACGGCGGCAGGCACCTCGGCATCCTCGGCGGGCGTTGCCGCGGCGGGCTTGTCGAGCGCGTCAACGGTCAGCGTCTCTTCGGCAATCCAATCGCGGTAGGGCTTTTCCTTGGCATAGCGGGCGCGCAGCTCGTCATTGTAGATCACACGGCCGCGGGCAAAATCGACCTCGAGCATCTGGCCCGGTCCCAAACAACCGCTTGTCAGGATATTCTCGGGGCGCACCTCGATGGTGCCCACCTCGCTTGCCAGCATAAAGCGGCCGTCGCGCGTCACGTAGTAGCGAGCCGGGCGCAGGCCGTTGCGGTCGAGGGCGGCACCCAGCGTACGGCCGTCGGTAAAGGCGATGGCCGCCGGGCCGTCCCAGGGCTCCATGAGCATGGACTGGTAGGCATCGTAGGCGCGACGCTCCTCGCTCAGGTTGTCGTTGTGGTCCCAAGGCTCGGGCAGCAACATGGACGCGGCACGCGTGAGCGGACGGCCGTTCATGACCAAAAACTCGAGCACATTATCCAGAATCGCGGAGTCGGAACCCTCACGGTTGATGATGGGCATCACACGCTCAAGATCATGCTGCAGCACGGGGCTGTACAGGTTAGGTTCGCGGGCGCGAATCCAGTTGACGTTGCCCTTGAGGGTGTTGATCTCGCCGTTGTGGATAATAAAGCGGTTGGGATGTGCGCGCTCCCAGCTAGGCGTGGTGTTGGTGGAGTAGCGCGAGTGGACGAGCGCCACGGCCGTCTTGACGGCGGCGTCGTTGAGATCGATAAAGAAGCGGCGCATCTGCGTGGCGACCAGCATGCCCTTGTACACGATGGTGCGCGAGCTCATGGAGCACACATAGAAGATCTTGTCGCGCAGGGCAAACTCGGCGTCGGCCTTCTTTTCGATGGTACGGCGGCACACGTACAGGCGACGCTCAAAGGCATCGCCGGCGGGCGTGTCGTCCGGACGGCCCAGGAAGGCCTGCAGGATGGTGGGCATGCAGGCGCGGGCCGTCTCGCCCAGATCGTGAGGGTCGACCGGCACCTCGCGCCAAAAGAGCAGCGGCACGCCGGCCTCGGCACAGCCTTCCTCAAACACGCGGCGGGCATCCTCTACGCCCTTGTCGTCTTGCGGGAAGAACAGCATGGCCACGCCATAGTCGCCCTCTGCTGGCAGAATCTGGCCGCACTTTTGAGCCTCTTTGCGGAAAAAGTGATGCGGAACCTGGAACAGGATGCCGGCGCCGTCGCCGGTATTCTTCTCGAGTCCCGTGCCACCGCGGTGCTCCAAGTTGACCAGAATGGACAGCGCATCGTCCAGAATCTGGTGGTGGCGCTCACCGTTGATATCGGCAAGCGCGCCGATGCCACATGCATCGTGGTCGAATTCGGGGCGATAAAGGCCCTGCTGCTGAGCGGAATCTGCCTGCATCGCGATCCTCCCCTAGATATATAGACAGTCAGTTGAATAGGCATACTAGAAGCATCGCCGGCCCATTGTGTTTCCCGCCCGTTTCGAAACAATTGCGTAACGCACGCCCTACGAGTGGACACCGCCGACCTCAAGGGCAACAACAAGGGCCCCAGGTTCGGCCTGTAAGCTCACCGCTTCAAACATCTCAGTCTGTAACAGGAAGACCCAATTTCGACGACTAACGGTTACAGATTGAGATGTTCTCGAGAGACGGTTCCGAATGTCTCAATCTGTAACACGAGGGGCCGGTTTTGGCGGTCAGCTGTTACGGATCGAGATTTTCCATAGGACCATTTCTTCCTGTCTCGATCTGTAACACCTAGGCCCAATTTCCATCCCTAGTTGTTACAGATCAAGACATTTCGGCAACCCCCTTTTACCATCACAACAATTTTGTTAGTCATGGTCAAATTTTGAGCCTAAAACGGGTATCCTTTGCGGCGTCAAACAAACGGCACGCAGGAGTGCACCATGATCGACCATCTCAAACATCACTTTGGCTCCCCGCGCACCGGCGGCCACGGCGGACTCGACATCGCACGGCATATCGGCCCCGGGCTGCTCGTGACCGTCGGCTTTATCGACCCGGGCAATTGGGCCTCCAATATGGCCGCCGGCTCGCAGTTTGGCTACGCGCTGCTGTGGATCGTCACGCTGTCCACGATCATGCTCATCATGCTGCAACACAACGCGGCTCACTTGGGCATCGCCACGGGCATGTGTCTTGCCGAGGCCACGACGCGCCACCTGCCCCGCCTCGTCGGGCGTGCGATACTCGGCAGTGCGTATCTAGCCACGGTCGCCACCGCCATGGCCGAAGTCCTGGGCGGTGCGATCGCACTTCAAATGCTCTTTGGCCTGCCCGTACGTGCCGGCTGCATCATCGTGGCGGCGGCATCGATTGCCATGCTCATGACAAGCTCCTACAAACGCGCCGAACGCTGGATCATCGCCTTCGTGGGCGTGGTGGGACTTTCGTTTTTAGCCGAGCTTCTGCTGGTCAAGGTCGACTGGCCGCAAGCCGCCACAAGCTGGATCACACCCAGTATGCCCACCGGCTCAGTCGCGATTATCGTAAGTGTCCTAGGCGCGGTCGTTATGCCCCACAACCTCTTCCTGCACTCCGAGGTCATCCAATCCATGCACTTCGAAGGCCAAGGCGAGCAGGTTATCGAAGAACGCCTGCACTACGAGCTCTTCGACACGCTCTTTTCGATGGGTGTGGGCTGGGCAATCAACTCGGCCATGGTCATCCTAGCCGCAACGACCTTCTTTGCGCACGGCATTGTCGTAGACGACCTCGCTGTCGCAGCGGCCACGCTCTCCCCCATTCTGGGCCCGGCAAGCTCGACCATCTTTGCGGTGGCACTGCTGTTTGCGGGCATATCGAGTAGCGTGACGGCGGGCATGGCGGCGGGCACCATCACCGCGGGCATATTCGACGAGGAATACGACATCCACGACCGACATTCCTCGATCGGAGTGGCGGCCTGTTTCGTCGGCGCAGTAGCGGCGTGCCTGATCGTCCCGAATCCTTTTGAGGGTCTCATTTGGAGTCAGGCACTGTTGTCGCTTCAGCTGCCGATTACGGTCTTTGTGCTCATACGACTCACCAGCTCGCCCCGCGTCATGGGCAAATACGCCAACTCGCGCCCGCTCAACGCGTTGCTCGTAGGGATCGGTGTCATCGTGACGATTCTCGACATCGTGCTGCTAACGGGAATGTAATGGGATGGCGTGACTGTCCAGATATAACATCTCAATCTGTAACACGTGAGGCCGTTTTGAGCCCTTAGATGTTACAGATTGAGATTTTCTGAGAGATAGTTTCAGTTTGTCTCGATCTGTAACAAGTGGACCCAATTTCCGCGCCCAGATGTTACAGATCGAGATATTTCTTCAGCCCCAACCTTTTGTCTCGATCTGTAACAAGTAGAGGGGGTTTACGTGCCTAAATGTTATAGATTGAGATTTTGAGAATGATGGTTTTGGTTTGTCTCGTTCTGTAACAGGAAGACCCGTTTTGAGCCGCTAGATGTTGCAGGTTAAGACAAAAGGTCGGCCGGACTCACAACAGACAGGATCGGCTAATAGCAGCCGTGATCCCTTGGGGACGGAGGAAAAGGGCCCCGGCCGAGAATTCGACCGGGGCCCTTGGACAGAGCTATATGTTGCTGCAAGTCGTGTGTCTACGAGCTACTCCTCGACGAGCTCAAACTGATCGGGACCGACGCCACACACCGGGCACACGTAATCCTCGGGCAGTTCGGGCGTGTCGACCTCTACCTCGTAACCGCAAACGGTGCACACGAACTTGTACGTCTTCTTTTCCTCGGCCATGATGTTCTCCTCTCGAACGTGGCTGCTGATGTACTTTGCTTAATTAGTATATATTCTTAATAATATAATGCAAGCGGTTTTACCGCATTTCTACCCTTGGTACGAAGACGCCTTGGGCGGCGTCTTGCCCTTCAGGACCTTATGGTAGTAATCGTAGGTGAGCGGCGTCTCGTCGCTCAGGCGCTCGGCATCCTCGACCTCACCGATAAACAGTAGATGCGTGCCCACATCCACTGTGTCGATCAAACGGCAGCTAAACAAGGCCGCCGCATGCTCGGGAACATAGGGCATGCCCAGTGCGGTCTCGCGCGTCTCGTACTTGGCAAATTTGTCATAGTTGCTGCTGGTACGGAATCCAAAGTTACCAATGTAGGGCATATCGGCCGTCTGATCGATCACGGTCAGCGCAAAGGCCTTGGCAGACGAGATAACACTAGACGTGACATTTTCCTTGTTCACGGCAACCGAAATGCGCGGCGGCGTGGACGTCACCTGCACCGCGGTGTTGATAATACAGCCGGCGCGCGATCCATCTGCCGCGGCACTCACCACATACAGCCCGCACGGCATCGTAAAGAACGCAGCTTTATCCAAAACGATCACTCCCCTAACTCGGAATTGAGCCTTGCAGACGTATATACCCACAATGAGACATATGTGTCAGAACGGTAAGAAAAATGAGCCACACGCAGTTGCGGTGAAAAAGTCCCTGTTTAAGCCTGGATACCCAACAAACAGGAACTATTCCACCGCAACTTGCGAGGAGCAGACCGGGAGTACGACAACAGTAATGGATGAACATCCCCGCCCGCCCGGATATCAACCCTTAGCGATTACGCTCCTTAAGCGCGCGATCGATTTCGCGCTGAACGTCACGTTTGGCCATGTCCTCGCGTTTGTCGTAGAGCTTTTTGCCACGGCCCAGGCCCAACAGCAGCTTAACGCGACCATCGGCATTAAAGTAGAGCTCGAGCGGCACCAGTGCATAGCCGCGGTTGCGTAGTTTGCCGTCAAGAAAATCAATCTCCTTGCGATGCAGCAGCAGACGGCGCCGGCGATCGGGATCACGGTTCCACACGCCACCGTGACTATAGGGATGGATGTGCAAACCCACCAGCCAGCACTCGCCGCCGCGAATCAGCGCAAAAGTATCGGTAATCTGACAGGCGCGCTCGCGAATCGACTTGACCTCGGTACCGCTCAGCTCAATGCCGCATTCGAATGTCTCGTCGATAAAGTATTCGTGATGCGCCGAACGATTCTTGGAGATGAGCTTGCGCTCGCGCTTACTGGGCATCGCCGGCCTCCTCGGCGTCATCGGCTTTCCCGCTCGCGGCCTCGCGTTTGGCCTTGCGCTCGGCGTTGAGCTCGGCATCGCTTTCGCGCACCAGCTTAATGATCGCCGCGCATGCCTCCTCGCCCACCAGGTCGCGGGCACGGACCGTCAGGCGCGTAGCCTCCTGCTTGTCACCGTCGCTCGCAGCGTCGGTCGCACACATAATCAGACAAATGGCAATCTCGGCCGAAGGCGAGGTCGGTACGCCCTGTAACGCCAGCTCGCCCATCACATGCTCATCACTCTCGTCGGCGGCATCCGGATAGGTGGCATGGATCTTGCTGAGCAAGCGCGTCGTATGTGAATCGCCAGGGGCCAAGCGCAGCGCCAGACGTGCGCAACCCACGGCCGCCGAGACGTTCTCGGTCTCGGGCTCCAAAAAGTACTGGCCCAAGTTGGCGTAGGCGCGGGCGGCGCACCTGCCGTCACTCGCACGCTCCAGCACCGAAAACGAAAGCGAAGCCCACTCCTGCTTGTCCTCGAGCGCACGGAACAGCTCGGCCAGATCCAGTCGGTAGTTGCAGTTCATGGGGTCCCAGCGCACGGCCTGCATCAAGGCATTGCGGGCGCTCACATAATCCTGCTGACGGATGTAGGCAAACGCCATGTCGGAGTACAGGCGGTCAAACGGCACCTCGACCTGCACCAGCTCGCGTGGATCCTTTTCCACGCGGCGGTAGGCCAGGCGCTCAAACTTGCTATCGAAGCTAAAGTACTGGCGGTTCTCCTCCGTTTTGCACTCGGCATCGATATACTCCTCGGCGAGCTCCACCAAACGCTCCAGCAGCGGCGTCGCCGTGGCCAGGTCTCCCTGCGCCAGGTAATTCTCGGCATACGTAATGTCTTGTAGGCTGATGGGCAGGTCCATGGCAACTCCTCGGTCCAGGTGAAACGCGGCTCATTCCACACATACGGTGTATACACAAAACCCGGGTCTCTTGCGAGGCCCGGGCATTCAATTTGTGGTAGCCCGTACCAGATTCGAACTGGTGATCTCCGCCTTGAGAGGGCGGCGTCCTAAACCGCTAGACGAACGGGCCATATGTAGCAAATGCAATGGCTGGGATGGAGGGAGTCGAACCCCCATTGACGGAACCAGAATCCGCTGTCCTGCCATTAGACGACATCCCAATGATTGCATCGCTGCGCTCGGCTGTGCCTTTGCGCAAGAAAGAAATATACGGGAAGTCTCGCCGTGACGCAAGCCCCAATTTTGACTTTTTTAAAATTCGGTCAAATTGGCCTAATTTCGTCCAACCCGTGAAGGACCTGTGATGCCGACCGCTGTACACGAAGGGCAAAACGCCGCGAGCGGTAGCCCTCAACCGTTGGCAGATACTAACGCGAAAACGATAGCACCAGGCAACACAATCGAAGTATCTTTTGATCATGCGGACGTCATGGCATGCGGCGCTCCCCAACCTCAAGCGCATCCAGGCAAGCCTCGTCGAGCTGTCCGGCATGCCGACCGTCATATCCGAGAAGAACCTGGAGCGGCGGCAGCGCGAGCGCCTGCAGCGGCAACGAATTCCGTTTATCTGCCCCGGCATTCAGGCATACCTGCCCTTTATGGACGAAGAGTACTGGAGCGACACGCCCGACAAGCACGTAAAGATCTACGACCCACATGAATGGGCGCAGCTGAAGGACTGACTGGGGCAGGCCCGCCCTGGAGTAGGCCCGCCGGCAGAAAGCGCATCCCAGATTTCAAGCTCAAACTGGTCCCCACTTTCCCGTCGAGCCCTCAACCGGAAACCGTGTCCCAGAATCAGCGCTCGAAACGGGATGTCATTTCCGATAGAGCCCTCAACCGGAAAGCACATCCCAGAATCAGCACTCAAAATGGGACGCACTTTCCGAAGCCGCTACAGCAACGCCTCGGTCCAAGCCGCTTCCCTAAAGCCGGGGATCGCAAAGTCGTCGCCCACCAGCAGCGGGCGCTTAACCAGCATGCCGTCAGTCGCGAGTAGCTCAAAGCACTCCTGGTCCGTCATACCCGCATCCAGGCGCGCTTTCAGACCAAGCTCTCGATATTTCATGCCCGACGAGTTAAAGAAGCGTCGCACCGGCAGCCCCGAACGAGCAATCCAGGTCGCAAGTTCCTCAGCCGAAGGATTGTCTGTAACAATATCGCGATCGACGTACTCAACCCCATGCTCGTCCAACCAGGCCTTGGCCTTTTTACACGTCGAGCATTTGGGGTATTCAACAAACAGCACTGCCATGGGGATTCCCTTCTTAGAGAAGACAAGTGTCTGGCAAACAGCGCATCGATGGCCATCTGCGACCGATGCCGATATTGTAACCAGCGCCGACGTACAGGCGGTCGCGATTTT
Source organism: Collinsella sp. LCP21S3_A3 (assembly GCF_052118905.1). Lineage (NCBI taxonomy): Bacteria > Bacillati > Actinomycetota > Coriobacteriia > Coriobacteriales > Coriobacteriaceae > Collinsella > Collinsella sp. LCP21S3_A3. The sequence goes on along the minus strand of NZ_JBQKGH010000005.1, from coordinate 100,205 downwards.
CCATCTTGAGGTTAGCGCCTCTCATGGGCGCCAATGGGACAGGTCGCGCGCTGAACCAGCGCGGCGGCCAACAGCACCAACAGCATGGCGACAACGTAACCCGCGGCATCGAAGCCCAGGTCGATCATGTCGAAATGACGACCAGGAACAAAGATCTTGTGCACTTGGTCACCGACAGAGCAGACGGCGCAAAAGAGCAGAGCGAGTACGTACCGGAATCGCGCGCATGGCAGGCACTCGCCCAGGCATGCCACTGTCGCCGAAGCAAACAGTCCTACAAAGAAGAACTCAACGGTATGTGCGACGCGACGAATGTTGGCACCCATCCACAGACGAACGGGCGCAAGCGGGTCGGGATGAACAGTGGCAGTCGTTGAATCCGTGCCCTCGACGGCATCCCCCGCCTGGAACTCCTGCGTGGCGTCGGGTCGCACGTCCGCGGCCCGTCCTTCCACCGCACGCGCGGTGGACTCGCTGAGCGACGACGTCTGCTCCACGTTTTGCTCCGTCAGCATCCAAATACTTGCCAGCGTCACGACCAGCAGGACAATCGAAATCCATCCGACTATGTGCTTCGCACGCGCCAAGGGCTAACCTCCGTCATTTTTTGAGCAGCAGCGAGTGTACCCCCAAATGCAGTTGTCGCCGTAGCGAAATCCAAAATGTTCGAATCGGGGCGCCAAAGGACCGTGGCGCCCCTACTCCATCTCGCGCATCCAGCGATCGAACGTCCCCACGCACACGCCTAGCCGCTTTGCCGCCTGACTCCGCGTGATATCACCCGCCTCGTAGGCATCGCGTACCAGCTCGAATTGCGGGGGACAGGGCTTGCGGGGCCGGCCAAAGCGCACGCCGCGCGCTCGCGCCGCCGCAATGCCCTCGGCTTGGCGCCGGTGGATGTTCTCGCGCTCCACCTGCGCCACATAGCTCAGCAGCTGCAAAACAATATCGGCAATCAACGTACTCGTCACGTCCGACCCACCACAGTCTCTGGCGCGCGTGTCGAGCAATGGCATGTCCAGCACCACGATGGCGGCGCCGAGCTCTTTGGTTATGCACCGCCATTCCTCGAGGATCTCGCTGTAGTTACGGCCCAGCCGATCAATGGAAAGTACCACCAGCACATCGCCGGAATCCAACGCGCACAGCAGCTCGCGATATCGCGGTCGATCGAAGTCCTTGCCACTCGCATGGTCGGCAAAGATATTCGCCGGTTCCACGCCATAGGCGCCCAGCGCATCCAGCTGCCGATTCAGATTTTGATCACGCGAGCTCACCCGCGCATACCCGTACACCGTTGTCATCTCATCCCCGCTCTCTCGTAAACCTCCCAAAAAGGGACAGGTTTATTTTGGTAGGTTTTATCTCCCCTATAGCAGGCGGAAGACGCAAGCGCGCGAGCGGCAAGAGGATTGAACCGCCACAAAAAAGGCAGCCCCAAAAGACCGCCCCGTTCTCTATCAATCACCAAATTCCGGCTAATGAATAAGCCTGAAATCCAAGTGCCCGCGCGTGGTATTGACGCGCGAGACCTCGATGATCACGCGTTGCCCCAACTCAAAACGGCGCCCCGTGTCGGCACCCGTCAACGTGAGCGCGTCCTCGTCAAACTCGAACCACTCGCTTCCCAAACTCTTAATCGAGACCAAGCCCTCGACCTGTGTCAGGTCGAGGCGCACAAAGAGGCCCATGCTGCTGACCCACGAAATGGTTCCGGCATAGCGCTCGCCCAGACGATCCTCGTAATACTGGGCAATCTTGATCTTTTGCGTCGCATGGCTGGCGGCGTCGGCCGCACGCTCGGCATCGCTGCATGCACGGCAAATCTGCGGCAAGATGCGCGGCAGCGACTCGCGACCCTTGCCAATCAGCCGCGGCGTGCGCGCCAAGGCATCCTTGCCGCCCAGCTGCTCATACGCCAGTTGCAATTTGAGCACGCGATGGACAACAAGGTCCGGATAGCGTCGGATAGGGCTCGTAAAGTGGCAGTAGCACGGCGCGGCGAGCGCAAAGTGGCCCTCGTTGCGCGGCTTGTACAGCGCGCGCTGCATACTGCGCAATAGCAACGTGTTGACAAGCGGGGCATTTGCCGTGCCAGCGGCAGCGTCAACTGCCGCCTGCAGCTCATCGGGACTTCCCAGGGCAATGCCGGCCGCGCGGCGATCGTCGATGATACCCAGCTGCGCCAGCGTCACAGCGGCCCCGTGCAAGCTGTCGGGGCTGGGATCCTCATGCACGCGATAGCATGCCTCAATATCGCGGTCTGCCAGCCACTCGGCAACGCACTCGTTGGCAAGCAGCATAGCTTCCTCGATGAGCGACGTGGCACACGAGCGCTCGCGGGCCACGATCTGCACGGGAATGCCATCCTCGTCCAGCAAAGCGCGAATCTCCGCCGTGTCAAAGTCGACCGAGCCGCGCGCACGGCGAATGCGACGGCGTCGCTCGGCAAGCTCGTTGGCAGCAACTAGGAAATCGCTCAGATCCACGTCGTAGTCGCGGGCAGTCTCTTCGCAAGTCAAACCGCGCTCAAGCGCCTCCTCGCGCGACGCCTCGGCTGCAGCAACATCCTCGGCAGCACCTTCCAACACGGAGTACTCCACCGCACCGGCACGCACCAGCAATGCCTCGGCACCGTCATAGTCCATACGCACGCGCGAGCGAATCACGCTGGGATACGGATCGTAGTGGCGGACGTGCCCCTGCGCATCGAGCTCGATGTCGACGGTAAACGCCAGGCGATCCTCGTCGGGGCGCAAGGAACACAGGTCATTCGACAGGCGCTCGGGCAACATGGGGAGCACGCGATCGGCAAGGTACACCGACGTCGTGCGATGGCGAGCCTCTAGGTCGATGTGTCCGTCCCAGGCCACATAATGCGATACATCGGCGATATGGACACCCAGCTTGTAGCCGCCCTGCGGCGTGCGCTCCAACGAGATGGCGTCGTCAAAGTCGCGCGCGTCGACCGGATCGATCGTGATGATAAAACGGTCGCGCAGATCGCGGCGAAGTGGGTCCTTAAGAGCTGTCGCCACGTCGAGCGATAGCTCCTCGGCCTCGGCAAGGGCGGTCTCGGGATAAGTATCGGTATAGCCGTAACGAGCCATGACATATTGAACGCCCAAGTCGGGCGCATCGTCGCCGCCAATGCGGCGCTCAAGAGTCACGGTGCCCGATTCCAAGCGTGTCGGATAGCTCAAAATGCGTGCGACGACTGCATCGCCCGGATGCACGCCCAAACGCTCCGCCGAAGTATCCTCGGGCAAAATAAAGAAATCGGCCTTGAGACGCGAATCAAGCGGCTCGATCACACCGAGCGGGCCTGCCGTCTGATACGTGCCCACCACGCTTATGGCCGCGCGCTCGACAACGCCCTCGATCACGGCACGGCGATCGCCGCGCGGTCCGGTCTTAATGCTCACGGCCACGATGTCGCCGTCCATAATCTCGCGCTTGCCGCGACCCATAACCTTATAGTCGCCATTATCGGTGACAACATAGGCGCTGTGCTCATGGAGCTGCACACGGCCCGTCAGGCTGGGACGCCGCTCGCTACGCACCGGCGCGCGCTTGTTGCGAGCGCTACGCTTATGTTTGTTATTGCGCCCCATGGCGCCTCCTTACTATCTGTTGCGGGGCCCGCAGGCGCAACCGCATCATGTCAAAACACCGTGCAGGCCTAAACCGCACGCATCAAAGAGTCTACCCAATCAACAACAGGGCACGCACCTCGCGTCATGATCCCTATGTGACGGAGAAAATCGAATTATCGAGACAAGCCGAACTGCCGGTGAGCCCTTTTCCTCCGTCGCACGGGAATCAAAAAACGGGCCGCCCCAGAGCGGGACGGCCCGTTAGCAAAACTAATTCCAGCTGTGTCTACACGCGCAGGTAGCGACGCATGGCAATGGCGGAACCAAAGAGACCGATGATCACGCCGACCAGGATCAGTGCGGCATACGTCACCAGGTAGTATTGCATCGGCAGCGCAAACGACATCCAGCCAATGCTCTCCTGAAGACGCGGAACCAACAGGTTGCGAAGCAGCTCCAAAACACCGATGGAAAGCAGCGAGCCCAAAACGGCCTGCAGCACGCCCTCGGTGATAAACGGACCGCGAATAAAGCCATTGCTGGCGCCCACCAGGCGCATGATAGCAATCTCGCGGCGGCGAGCCGTAATCGACAGGCGAATCGTGTTGTTGATAAAGATGAACGCGATAAACGTCAGCAAACCAACAAGCACAACGGCAGCGATGCGGATGTAGTTCGTCACCTGGAACAGGCGGCTCACTTCCTCCTGACCGTACAGAACGCTCGCATCGACGTCACCGTCATCCGCGATCTTCTGGAAATCGGAGTTCTTCTTGAGCTTCTTGGCCGTGCTCTCGACCTGGGACGGATCGTCCATCTCGATCGCGAACGAAGCAGGCAGCGGATTCTGGCCATCAAGTGCGCTCAGAGTGGCGTCGGCGTTACCCGACATCTTGCTCGTGTACTCGGCCAGCGCGTCGTCCTTGTCCTTATAGGTCACGGACTTAACGTTGTTCCACGTCTTGAGCTCACTCTCGAAAGCCTGGACGTCGGCCTGGTCGGCGTCATCGCTAATAAACGCGTTGATAACAACCTGGTCCTCAACGGTGCCGATCACGGAGTTCAGCATCGCGGAACCCATGATGAACAGGCCGATGATAAACAGCGAAAGGAAAATCGTGATAACGGCGCCGAGCGAGGTGGTCCAGTTACGGAAGAAGTGGCTCATTGCCTCTTTGAGCGAATAGCCCACGTTAGTTGGTGCCATAGTTGCCGTAACCTCCCCTCTCCTGGTCGCGAATTACGTGGCCGCCCTCGAGGGCGATCACGCGACGATGCATACTATCGACCATCTCGCGATCGTGGGTAGCCACGATCACGGTCGTGCCGGTGCGGTTAATGCGCTCGAGCAGCTTCATGATGCCGAGCGAAATTGCCGGGTCGAGGTTGCCCGTTGGCTCGTCGCAAATCAGCAGCGGCGGACGGTTGACCATGGCGCGGGCGACGGCCACGCGCTGTTGCTCGCCGCCGGAAAGCTGATCGGGCAGCGAGTCCATCTGATCGGCCAAACCGACCAGACGCAGTACCTCGGGCACCTGGCTGCGAATGACGCCCTTGGGCTTGCCTATGCACTGCAGGGCAAACGCCACGTTTTCATAGGCGGTCTTTTGCGGCAGAAGCTTAAAGTCCTGGAACACGGCGCCAATCTGGCGGCGCAAGAAGGGAACCTTGCGGTTCTTGATTTTCATGAGATCCTGACCGGCGACCAAAATGCGACCGCTCGTAGGCCTGACATCACGGTTGAGCGTGGAAAGCAGCGTGGTCTTACCCGATCCGGAATGACCGACCAAGAAGACGAACTCACCCGGATAGATCTCGATGTTGATGTCGTCGAGTGCGGGCTTGTTGGGCTGTGCCGGGTAGATCTTGGTGACATGCTCCATCAGAATGACGGGCTCGACACCGGCCTGCTTGGCCATCTTCTTGCGACTTGCCTGCGGATCGATAGGCGCGAACACCGACGTAAAATCGGGGTTGTTGAGCGCATTGTCAAGACTTGCGACCTCGGCAGCCTGATCATTCTCGACCATGGGCGCAGCGGGCTGCGTAGGATCGGGAATGCCGGCAAAGAGGCCGGACTGCGCCGGCTGCGGCGCGGGCGTAGCAGGAGCCATGGGATCGGGAATGCCCGCCATGGTCGGCTGAGGCTCGGCTGACGTCTGAGGCTGGTTCACGCGAGCAGTCACCTTTTGGACGGACTCAAAGCCCGCAGCGGCAGAAAGCTCGACATCGCTGGTGGGATTGTAGGCAAAGGGATCGGATGCCGGCCGTGCCTGATCTGCCGGCTGTGCGGGGGCCTGGGCAATATGCTGGCCCTCTGAATCCGGAGTGGCGAAACGTGTGCCCGGGACACCTTGCCGTGTCTTGGGGGCCTCATCGCCCGCACCGGAGGTACGGAAGTGGTTACCCACTGGTGCTCCTTATCATCGTGCGTTTAAACTACATGAGCGCTTTGTATTTTAGCAGCATTAGCTTCACTGCACATAAGAAGCATGGCAGGGTTTTGGTCTCACCGGCCGCGCACAGGGCTACCTCCCAAATCGTCCTCGGACATGTCGGAGTCCCCGCTGCGCGCTTCGCGCTGCGGGGACTCCTCCGTCCTGCGGAATGATTTGGGAGGTAGCCCTGTGCGCGGCCTGCGGCTACTAAGGAGTCGCCGCGTTTTTCTTGGGGTGCTGCATATACAAAGTTGGAAGGGCTGAGTTGCACTTTGCTGGTCTGGGCCCGCTTCCCGGAGGAAGCCCTTGCTTGGTGCGGGCCCGATTTGTTTGTTACCGACAAAACAGGGGCGCCCTCTTTGGGGGCGCCCCTGTTCTGGCTTGCTTACGGTTGCTAAAGCGATACTTTGCCTCGTCTTGCCCTAAGCCAAGAACTCCTTGGTGGTTGCCACGATGTTGGCGGCATCCAGGCCGTACTTGTGCAGGAGCTCGGCGCCCGGGCCGGACTCGCCAAAGGTGTCGTTGACGCCAATCTTCTTGAGCGGCGTCGGGCACTGCTCGCAGAGCACGTCGGCAACGGCGCTGCCCAGGCCGCCGATCACGGAGTGCTCCTCGACGGTCACGACGTGGCCGGTCTTGGCGGCGCTCTTGACGATCAGATCGGCGTCGATGGGCTTAATGGTGTGCATGTTGATGACCTCGGCGTCGATGCCCTCGGCAGCGAGCTGCTCGGCAGCCTCGAGAGCCTCGCCAACCATCAGGCCGCAGGCGATGATGGTCACATCGGCGCCCTCACGCATGACGATGCCGCGGCCCGGCTCGAACTTGTAGGTCTCGGGGTCGTTGATGACCGGCGAGGCCAAACGGGCAAAGCGCATGTACACGGGGCCGTCGCACTCGTAGGCGGCGCGGACCACGGCGCGGGCCTCCACGTCGTCGGCCGGGACAATCACGGTCATGCCAGGGATAACACGCATAAGGGCGATATCCTCGCAGCACTGGTGCGTGGCACCGTCCTCGCCCACCGAAATACCGGCGTGCGTGGCGCCGATCTTGACGTTGAGGTGCGGATAGCCGATGGAGTTACGGACCTGCTCAAAAGCGCGGCCGGCGGCAAACATGGCAAAGGTGCTCGCGAAGGCAGTACGACCGGTGGTCGCGATACCGGCGGCGACACCCATCAGGTTGCTCTCGGCAATGCCCACATCAAAGAAGCGGTCGGGGCAGGCGGCCTTAAACTTACCGGTCTGCGTGGCGGCGGCCAGGTCGGCGTCGAGGACCACAAAGTCGTCGTGCTCGGCAGCGAGCTCAACGAGGGCCTCGCCGTAGCTTACACGCGTGGCGATTTTCTTGACGTCTGCCATCCTAGAGCTCCTCTCCGGCGGCCGTGAGCTCTGCCATGGCCTGCTCAAACTGTTCATCGTTGGGGGCCTTGCCGTGCCAACCAACCTGGTTTTCCATAAAGGAAACGCCCTTGCCCTTCATGGTCTCGGCGATAATGGCGGTAGGCTGACCCTTGGTGGCGCGAGCCTCGGCAAAGGCGGCGCGAATCTGACCGAAGTCGTTGCCGTCGGCGAGCTCCACCACGTGGAACTTAAAGGCGCGGAACTTGTCGGCGAGCGGCATGGGATCGTTGACCTCCTCGACGGGACCGTCAATCTGCAGGCCGTTGTGGTCAACGATCACGCAGAGGTTGTCGAGCTGCTGATTGCCGGCAAACATGGCGGCCTCCCAGACCTGGCCCTCCTCGCTCTCGCCGTCGCCCAGCAGGGCGTACGTGCGGTAAGTATCGCCCCAGTGCTTGGCGGCGACGGCCATGCCCACGGCGGCGGAGATGCCCTGGCCCAGCGAGCCAGTGGACATGTCGACGCCCGGGGTATCGTTCATGTTGGGGTGGCCCTGCAGGTGGCTGCCGATATGGCGCAGCGTCTCGAGGTCCTCCTTGGGGAAGAATCCGCGCTCGGCGAGCACGGCGTACAGACCCGGAGCGCAATGGCCCTTGGAGAGCACAAAGCGGTCGCGGTCGGCCTTGCGAGGATCGGCCGGGTCGACATTCATTTCCTCAAAGTACAGATAAGTCATGATGTCGGCAGAGCCGAGCGAACCGCCCGGATGGCCGGACTTGGCAGCGTGCACGCCGGTGACGATGCCCTTCCTTACCTCGTTGGCAACCTTTTTGAGCTCTTCGTCGCTCATTGTGCCTTCCTTTCATCCTCTTTAGACAAGATGCGCACGGCGCAGAAGGTAATCCCAACCCAGCCGCAATGCACGTGCGCCATTCATTATGCTGGAAACTGAAGGCTTTACCAGAGTTTTTATCATTATTTGAATAATTTAGCTGGCAGACCCGCTGATGAATCGGTTTATCAATGTGAACGTCTTTTGGATGGAGCGCAGTCTGCCCTACGCGTTAATGTCCTTGAACCCCTCGCCGAAGGCTTCCGTAACGTCGGCGACCGTCACGATAGCTTGAGGATCGCGCTCGCGCACGATGGTCTTGAGTGTATTGAGCTCGCGGCGGCTAACGATCACCATAATCACCGGCTTCTCCGCGCCCGAATACATGCCGGTCGCCTTAAATTTAGTGCAGCCGCGACCCAGGCCATACATGATATCGGCCGCGATATCGGGGAAATTCTCCGAGATGATGAGCACCATACGGCGCTTGTTGCCGCCATCGACCACAGCGTCGATCACATAGCCGCTAATTACCATCGAAAGCCCTGCATACAGCGCGTTCTCCAGAGAGAAGACGGGGGCCGATGCCGCGCATACGGCGACATCGATCGCCATGACGGTCGAACCCACCGGCAGCGAGGTATTACGTGAGATAATCTGGCCGATGGTGTCGGAGCCGCCGGTGTTGGCGCCGGCGCGTAACACCATGCCGTAACCAATGCCCGTGATAATGCCGCCCCACATAGCGGGAAGCATCAGGTCTGCATCTGCCAGAGGCGCTACAAACGGGGCAAACAGGTCGGTAAAGAAGCCCAGTAGCACAAAGCCTGTCGCCGTCTGTACCACATAGAACATGCCGCCCTCGCGCATTACGACCAGCAACAGCAAGGCGTTCATCACGATGGTTTGGATACCGACGGGCAGCGACACGCCCCGCGCGGCACCGACCGCCTGGATAATAGTCGCAAGGCCCGTAACGCCACCGGCGGCAAGACCGTTGGGAATCAAAAACAGGTCGGTCGCGATGGCCGCCAAAGCGCACCCAAGCATGATCTGGGGTAGATCGCGGAAGAAGTTCATTGAAAGAATGCGCTTGATATCCAGACGATATGCCATGCTACCTCCCTCAAAAAAGCGCACCCCCTTGGGTGCGCATTGAACTTCTTACCGTATTCGATTCTACCGATTCGCCGAGGAAAAACCACCCCGCGGCGGGTTTGCTCTGGATATAAAACCGCCTGTCCAGAGTTTAGTGTCGGTCCGTGACTCACCCGGGGCTTAAGCGGACGGAGACTCCGCATCAGCATTGCCGGTAGCCCAGCGATGGTAGCCGATCACAAACGGATCCAAGTCGCCATCGTCGAGAACGGCGTCGACGTTGCTGGTCTCCACGCCCGAGCGCAGGTCCTTGACCATCTGATACGGATAGAGCACGTAGCTGCGGATCTGGTTGCCAAAGCCAATCGTGGTCTTGGGACCGCGGATCTCGTCGAGCGCCTCGGCGCGCTTCTCGAGCTCAATCTCGTACAGGCGGGCCTTGAGAATCTGCATACACGCGGCCTTGTTCTGAATCTGGCTGCGCTCATTTTGGCAGGTCACTACAATGCCGCTGGGAAAATGCGTCACGCGCACGGCGGAGTCGGTGGTGTTGACGCCCTGGCCGCCCGGGCCGCTTGCGTGGTACACGTCGACGCGGATATCGTCGGGGTTGATCTCGATATCGATATCGTCGGGCAGCACCGGAATGACCTCGACGCCGGCAAACGTAGTCTGTCGACGCTTCTTGTCATCGGTGGGGCTAATGCGCACCAAACGGTGAACGCCGGCCTCGGCACGAAGCATACCGAAGGCATCCTTGCCCTCAACGGTAAAGGTCGCGCGATCAATGCCAATGACCTCGGCAGCGGGGCAATCGTTGATGGTGACCTTCCAGCCGCGGCGTTGGCAGTACTTCATGTACATCTTAAAGAGCATGAAGGTCCAGTCCTGCGCCTCCAAGCCGCCCTGTCCGGGCTTGATGGTCACAATCGCGTCACCGTGATCGAACTCGCCGGTAAACCAGCTCGAAAGTTCGAGCTCATCGATGGCGCGAGCCAGACGATCAGCCGTGGCGGCAGCCTCCTCACGCAGTGCAGCGGCATCGGGGTCATCGCCCATTTCCTCGGCAAGTTCCAGCGCCGCGCGGGCATCGGAGAGCTCGCCGCGCGCGGTATCCACGGCGGCGATATCCTCCTTGGCGCGCGCAATCTCTTCCATCGTGGCGCGAGCGGCATCGGCGTCGTCCCAAAAGCCGGGAGCGACGCTCTTGGCCTCAAGCTCGGTCACGTGGGTGCGCTTCTCGTCCAAATGAAGATACGACTCGACCTCGCCGAGCCGGTCCGCAAACTTGTCCAGCTCGGCGGGCGTTACCTCTAAAGCCTCGGCCATTAACGATTCCTGCCGTGGCAGTACTTGAACTTCTTGCCGCTGCCGCAAGGGCACGGTTCGTTGCGACCCACGTTGACATACGGGTCGTCGCTCTCGGACTTGCGGTAGGTGGTCACCTTAGCGCCGTTGTTGACAGCTGCCGGTCCGCCCTGGACGGCCGTGCGAGCCTGTGCCCGTGCCTCCTTGCGCAGGACCGAGTTGCCGTTGTCGCCATCGACGTCGGCGGGGCCGGAGAAGCGCGCACCCTCGAGCGCGGGGTCCTCCTTGTGCTCGACGGCACGCGGGGCGGCCTTAATCTCGATGCGCAGGACGGTGCGCAGGTAATCCTCGTACATGGTGTCAACGAGCATCTGGAAGGCACCATAGGCCTCGGTCTTGTACTCGACCAGCGGGTCGCGCTGACCAAAGCCGCGCAGTCCGATACCGGTCTTGAGATAGTCCATCTCCTGCAGGTAGTTCATCCAGCGGGTATCGATGACGCGCAACATAACCTGAGTATTGAGCTCGCGCATGAGGTCCTCGCCCAGGCGCTCGGCCTTCATGTTGTAGCACTTCTCGACGTAGGCCAGGACATCGGCAGCAAGGGCCTCGTAATCCTCGTCGGGGAACTTGGGCGTATCGATATGGCCGGTCAGCTCCACGACCCACTTGCGCAGGCCATCGAGGTCGCGCTCGCCGTCGTGGCTGTCCTTAGTGCAAAACTCCTGCACGCAGCGGTACACGGTGTCGTGCATGACCTCGGTGATGTGGTCGGTCAGGTCCTTACCGTCCAGAATCTTGTTGCGCTCGGCGTAGATAACCTGGCGCTGTTTGTTCATCACGTCGTCGTACTCAAGAACGCTCTTGCGCATGGAGAAGTTGATGCTCTCGACCTTGTGCTGGGCGCTCTCGACGGCCTTGGAGATGATCTTGTGCTGGATGGGCATGTCGTCGCCCATTTCTGCCGTGACCATCATCTTGGAGACGCGGTCCATCTTGTCGCCACCGAACAGGCGCATCAGATCGTCCTCGAGCGACAGGTAGAACTGGGTCTCGCCCGGATCGCCCTGACGACCGGAGCGGCCGCGCAGCTGGTTGTCGATACGACGGGACTCATGGCGCTCGGTACCGATGACGGTCAGGCCGCCGGCGGCAAGCACGCGCTCGCGCTCGGCCTTGCAGGTCTCCTTGGCCTCGGCGTTAAACTGCTCGAGCTGCTCGGGCGTCACGTCCTCCATGGTCAGGCCCTCGTACTCAAGGCGCTCGCGCACCAGCTCGTCGGGGTTGCCGCCCAGCAGGATGTCGGTACCACGACCGGCCATGTTAGTAGCGATGGTCACGGCGCCGTAGCGTCCGGCCTGGGCAACGATATGAGCCTCGCGCTCGTGGTGCTTTGCGTTGAGGACCTCGTGCGCGATGCCGCGCTTGGTAAGGGCGGCCGACAGCTTCTCGGAGCTTTCGATGGAGACGGTGCCCACCAGGACCGGCTGGCCCTTGGCGTGACGTCGCTCGACGTCGTCGGCAACGGCGTTGTACTTGGCCTGGATGGTGCGGTACACCAGGTCCTCGTGATCGACACGCTGCACGGGCTTGTTGGAGGGGATGACCTCGACGGGCAGCTTGTAGATCTCGCGGAACTCGGCGTCCTCGGTAAGCGCCGTACCGGTCATGCCGGAGAGCTTGTCATACAGACGGAAGTAGTTCTGCAGGGTGATGGTGGCAAGGGTCTGGTTTTCCTCGCGCACGAGCACGCCCTCTTTGGCCTCGATAGCCTGGTGCAGGCCCTCGGAGTAGCGACGGCCCTCCATGATGCGGCCGGTGAACTCATCGACAATCTTGACCTCGCCGTTGGTAACGACGTACTGCTTGTCGCGGTGGAACATGTATTGGGCCTTCAACGCCTGCTGCAGGTGGTTGACCAGCTGGCCCGAAAGGTCGGCGTAGATGTCCTCGATACCCAGGCGGCGCTCGATCTTCTTGAGGCCGCGCTCGGTGGCGGCAATGGTGTGCTTGGCCTCGTCCATGACGTAGTCGCCCGTGGGCTCCACGTCCTCGGTAGCGGTGAGCATATCGTGCGACACGTCCTCGCCGCGCTCCAGCCCGCGCACAGCGCGCGCGAAGTCCTTGTAGGTGCTGGCCGACTTGGTGCCGGCGCCCGAGATGATCAGCGGGGTCCTGGCCTCGTCGATCAGGATGGAGTCGACCTCGTCGACGATAGCGTAGCTGTGGCCGCGCTGGACGCGCTGCTCGGGGCGGGTGACCATGTTGTCGCGCAGGTAGTCAAAGCCAAACTCGGAGTTGGTGCCGTAGGTGACATCGGCCTGGTAGGCCGGGCGCTTAAGCTCGAGCGGCATGTTGTTCTGCAGCAGGCCGACGGTCATGCCCAAATACTTGTAGATGCGGCCCATCCACTCGGAGTCGCGCTTTGCCAGGTAGTCGTTGACGGTAACGACATGCACGCCCTTGCCGGCGATGGCGTTAAGATAGCCGGCCAGGGTGGAGACGAGCGTCTTGCCTTCGCCGGTCTTCATCTCGGCGATATGACCCTCGTGCAGCGCCATGGCGCCGATGAGCTGTACGTCAAAGTGACGCATGCCCGTGATGCGCTTTGAAGCCTCGCGCACGGTGGCAAAGGCCTCGGGGAGCATGTCGTCAAGCGACTCGCCGTTAGCATAACGCTCGCGGAACTTATCGGTCTGGCCGCGAAGCTCCTCCTCGGTCATCTTCTCAAACTGAGGCTCAAGCCCGTTGATCTGGTCAACGATCTTGTAGTAGCGCTTAAGGTCCTTATCGGATCCAAAGGACAGCAGCTTTGACATGAATCCCATGTGGTTTTCCTTTTTTGGCCATCGCCCGTAGCGCACTGCACTGGGCGAGTTAAACACAGATAGTTGTACTTTAGCCAAACGGGACGCACGCTATACGCTCGACCTCATCCCCCACGTAATAACTACGACCGACCTGCCAAAAAGGGACGTTTTATTTTAGTGGCTACGGCCCAGATAAGCGCCGATAACTTTGCGCTGCTCGGCGCTCGCCCGATAGTAGACGCGAAGCTCGCCTTCGGCATTCAAATCAAAGCGCGCCTCGTCAATCAGGCCATTCTTGTGCGCGGTCATGAGCGCCTCCTGCATGCGCGGCCTTGCAAAGGCGGCAAACGATGCATACTCGGCCGCGAGATCGGCCATCACATCGTCGACGCAAGCCTCGTTATGGCAAACAAAATAATCGAGCATGGCATAATTAAGCGGAAGCATCCCGATCACCGTCCTTTTTAACCATGTCGAGGGGATTCACGGCGATCAGGCAAATGCCGACGAGGTTGACGACGGCCGCCACCCATGCGACGGACGGAAGCGCGTAGCCGTCAAAGCCCAAGACCAGGCCGACGATAATCCACGTAAACAGCGGCGCTGTAAAGGTATAGGTGCCGTTGATGGCCATGCCCAGCGCCGTGCCGCACATGGAGTTGGCGCGATACCAGCTCATAAACGAAAAGTAGGCGGCAAAACCGGAGCAGGCGAAAAACACGACGGAGGATTTGTCGGTGAGCGCTTGGGCGACAAGGACGTAACTCTGACCAAGGGGCTCTCCGCATGCCAAGGTTAGGGCCGGCAGTACCAAGCACAGGTTGCCGACCCCCGAGACAAGCTGACGGATGTTGATGGCGATCTGAGGATCGATCATGCAGGTGGCGCGGCCGCCCACGCATCCCTCGACGCCCCAGCACAGGGCGGCTAACAGCGCCAGGCCCAGGCCAAGCGCCATGCCGGAAGATGACTGCCCGCTCAGGCCGGCGCTACCGATCATGGCGCCGGCGACCACGCAGACAACGATGCCGGTGACGACACGGGGGCTAAGCGGCTGTCGGTAGAGCACGCGGGCGAGCACCGCACCGATCGCGGGGTTGAGCGCGGCGATGGGCACGGCAAGCGTGCCTGCCTGCGAAAGCGCGATAACGTAGGCGGCAGAAGCGATGGGCCCGCCAATGAAGGCGGCGGCGATAACGATGACGCCGGGCTTTGAGGCGATGCAGCGGCCTAGGTCGGCGAGTTTGCCCTGACCGGCAGTGAAATACGTGGCCCAGACGGCACTCAGCACGTCATTGACGCCCGAGGCGATCGTGGGCAAGATGAATACCGCCAAAAGGCCGGAGGGAGCAAATGCATCGAACCAACCGGCCCAAACGCCAAAGAGCTGACCGGCGGTAACAAAGGCCGTGTACAGCGCATACATGCAGCTCGAAAGCGCCGCGACAGCGATACCCTTCCTAAAATAGGCAGCATCGAGCGCACGCTTCTTTGCCACCGCGAGCTCGCGATTGCCCAAGGACGTCGATGTGTCCACGTAGCCTCCTATCGGTTACCTGCCAAAAAGGGACAGGTTTATTTTGGCAGGTTTTATCTGGGCAAACGAAAAATCCCCACCGTTCGGTGCAAAGAGGACGTGCTACTTTGCGTCGATAAGAAAAGGGCCGTGCACCCAATTGGATGCACGGCCCTTTTGCCATGAATGCGAGCGATTCCTCGGCGAGCTATTTACTCAGCAGCCTCGGTGGTCTCGGCCTCGGCAGCGGCCTCCTCGACGGGAGCCTCTGCGGGAGCCTCGGCGGCCTGCTTGGCAGCCTCCTCGGCAAACTTAGCGGCACGCTTGGCCTTCTCGGCAGCCTTAGCCTCAGCGGCGGCCTTGCGAGCGGCCTCGGCCTCAGCAGCCTTGGCGGCCTTGGCAGCCTTGGCCTCCTCGGCCTTCTTGAGCTGGGCGGCAGCGGCGCCACCGAACTTGTCGGCGAAGCGCTGGACGCGTCCACCGGTGTCGACGAACTTCTGCTGGCCGGTGTAGAACGGGTGGCACTCGTTGCAAAGCTCGACCCTCATCTCGGACACGGTAGCGTGCGTCTTGAAGGTGTTGCCGCAGGAGCACGTCACCGTGCACTCGACATACTGGGGATGGATACCCTGCTTCATGGTAGGACTCCTTATTGGTCAGGCGCTGGTTACCGATCAGCGCATAAGGCGTCTTGGTTTCCGACCAAGACAACAAACTCGGCTATGTTACCACGGCGTCGAGCGTCCCACAAAAGGTTCACGGTCTTTACGCCGGAGCGCACAGGCGAATCTGCCCGATCGCGGCGCCAACAGAGCCGCCCGAGCTGTCCAGGGTGCCAAAAAATACACCCTACGAGACAAGCGCTCCATGTTGCAGACGTGTAACGCCGCAGCAAAGGCGCCCCTTTTTGCACAGGACAGGTACAATGATGAACACTGTACCGTAGCGGAGCGCCGCCGCGCGCCGCCAACACGCGAAAGGGTTTCCCATGGCCGAGATCTCGTCCTCCCGTATCGTCATCACCGTCCTTGGCAAGAACCGCCCCGGCATTGTCGCCGGCGTCACCCGCGTCCTGGGCGAAGCCAATGTCGACATCCGCGACATTACGCAGTCCATTATCGAGGACATCTTCACCATGACCATGCTGGCCGACACCGCCGAGTCCAAGCTCGACTTCGCCGAGCTGCAGAAGGCCCTGGCCGAGGCCGGCGAGCTTTCGGGCGTTAACGTGTCCATCCAGCGCGAGGACGTCTTTAACTTTATGTACCGCCTGTAGCGAACAGGCTGCGTGACGACGGCCCAACGTGCGCCCAGGCGCAACGTCGCCACATGGCCCGGAGAGGAGCGCACATGGCCTACGACGCCAAGAAAATCTATTACCGCTTCGACGACCACCTGAGCCGCCTGGTCTTGGACTACGAAGCAAGCCGCCAGATTTCGCCCGAAAGCGAAAATCTATACTACGGCCTGCCGACCGACCCTTATGACGAGGACCTGTTTGTCGAGCACGATGTCAAGCGCGGCCTGCGCAATGCAGATGGCTCGGGCGTGGTTGCAGGCCTCACTCGCATCTCGGATGTGCATGGCTACAACAAGGTCGACGGAAAGGTTGTGCCCGATCAGGGCAAGCTCACGCTTCGTGGCTACAGCATCGAAGATCTGGTCAACAATGCCCAGGCCGAGAACCGCTACGGCTACGAAGAAGTCGCCTACCTGCTCATCACGGGCTCTCTGCCCACCAAGGAAGAGCTTGACGGTTTTTGCGAACGCCTAGGTGCTTTTAGGCACCTGAGCGACGAATACGTCCGCGTGTTCCCCATGACCACGGTATCCTCGAGCATCATGAACGTGCTTCAGCGCGCCGTGTTGCTGCTCTATGCCTTCGATGCCGATCCCGATGCAATCACACCCGAGCACGAGATCGACGTTGCCATTTCCATGCTGGCACGCCTGCCCCGCATCGCCGCCTTTGCGCACATGGCATCGATCGCAAAGTGCCACGGTTCGGAGATGCACGTGCCGCACCCCACGCCCGGTCTCTCCACCGCCGAGACCATTCTGCAGGTCCTGCGCGGCGGCATGGCGTTCACCCGCGACGAGGCCATGCTGCTCGACGTGATGCTCATGCTCCACGCCGAGCACGGCGGCGGTAACAACTCCACCTTCGCCTGCCGCGTGCTGTCTTCTTCGGCCACCGACCCGTATTCCGCCTACGCCGCGGCTATCGGCTCGCTCAAGGGCCCGCGTCACGGCGGTGCCAACGCCAAGGTCGTATCCATGCACGAGGACATTCGCGCGCATGTTTCCAACTGGGAAGACGATGACGAGGTTGCTGCATATCTGAGCAAGATTCTCGACAAGCAGGCCTTTGACGGCACGGGGCTCATCTACGGCATGGGTCACGCCGTCTACACGCTCAGCGACCCGCGCGCCGAGGTCTGCCGCCACTACGCACGTTCGCTCGCCGCCAAGAAAGATCTGGGCGAGGAATTCGCGCTGATCGAGCGCATCGAGCGCCTGGCGCCCCAGGTCATGCGCGACCATGGCATGACCAAACCTATCTGCGCCAATATTGACCTGTACACGGGCTTTATCTACAAGATGCTCGGCGTACCCGAGACGCTCTTTACGCCGATGTTCGCCGTGGCCCGCATGGCAGGCTGGTCGGCACACCGCATGGAAGAGCTCTTCTGCGCACACCGTATTATTCGCCCGGCATACCGTCCGGTAATCGAGCCACTGGAGTACAAGCCACTCGCCGACCGTTAGGACGCGCACCGTTATAGAACACGAGCGTGGCCAGGGTATCACCGCCCTCGGCCACGCTTTTTATGCCAGCAGAAAGGGCTGCATCGAATGATTGTTTTTTCCGATATGGATGGAACACTGTTGACGAGTGACAAGCAGATGAGCGACGCCACCTGGGCGATGCTCGACGAGCTCGCACGTCGCGGCATTGAGTTTGTACCGTGCACGGGGCGTCCGCTGTCGGGCGTCTTTGAGGACATCCTCGCCCATCCTGCCGTGCACTACGCGGTCTGCGCCAATGGTGCTAGCGTCTGGCAGCTCGACGAGGATGTGCCCACCGATGCCTCACGCGCCACGCGCATATTGAGCCGACCGCTCGACCGCGCCATCGCCCACCGCGTCCATAGCATTGCCGCTGGCCACGATGTGACCTTCGATATCTTCGCGGATGGACAGTGCTTCCTCCCCCGCTCGCTCTACACGCGCCTGGACGAATTCTGCGGCGGAGATCCTCACATCGCGGCATCGCTCAAGCGCACGCGAACGCCGATCGACATGGATATCGACAGCAAGATCGACGAGGTCGAGGTGCTCGAACGCATCGCCATGTACTGGCACGACCCGGCCGATCGCGACGCCATCGCGGCTGAGCTCGACACGCTCGGAGGCATTGAGGTCACGCGTTCGTACGCCATGAATATCGAGGTCATGGGCGGGGGCGCCACCAAGGGAACGGCATTGGCTTGGCTATGTGGGCATCTGGGCGAGCGTCTCGCCGACGCCTGGGCGTTCGGCGACAACATCAACGACATCCCCATGCTGCAGGCGGCGGGCCACGGTACGGCGATGATCAATGCCGAGCCCGAGGACCGCGAAGCCGCCGGCGCCATCACCGAATACGACAACGACCACGACGGCGTCGCCCGCGCCATCATGGCCGCCCTCGCCTAGCAGCAGCAACCCGGCAGGGTAGCTAATTTGGGACGGGGCTTTTTTAGCTACCCTGGTCACAGTAGTCGTTGGGGGCACTCTTCACGGGGCGCTGCAAGGACTGTCCCCATCTGCCGAATTAGGCGAGACTCTCCAGCACGCGACGGAGCTCCTGCTGGACGGCGTGGTCGCGGTTGCACCCCACCACGCGATCGGCAACTGCCTTGAGCGCGGGGCGCGCGTTTTCCATCGCGCAGCCCGTGCCGACAAAGCGAATGATCTCGTAGTCGTTCATCGAGTCGCCAAATGCCATGATCTCATCGCGCCCAATGCCGTAATGCTCCGCGAGCTGCGCGATGCCAGAGGCCTTCGACACGCCGGGCTGCATGGCATCGATCCACGCGTTGCCCGAAGGCGCAAAGGTAAAGAACTGGCCGAGCTCGCGCTGCAGTACGTAAGCGCTGTCCATAACGGCACCATCATCGCAAAAGATACTCGCCTTGATGATATTTACGCTGGGATCGGGCAGCTCCCAAATGCGCTCGGCATTGGGAAGGTCCTTATCCACCTCGCGCACGAACTTACTCTCGTCATCGAGCAAGAAGGACTTGGTTCGGTCAAAGAGCGCAAGATGCAGATTGGGAAACGTCGCGACGGCCTGGGCGAGCTTTCGAATCGCCAGGTGCGAATACACCTCACGGCCTACCATTTTGCCGTCGGCGTAGACCTGGGCACCGTTAGCTGCGACAAAGTCCATTTTGTCGCGAACGGGCGCAAAGAACTCGCACAGGCGATCGTAGCGGCGGCCTGACGATGCGGCAAAATGCACGCCATGCTCGCGTAGCGCCAAAATCAGTTCGTAGGTCTCGGGAGGCACCTGGCCGTTTTCGTCAAGCAACGTGCCGTCCATATCGGATGCAATCAGCTTAAACATAGAAAAGCTCCCTTCGGGCTTGCTGGAATCGAACGTGTATCCGATTCCAACGTACCCAAAGGGAGCTCAAATAAGACCCCGCAGTCATAAACGTTACATAGACCTGGCAAATAGCTCACGCGCGCCAGAGAGCCCACGGTCGCGGCGTCAGGCGACACGCCAAAGAGTGTCCCCAGCGACTAGTCGTTTAAGAACGTCCCCGATGACTAGTCGGCGTAGGTGAAGGTGGTGACGTCGAACATGCCCTCGGGGCGGATGCGGAGCGTCGGGATGACCGGCAGGGGCAGGAAGATGATGCCCATGATGGGGTCGAGCGGCGGCTCAATACCCATGGCGCGCGCCTTGACCATAAAGTCGTCGTGCTGCGCTGCGACATCCTCGGCCGTGCCCTCGCTCATCAGGCCACCGAGCGCCAGCGGAATGCGGGCCACGACCTCGCCGTTGCGCACCAGCACGTGACCGCCCTGGCCCACGGCCTCAACAGCAGCCATCATATCGGCGGCGTTGTCGCCCACCACGCACACGTTGTGCGAGTCGTGGCCGATCGTGGAGGCAATGGCACCACCGGTGATGGTGAAACCGCGCACCCAGCCGCGACCGATATGCTTGCCGACCAGGCCCAGGCCATCGGGGCCGTCGCCGTCGACGCCCTCGGCTTGCAGCGACACGCCGCGGCCATGGCGCTCAATCAGCATAATGCGGCGCAGGCCCTCGGCGCTCTCGGGGCGAGCCATACCCGTGATGGCCTTACCCGGCACCACGTCAATCACAGCCTCGCCCGGCTTAAAGGCATAGTCGAAAACGTCGAGCGAAAGCTTCGGCAGCTTAACAGAGGCGCGCAGCTCGTCGGCAAGGGCTGCAACCTCAGCCATCTCGGGTGCGATCTCGCCCACAAAGGCGCCATCCTGCGCCACCAGAGCACCGGCGGCATATACGCGATGCGGGGCCGTGGCAAACGTCAGATCGTTGAGCACCAGCAGGTCGGCACGCTTACCCGGAGCGATGGCGCCGCGGAGCTCATGCGGATCGCGGCAACCGTGGTCCAGACCAAAGGCCTCGGCCGTGGAAAGGGACGCCATGGAGATGGCGACCACCGGGTCGATGCCGGCCTCGATGGCCACGCGGCAGGCGTTGTCGATCATGCCGGTCGAAAGCGCGTCGGAGGGGGCGCGGTCGTCGGTCGCAAAGCAGCAGCGGCGAGCACGGGCGGGGTTTTCCAGCAGCATAGGCGACAGGTTGGCAAGATCATGGCTGCAGGTGCCTTCGCGCAGCATGACATACATGCCGCGGGATAGCTTGTCGAGCGCTTCCTCGGGAATCGTCGACTCGTGGTCGGCGATAATACCCGCCGCGGCATAGGCGTTGAGATCCTTGCCGGCAACAAGCGGAGCATGACCGTCAACCTGCTTGGACGGTGTCTGGTTGGCAGCATCGATGCGAGCGCAGGTCTCGGGGTCGGCCATAAAGACACCCGGCAGGTTCATCATTTCGCCCAGGCCAAAGACGTCGCCCGGATGCTCGGCAAAAAACGCCTGCATATCGGCAGCAGTGATAACGGCACCGGCCTGCTCGTCGGGCAGTGCGGGCACGCACGAAGGCATCATGTACTTGATGGAGATGGGCGCGCGACAACCGTCCTCGATCATAAAGCGCAGGCCGTCTAGGCCGGAAACGTTAGCGATCTCGTGGCTGTCGGCAATAGCGGTGGTGGTACCACGCGTCGCCGCCATGCGCGCATACTCGGCAGGGCGGATGTTCGAAGACTCGATATGCAAGTGTCCGTCAATAAAGCCGGGTGCGAGATAGCGACCCTGACAGTCGATAACCTCAGCTGCCTCGTACGTGCCAGCAGCGTCATCTCGACCATCGTAGAGAACACCGACAATCACGCCGTCCTTGACGGCGACGCTACCGGGCGCCACGCGCTGACCGTACACATCAACGATCTGTGCGTTGGCAAACAGCGTGTCGACGGGCACGCGGCCCTCGGCGGCATCGATCACAGACCTCATGACCTCAACGGACATACATACTCCTTTAACCGTAGAAAAAAGCTGCGGAGCGGACAGACCTTCACCGCAGCAAGCCAATAGCCATTGTATGCCCAAACGATGGGTCAGCAATACGCCCCTCTGCTTAACGGCACACACCGCTTGGCGCAATGGGGACAGGCTGCTTTGCACCACTGACAAGGAGTGTCCCAAAGTGCCGGCACAAAAGGATCATCCCTAAGTGCCAAAAAGGCCGCAGTCGGAAATCCCGGCTGCGGCCTTGTTGCACTTGTGAGGTCAACTTGCTCGTTAGACCAGCTTAAAGCCCTTGCGCTTGCCCACGGAGAGGGTGTCGCCCAGCTTGAGGGCACTGGGGTCGATGTTGTAGCTCTTGGGAGCCACGGCCTTGCCGTTGATCTTGACACCGCCGCCATCGATGTCGCGACGAGCCTGGCCGGCGCTGGCCGAAAGACCCAGGTCCTTGAGCAGGCCGGCAAGGTAAATCTGGCCCTCGTCGTTTACAGTCAGCTCAATATGCTTCTCGGGGAAGTCGGCGAGCTGGCCCTCCTTGAACACGCGGTCGAACTCGGCCTGAGCCTCGTCGCCGGCACCGGCGCCGTGGTAGGTGTCGCACAGGTCGCGGCCCAGAGCGCGCTTGAGCTCATAGGGATCGGCAGAGCCATCGGCCAGGGCAGCGTCGATCTTGTCGACCTCGGCCGGGGTGAGCGAGCTCGCCAGGCGGTAGTACTTGCCGATCATCTCGTCGGGGATGGACATGGTCTTGCCGAACATATCCTTGGGCGCGTCGGTCAGACCGATGTAGTTGCCATAGGACTTGGACATCTTACGGACGCCATCGGTGCCCTCGAGCAGCGGCATGGTGAGCGCGATCTGCGGCTCCATGCCCATCTTCTCCATGAGCTCACGGCCGGCGAGCAGGTTGAAAAGCTGGTCGGTGCCGCCCATCTCCACGTCAGCCTTGATCATGACCGAATCGTATGCCTGCATCACGGGATACAGGAACTCGTGCAGGGCGATCGGCGTCTGGGACTGATAGCGCTTGGTAAAGTCATCGCGCTCAAGAATGCGGGCGACGGTGAACTTGGAGCACACCTGCAACAGACCGGCCAGGTCCATCGACAAGATCCAGTCGCCGTTGTGCACGATGGTGGTCTTCTCGGGGTCCAAGATCTTCATGGCCTGGCTCACGTAAGTCTCGGCGTTGGCCTCGATCTGCTCCTGAGAAAGCTGCGGGCGGGTGGAGTTCTTGCCCGAAGGATCGCCGATCAGCGCGGTACCGTTGCCGATGATCAGGGTGACGTTGTGGCCCAGGTCCTGGAACTGGCGCATCTTGCGCAGGGGCACGGCGTGGCCCAGGTGCAGGTCGGGACTGGTGGGATCGACGCCGAGCTTGATGTTGAGGGGCTCACCCTTCTCAAGCTTCTTACGAAGGTCGGCCTCGGGGACAATCTTCGCGGCGCCCGAGGTGATGATACGCATTTGCTCGTCAACAGACAGCATTGGGTATCCTCCTTTTGCTATAGCACCCTCGCCGAAAACAGCGGTGCTGGAAGTCCATAAACTCTCATATGATAACAAACTGACGCGACGCGGCACCTACGACAGGAAAATCCTCGTCCTGCCGCATGCGTCGATGGCAACTGGCAAACGTGTACCGTCACGATCGACCAGATAGCGCGTCTGCCGGCGACGCAAGCAGTCGCGGCAACAGGCCTGTCCCGTCGCATCGGTGGCACAGACGCCCTCGGCGGTCAGCAGGCAGTGCTCGCACACCATGAGCTCGGGACGATCGGTATCGACGGGGCCCAGGACGCCAGGACAGGCGGCAAGCTCGGCAACGCGTTTCGCATCGTGAGCGACAAGTTCGGCAGGCAAAAACACGCGCTGCGCCCCAAGCCCCCGCAACCAGGCGAGCGTTGCCCGATTCGCACAGAACACCGGCGCTGCCACGTCAAAGGCGACGCGCAGTTCGCGAGCTATCGCCACTTGTCCCAGATTACGACAGACGATGCGGCCGGCGCGCTGCATGAGCGACCGAGTCCGCTCGATATCGCCCACACGGCAGACCTCGTCGAGCACAACAGTCGCATCGGACAGGTCGAGCTCTTCGTTTGGGTCCTGGTCCATCAGCTGCCAGGCAAAGACCAAGCGAGCGGCGACAGACTCTGCAGGTTCTTCCGGCTGCGTTCCGCTATCCATCAGAACGCCCGCAAACGGCAGCGTCTCGACAGCGCGTTTCGCAAGCGCGACCGCATCGGCCTCGGCCCGCATGCGCTCCAGCGCCGCCGCCGTTTGCTCAAGCACACCAGCGCTGCGAATCAGATACACTTCGCAGCCCGCGTCGACCTTGCGCTTGCAATGGACAACGATGCGCTCCCCCGCCGCGGCATCCACCGGGCAGGGAACTTGCGGCCAGCGTTTAGGTACATCGGGACGCGCGTCGGCGCCCGGGTAAAACCTGATCTCGAGCGTATCGCCCGCCGCCACGGCGGCATCGAGCTCGACGGTCACTTCCTCGTGTCCCACGGCAACCAAACGGCCCACACGCACGCCCTGGTTGATCGCGCGTTCAAAACTCATAAGCTCCGCGCCCGAGCGGCCTCGCAGATACGCGTCGGTAAACCCGCGGTTAAACGACCTTCCCAGCTCACGTTCGAGCGCCTGCACGGCATCGGGATCCCACGCGCCATCACGCAGCATATCGAGCGCCCGGCGCCACGCCCGCACCACGTTGTAGACGTAGTCGGGGTTCTTCATACGCCCCTCGATCTTGAGCGACGCCACCCCGGCAGCAACAAGCTCGGGTAAATGAGCAATGCCCAGATAGTCACGCGGGCAGAGCAGACGATCGCCTTCGACGGCAACGACGCTCTCCCCAGCCTCATCCACCAAATCGTATGCCAGGCGGCACGGCTGCGTGCAGTCGCCACGCATCGCCGACCGTCCGCGCCGCAGGGCCGAAAACTCGCACGCGCCCGAATAGCCAATGCATATGGCGCCATGGCAGAACACCTCGATGGGCACACCGGTAGCGCAGAGCGTCACAATCTCTGCCACGGTCAGCTCGCGCGCCGTAGTCACGCGCTCGACCCCCAGCTCGTCAGCCGCCAAACGCACGGCCCCCTTGCTATGGACGCCCGCTTGGGTGGACAGATGAATCTCGACCCCCGGAATTGCCGCTTGCAGCGCGCGGGCTAGGCCCGCATCTGCCACGATCAGTGCATCGGCGCCCAGCGCATGCGCATGTGCCCCCAGTGCCACGGCTTCGGACAGCTCGTCGTCGAACACGAATACGTTGAGCGTCACGTACACGCGCACACCATGGGCGTGCGCCACGGCACACCCGCGCGCAAATTCGTCGTCACTAAACCCGTGCGCACTCACGCGGGCGTTAAATCCGCTCAACCCGGCATAAATGGCATCGGCACCTGCCGCGATTGCGGCGAGCATCTGATTGAGCCCGCCAGCAGGAGCCAACAGCTCGGGCAGTGCCAGCCCCGATGTTGGCGTCCCATTCCCGCATTGTCTGCTAGGCTCCGTCGCCCAAATCGCCATCGGCAAACTCCCTACCAAGGTATGCAATCGCTCTGTTAATTGCCGTCAACCAGCATACACGAGGCTTCGCGCGGCTCGATTGGTTTATCGTGTAATAACTTATGTCCATCCTGCCCGACGCACACCCGCCGCCTGGCACGACATACTTGGAGGTCAACATATGGGTCCTCGCCAACGACAGGGACACGGTCGCTCTAAGACGCACGCTCTGCCCGTCATCCTGCTTTCGCTTTTGGGTTTTTTGCTCATCGCGGGCGTAGCATTTGGCATCGGCATGATCGGCAACGTCAACCGCTGGCTGTCCGACCTGCCCGACTACACCGACGCCAACGCCTATCTGGTCAGCGAGCCCACCGAGATTGTTGACTGCAACGGCAACAAGATCGCCAGCTTCTATACCCAAAACCGCAAGTCCATCACCAAGGACCAGGTCTCCCCGTACGTCCTGCAGGGCACGATCGACGTCGAGGACGAGCGTTTCTACGAGCACGGCGGCATAGACCTCTTGGGCATCGCGCGTGCCTCGGTGGCAACCCTTGCCGGCGGCCACGAAGGAGCCTCGACCATCACCCAGCAGCTGGTGCGCAACACCATCCTGCAGGAGGAGCAGTTCGACTCGACCATCGAGCGTAAGGTGCGC
The DNA here is from genome assembly GCF_052118905.1 of Collinsella sp. LCP21S3_A3. Lineage (NCBI taxonomy): Bacteria > Bacillati > Actinomycetota > Coriobacteriia > Coriobacteriales > Coriobacteriaceae > Collinsella > Collinsella sp. LCP21S3_A3. The sequence continues at coordinate 74,442 of NZ_JBQKGH010000005.1, read as the reverse complement.
GAGGCCTATATCGCCATCAAGATGGAGGACATGTACTCCAAAGACGAGATCCTCATGATGTACCTCAACACCATTTACTATGGCCACGGCGCCTATGGCATCGAGGCCGCCGCCGAGACCTACCTCTCCAAGAGTGCTTCCGACCTCACCCTGAGCGAGGCCGCGCTGCTCATCGGTCTGCCCAACTCGCCTTCACAGTACGACCCCACGGTCAATCCCGACCTGGCGCTTTCCCGCCGCAATAAGGTGCTCGACAACATGCTGCGCCTGGGCCACATCACGCAGGAAGAGCACGATGCCGCGCAGGCTGAGCCCATCACCCTCAACGTGACCGAGATCTCGGGCAGCGGCGTCGACGTATACTCACAGCCCTACTTTGTCTCCTACGTCAAGCAGCTGCTCGAGCAGGAGTTCTCCACCGACGTGCTCTTTAAGGGTGGCCTGACTGTTAAGACCACCATCGACCCCACCATGCAGCAGGTGGCCGAGGAGGCTGTGCGCTCACAGCTCGACACGCTTTCGCTCGATGGCCTGGACATGGGCATGGTTGTCGTTGACCCCAAGACCGGCTACATCAAGTGCATGGTGGGCGGCTACGACTACAACGCCGACGAGAATCACGTGAACCACGCTACGGCAAAGCGCCCCGTGGGCTCCACGTTTAAGGCCTTTACGCTGGCAACTGCCATCCAAAACGGCATGAACCCCAACGTCATTCTCAACTGCAACTCGCCACTCAAGGCCAAGGGCACCACGACCGAGGTGCAAAACTATGGCAAACAGAGCTATGGCAACATCACGCTTAAGCAGGCAACGGCATACTCATCCAACACCGGCTATATTCAGGTGGCCGAAGCCATCGGCAATGACAAGATCATGTCGCTCGTCAAAAAGCTCGGCATCGATCCCGCCAAGGACAATATCGAGGACGTTCCCGTCATGACGCTCGGCACCGGGTCCATCTCACCGCTCGAGATGGCATCGGCCTACGCCGCTTTTGCCAACGGCGGCTATTATCGCCAGCCGATCGCCATCACCGAGATCGACTCGCGTACCGGCTCGGTTCTGTACCAGCACACCGACAATCCCACGCGGGTGCTCACCGAAGGTGAGGCTGCCGCGGTTACCGACGTTCTATCCGGCGTCATGCAGGGCAGCGGCACGGGTGCCGCCGGCGCGCTGAGCGTCAACCAGCCCTATGCCGGCAAGACGGGCACCACTGACAACACCACCAACCTGTGGTTCTGCGGCTACACGCCGCAACTGGCATGCGCCCTGTGGACCGGCTATTCCGCAGGCGAGATTCCCATCCAAAAGTACGGTTCGGACCTGCTGGGCGACAGCACCAACCTGCCCGTCTTTAAGAAGTTCATGAACACCGTTCTTGCGGGCGCCGAGCGCGAGGAGTTCCCGACCGGAACGGCTCCCACGTACAAGAACAATAACGTCTGGAAGTTCTACGGCACAAACAACAAGAAGAAGGAAGAGGACGAGGATAAGGACGAAGACGAGGAAGAAGAGACGGAGACCACCGGCGGGAGCGGCAACGAGGGCGGTAACACCGGCGGCGAAGGCGATGCCGGCGGTACCACCCCTACTCCCGACCCCAGCCCCGATCCCAGCCCCAGCCCCAGCCCCGACCCTGGCCCGACCCCCGATCCCAGCCCTAGCCCGACCCCCGATCCCTCCACAGATCAGTAGATAGCAAAGCGCCCGAGCAGCTCAAAAGCTCGGGCGCTTTTTGCTGGGACATACATGGCATATCGCGCGCAATCGAGATGCCACGACAGGAGCGTCACAAAAAGGGCGTCGGCTCAAAACCGACGCCCCTGTATTTCTGCCGTCTTAGCTGGCGTTGTTTACGTGCGTAAAGCTATTTACGCGCGGCACTGAGCTTGTTAATCAGCGCTTCGAGGCGTTCGCCATCCTCGGCAGTCTGAGCGATAACCAAAATCGTGTCATTGCCGGCAAGCGATCCGAGCACATCGGGCAGCTCGGCCGCATCGACAGCCGCGGCAATGCCCGAGGCGGTGCCGGGCTGAGCCTTAATCATAACCAGGTTGTCGGTGCGCAACACACCGGTAACCAGCTCGGAGACCATGCGCTGCAGGTGCAGGTCCTCAGCCAGAACATAGATGCCCTCGGGCAGTTTGCGCAGCCCCATATCGGCGATGTCACGCGAAACCGTCGCCTGCGTGCAATCAAAGCCCATGGCGCGGAGTTCGTCCACCAGCACGCGCTGCGTACGCACGTCTTTATTGCGCACGATATCTCTGATGGCATCCTGGCGCCCGTTGCGTTTTTTAGCCATATAAAACCTCACTCCATAGATGGCGAAGACAATCTATCAGTGATTGAATAGTTTAGCGCTATTTGAGGCTATTTGTGAATAAGAACGCATTTCGAAACAATTCTATGCAAATTATTTTCGAATATGACACAGCTAGGCTACCCTTGCGCCCGTTCTGTTCAAAAAAGCAGCCAGATGCGCATACATAACGCAGCGCATAGGCTTAACGTTGGCAATCGGCCCAAACAAAAGTCCAAGGCCTCGGCGCTCTCCCTTAAGGGCCACCGCCATCTGGCGAGTCCGCACGTCATTGAGCATATCACGCAATCGTGCCGTGCGCTCAATTGAAGACACCCCATGGGGGCTCAGGCACAAATTCTCGATACAAGCAACCAAGCGGCCATAGTAAAACCGTTGGCAGGCCAGCTTTAGATGGTTATCGTCATCTATTGCGTCAAATGGCACGCAAAGCTCTTCAAGCGCCTTGGCGTCATCGGAAAGTCGCGAGAACATGGTGGGGTCGAATGAATCCGCAACCGATGGCGCGGCCGTATGGAAACAAGCTTCGGCGCACCCCAATACGCGTTCCGCATGCGAAAGGGCAGGCGCCAAAAAGGCGATCGCACGATACGACTCGGCATGCTGCAGACACAACTCAAACAGGGCGCGTTCATACATCACGCCGGAATGTTGACAAACCAGACCGCTCTCGACCAGCTTGGCCAGGCCTAAAGCCCGGTCTCCATCGTCGGCAAGGGCAATGGATTGCGCGTCCAACATACGAGAATGGCGTTCCCGATGCGTATCGTAGCGATCGAGCGACACCGAGGGAAATACGATATCTGCCGAGGTCTCACAAGCGACATCGAGCATTGCCAAAAACGCGTGCGGCGCAAACCACTCATCGGCGCTCATTGCGATAATGTGGGCCCCGCGCGAAGCGGCAAAACCCTCGCGAAGGCAAGCTCCGCTCGACGGATCGTCAACGTCTATCAAATCGATGTGAATATCTCTGCCCGCGGCAACATCGAGCGAATGACGAACGCCCGGCGCAGCGTTGCGACATGCAACGACAATCTGCATATCGTAGAGGTCTTGGTTTTGGACGCTTTCGAGTGCGCGCATCGCGTAGCTGGGTGAACCCTCCACAACAAGGATCACCGAAAGTCGCGGAAGCGAGCCACGTCGAAGCAAGTTATCCATCCTCTCGACAGCAATAATCAACTGCCGTTCATGGTACACCCCGGCAATAAACGCAACGAGTCGCCCGATGCGCTGCACGCCAAGAACAGATGTTGCACACGGCTCGCCCACACGAGCAGCATACTTAGATGGCTCTCGCTTCTCCCCTATTCGAGCGCGACGAGCTCGGTGGGGTCATAATCTACGCCCATAAAGGTAAGGCCGCACGCCGGCGCCGTGGGACCCGCAGCAGTACGATCGCAAGCGTCAATCACCTCGCGCATCCACTCGGGATCGCGACGATGCATGCCGATCTCGACGAGCGTTCCCACGATGGTGCGCACCATCGAATGCAAAAACGCATTGCCCTCGATGGTAAACGTGAGGATATCCTCGCCAAAGGCGACCTCGTGGCCAAACTCGGCACGCATCACGCAACGATGCGTTGGCTTGCCCACGGCAGAAGCGACCTTACAAAAGCTCTTAAAGTCCTGTTCGCCCAAAAGAGCTGGGCAGGCGGCTGCCATCGCATCCACGTCCAAAGGATAACGATGCCACCATACCGCGCCACGCGATAGCACCGGACGCGCATCGCGATCGGCAATGCGGTAGGTATAGGTCCGAGAACGTGCGTCAAAACGCGCAGAAAAGCCCTTACGGGCCCTGTAGACCTCATTAACGGCGATATCTTTGGGCAGCAGCGCATCCATAGCTCGCAGCCACCTGCGGCGCGTTAAAGCGAGCTCAGCGTCCGTAACGGGCACGCTGATGTATTGGGCCACCGCATGCACCCCTGCATCGGTGCGCCCGGCACACGTCAAATCGACTGAGCGGCGCAAGAGCGTCTCTATGGCAAGACGCAGCTCTCCGGCAACCGTCGTCTGCCCCGGCTGCTCGGCAAATCCGCTATAGGACGAGCCGTCATAGGCAACACGAAACACCAACGTGGCATCGAGCTCTGGAGTCAAATTGAAATCAGACGGCGCGGTCATGGGCGCTCCCAACAAACAAACAACGATATCGCGACAAAAAAAGAGGGGTACGCGAACGTACCCCTCGAATATAGCCTATGCAGACGAATTGTCTACTCAGCGGTCTCCTCAGCAGGAGCCTCCTCGGCAGCGGTCTCCTCGACAGCCTCGACCTTCTTGGGAGCAGCGGCCTTCTTGGGGGCCGGAGCAGCCTTCTTGGCCTTGGGCGTGCAAGGCTCGGTGACGAGCTCCATGATAACGATGGGAGCGTTGTCGCCCTTACGGTTACCGAGCTTCATGATGCGGGTGTAACCGCCGTTGCGATCCTGCCACATTCCCTGAGCAGCCTTGTCGAAGATCTCGGCAACGAGCTGCTTATCGCCGAGCTTGGCGATAGCCAGACGACGAGAGTGCAGGTCGCCCTTCTTGGCCCAGGTGATGATCGGCTCGACAACCGAACGCAGCGCCTTAGCGCGGGTCTCGGTGGTCTTGATGCGGTCGTTCTCGAAGAGGGCCTTGGCCAGGCTCTTCTTCATGGCCTTGGTGTGGCTCGCATCGGTGCCGAGCTTCAGGCCCTTCTTAACGTTGTGACGCATGGTCTAGTTTCTCCTCAAATATGCGAAGCATTAAGCCTTCAGGCTCAGGCCCATGGACTCAAGCTTGTCCTTCACTTCCTCGATCGACTTAACACCGAAGTTGCGGATGTTCAGAAGATCGTTCTCCGAGAACTCAACGAGCTGACGGACCGAGTGAATGCTGGCACGCTTAAGGCAGTTGTAGGAACGGACAGAAAGGTCCAGATCCTCGATCTGCTTGTCCAGCTCGGCGTTGTCGTTGGTGACCTCGGGAGCGAAGATCGAAACCTCCTCCTCGACCTCGGGGGTCTCGGCAAGGTTCATAAAGGCAGCCATATGCTGGTTGATGATATTGGCAGCCTGGACCACGGCGTCGCGCGGGGCGATGGAGCCGTTGGTCTCGATCTCGAGGACAAGGCGGTCGTAGTCGGTATGCTGACCGACACGGCAAGCCTCAACGAGCTTGGCGCAACGGGATACCGGCGAGTACAGCGAGTCGACGTGGATCACACCGATGGGATCGTTGTCGCGCTTGTTGGCCTCGCCAGAGACATAGCCGCGGCCATAGCCGATGCGCATGCTCATGGTGAGATGGCCACCCTCGGTGAGCGTAGCGATGTGCTGCTCGGGGTTGACCAACTCAAACTCGGACGGAATAAAGAAGTCCGCACCGGTGACCTCGCAGGGGCCGTCAACCGAGATGGTGGCGGTCGCCTCGTCGGTCGTGCCGAGAGCCCTGAAGACAAGACCCTTGACATTCAGGACGATGTCAGTGACATCCTCGACCATGTTAGGGATGGTCATGAACTCGTGCTGCGCACCATCGATCTGAATAGCCTCGACGGCGGCACCCTCGAGCGAGGACAGAAGAACGCGACGCAAGGAGTTGCCCAGCGTATCGCCGTAACCGCGCTCGAGCGGCTCGACGGAGACACGAGCAGACGTCTCGTTGATCTCTTCGACCTGAACCTGAGGCCTAATGAATTCTGACATGTATTACCTCCAGCCTCAGCAGCCCGGATGGACTACTTAGAGTAGAGCTCGACGATGAGCTGCTCGTTGATATCACCGCTGATCTGCTCACGCGTCGGCAGAGCGAGCACGTTACCAGACAGCTTCTCGATATCGACCTCAAGCCAGCCAGGGACCTCAAAGCGCTCGGAGGAAATCAGAGCCTCCTTGATGGGGAGGAGGTCACGGAACTTCTCGCCGACAGCGACGACGTCGCCGGCCTTGACGCGGTAGGACGGGATGTCCACGCGCTTGCCGTTCACGGTGAAGTGACCGTGGCGGACGGACTGACGAGCCTCTTTACGGGTGCGAGCGAAGCCAAGACGGAAAACAACGTTGTCGAGGCGAGACTCAAGGATGATCATGAGGTTCTCACCGGTGACGCCGTTCATCTTACGGGCCTTGTTGAAGTAGCCGTGGAACTGCTTCTCCAGAACGCCATAGATGAACTTGACCTTCTGCTTCTCGCGCAGCTGCATGCCGTACTCAGATTCCTTGCGACGGCGCTTGGGCTGACGGATAGATTCCTTCTTGCTGCTGTAACCGAGCTCAGCGGGATCGATCCCGAGCTGACGGCAGCGCTTAAGAACAGGAGTCCTGTCGATTGCCATATTGATACGATCCTTTCAGTTACACGCGGCGACGCTTCTTGGGGCGGCAGCCGTTGTGCGGGATGGGGGTCTTGTCCTGAATGCTCGAGACCTCGAGGCCAGCAGCCTGGAGGGAGCGAATGGCGGTCTCACGACCGGAGCCGGGGCCCTTGACGAAGACGGAAACCTTCTTCATACCGTGCTCCATGGCCTGCTTGGCAGCAGCCTCGGCAGCCATCTGGGCAGCGAACGGCGTGGACTTACGGGAGCCCTTGAAGCCCACCTGGCCAGCCGACTTCCAGGAAATGACGTTGCCTTGGGGATCGGTGATCGAAACGATCGTGTTATTGAACGTAGAACGGATGTGAGCCTGGCCCACGGAAATGTTCTTACGGTCCGCGCGCTTCAGACGGGCAGCGCGAACGTTCTTCTTAGCAGTAGCCATCTATCTAGCGCTCCTTATTTCTTCTTCTTAGCACCGATCTGACGCTTCGGGCCCTTGCGGGTACGAGCGTTAGTGTGGGTGCGCTGGCCGCGGACCGGGAGGCCCTTGCGGTGACGAAGGCCGCGGTTGCAGCCGATGTCCATAAGGCGCTTGACGTTCTGGTTGCGCTCACGGCGGAGGTCGCCCTCAACCATGATCTGGTTCTTGTCGATATACTCGCGGATGGCGTTAACCTCATCCTCGGTGAGGTCCTTAACGCGCGTATCCACGTTAACGTTGCACTCGACGCAAATCTTCGTCGCAGTGGTGCGGCCGATGCCGTAAATGTAGGTCAGACCGATCTCAACGCGCTTCTCACGCGGGAGGTCGACACCATTAATACGGGCCAACGTAGTCTCCTCTCTTAACCCTGACGCTGCTTATGACGGGGGTTCTCGCAAATGACGAGGACCTTGCCATGGCGCCTAATGATTTTGCACTTATCGCACATCTTCTTGACCGAAGGACGTACCTTCATCGTTCTTCCTTTCGGTAGCGCTCAAACTACTTCCCTACTATCTACTCGCCCAGCCGCAGGCGTTTAAAACTATGGCTGGTCTTCACACACAATCCGACCGTAGGTTGAGCTAAGCCTGCAGTCGGAAATAAGAGTGCGTGTATGCGTGCCGCTATTTGTAGCGATAGGTGATGCGGCCGCGGGTCAGGTCGTACGGGGAAAGCTCCACGACAACCCTGTCACCGGGGAGAATACGGATGTAATTCATTCGAATCTTGCCAGAAATGTTGCACAGAACCGAATGACCGTTCTCGAGCTCGACCTTAAACATGGCATTAGGCAACGGTTCCTTTACCGTACCCTCGAGCTCAATTGCGTCTTCCTTCTTCACAAGCAATCATCTTTCTCTAGAAAACGACAGCGATTGAGTATTCTACAACACGTATACACGCATCGTAATAACTTCGTAATGGCTCCACAACTACGTGGAACTTGTTACATTTGAAATGTAAAACAAAGCCGTTCCCTGATGCCCAAGATCGCCTTGAAATGAGAAGGCATAGACCTTGGGGTCATGCCTTCGAAATTGAAAGGCGAGGTTGGGCATCAGGGGGCGGCGACTTTTACATTTCTCCGCCTTGGAGCGAACACCAGGATCCTTGCGCATCGGTGGTGAGAATCACCGGACCGTCATTGGTGATGGCGACGGTGTTCTCGTAGTGCGCGGCGGGCAGGTGGTCGTTGGTGGTGACGATCCAACCATCGGAGCCCGTGCTCACATGGTTGGAACCCATCGTTACCATCGGCTCGATGGCAATGACCATACCGGCCTGGAGGCGAACGCCCCTCCCCTTCTTTCCATAGTTAGGAACGTTGGGGTCCTCGTGCATCACGCGGCCAATGCCATGACCCACATAGTCACGAAGCACGCCATAACCGTGAGACTCGGCGAGGGACTGGACGGCATAACCAACATCCCCGATATGGTTACCGGGAACAGCCTGCTCAATGGCAGCCTTAAGGCAATCGCGCGTAACCTCGCACAGGGCCTTGGCCTCGGGCGTAGGGGTGCCGACGAAAAACGTCCATGCGTTATCGCCAACCCAACCGTCAACAACGGCTCCCGTATCGATAGAGATGATATCGCCATCGCGCAGGATCATATCGGGGTTGGGAATACCGTGGACCACGGCATCGTTGATCGATGCGCAAATGGTCCCCGGGAACCCGCCGTAACCCTTAAAGGCCGGGGTGCCGCCATGCATGCGGATAATCTGCTCCGCGAGCTGATCGAGCTCAAAAGTCGAAACGCCGGGGCGCACCATGGCTCCAACGTGGCGGAGCGCCATCTTAGATAGCGCTCCTGCCTTCTTCATCTGCTCGATTTGCGTTGCAGACTTAATCTTAATCATAGACCGAGGGCCTCTTTGACATCCCCGTATACGGTCTCGCGAGCCTGGTCACCGTTGACCGACTTGAGCAGACCCTGGCCACGATAGTAATCGACAAGCGGGCTCGTGGACTTCTCGTAGACGTCGAGACGGTTCTTGATGGTCTCGGGCTTATCGTCGTCGCGCTGATACATCTCGCCGCCGCATTTGGGGCAGGTAACATCGGCAGCAGTGCCGGTGTAACCGCAGGCGCGGCAGGTGCGACGCGAGGACAGACGATCGATGATGACCTCGGGGGCAACGTCGACCAGAAGGGCGCAGTCGATCTCGCGACCCATGGTGGAGAGCTCGGAATCGAGCGTCACAGCTTGGGCGGTGTTGCGCGGGAAGCCGTCGAGGATGAAGCCCTGCTGGGCGTCATCGGCGGCAAGGCGCTCCTTGACAAGGTCGATCACGAGCTGGTCGGGAACGAGCTCGCCAGCGTCCATGTACTTCTTAGCCTGAATACCAAGCTCGGTGCCACCCTTGACGGCAGCACGCAGCAGGTCGCCCGTGGAGATGTGGGCGACGCCAAACTCGGCGACGAGCTCCTGTGCAACGGTGCCCTTACCGGCACCCGGAGCTCCGAGCAATACGAGGTTCATGAGCAATCCTCCTCTAGCCTATTTAAAGAATCCATCGTAATCATACATCTTGATCTGGCCTTCGAGCTTGTCGACCGTGTCGAGCACGACGCCGACCATGATGAGGATGGACGTGCCGCCAAATGCCTGGATCAGCTGATTGCCCGTGAAGGAGAAGATGATCGAAGGCACGATGGCGATGAGCGCCAAAAAGACAGCGCTGGGAAGCGTAATCTTGTTGAGCGCGTTCTTGATGTAGGCCGCGGTAGCCCTACCCGGACGAACGCCCGGAATAAAGCCGCCCTGCTTCTTAAGGTTGTCGGCCGTGTCATCGGGATTGAACACCATGGAGGTGTAGAAGTACGCGAAGAACACGATGAGGACAACGTTAAGCACCCAGTTGAGCCAACCGGTCGAAAGCGCAGAGGCAACTGCCTGAATCCAGCCGATGCCGGGGAAGAACACGGCAACCTGAGCCGGGAAGTACAGCAGCGCCGAAGCGAAGATGATCGGCACGACACCCGCGGTGTTGACCTTGATGGGCAGGTAGGTGGTCTGGCCACCCATCATGCGACGGCCCACGACGCGCTTAGCGTAGGAGACCGGAATGCGGCGCTGGCCGCGCTCAAGGAAAACGATCAGCGGGATAACCAGCAGGATGATGGCGCAGATGATCACCATAGTGATGATGCCACCGCCATTGCCCTCGGTGCTGGAGAAGATCGCCTGCGGCAGACCGGCCATGATGTTCGCAAAGATGATCAGCGACATGCCATTGCCGATACCGCGCTGGGTAATGAGCTCACCAATCCACATGATCAGCATGGCGCCCGCGGTGAGCGTGCCGACGATCATGAGGTCGAAGATGATCTCGGGAGCGGCGGCGCCATTAAAGCTGATGCCGAAGCTCTTAAAGAGGAAGAGGTAACCCACGGAGTTGAGGATTGCCAGAGCCAAGGTGAGGTAACGCGAATACTGCGTAATCTTGGTCTGACCGACCTCGCCCTCGCGAGCAAGCTCATGCAGGGAAGGCACAACGGCCTGGAGCATCTGGAGGATGATCGAGCTGGTGATGTAAGGCATGATGCCCAGCGAAAACACCGACACATAGCTCAACGCGCCGCCAGAGAAAAGATTCAGGAGGGCCATAGCACCTGCGGCGACCGAATTGTTATCGGTCGAGAAAAGGCCCAGCATCCCCTGGAAGGGAATGCCGGGCACAGGAACGTGCGCACCAATGCGGTACACGACGAGCATAGCTATGGTAAAAAGAATCTTTTCGCGCAGTTCTTTGATGCGGAAAGCATTCTTAAGACCATTTAGCACGGCAGCTCGACCTTTCCGCCGGCGGCCTCGATCTTGGCCTGCGCAGAAGCGCTGACCTTGTCGACCTTGACCGTGAACTTCTTGGTAAGCTCACCATTGCCGAGCACCTTGACGGGCTCGAACTCGCTCTTGGTGATGCGAGCGGCCTTAAGAGCGGCACCGTCGATCACAGCGCCATCCTCGAACTTACGCTCGAGACGCTCAACGTTAACAGCGGTGTACTCGATACGACGGGGGTTGCGGAAGCCCGGAAGCTTGGGCAGGCGCATAGCCAGCGGAGTCTGGCCACCCTCGAAGCCGGCACCCTTGGTGCCGCCAGAGCGAGAGCCCTGGCCCTTCTGGCCGCGGCCAGAAGTGGTGCCGTGACCCGAAGAATTGCCACGGCCAACGCGCTTGCGGTTCTTGGTGGAACCGGGCGCGGGAGTAAGATCGTGAAGCTGCATTTGCTACTCCTCTACAATCTCGACAAGGTGCTTGACCTTGAAGATCATGCCGCGGACGGACTCGTTGTCAGTAATCTCGCGAACCTCGCGGATCCTGTGGAGACCGAGGGCACGGACAGTACGGACCTGGTCCTGCTTGCAACCGTTGGTGCTGCGGACCTGCTTGATCTTGATGGTGTCAGCCATGCTTAGTTCTCCTTACCGACGAACATCTCGGAGACCGTCAGGCCACGGCGAGCCGCGACGTCCTCAGGGCTGGAGAGCTCCTTGAGGCCCTCGACGGCAGCCTTGATGATGTTGAGGCCGTTGTCGGTACCGAGGGACTTGGACAGGACGTTCTTGATGCCAGCAAGCTCAAAGAGGGGACGCACAGCGCCGCCGGCGATAACGCCGGTACCCTCGACAGCGGGCTTGATGATGATGCGGCCGGCACCAAAGTGGCCGATAACCTCGTGCGGAATGGTGCCCTCTTCGGTCACCGGCACGTGGAACATGTTCTTCTTGGCATCGAGAGACGCCTTGGAGATAGCCATGGGCACCTCAGCGGACTTGCCCATGCCAACTCCGACGTTGCCCTTGCCATCGCCAACGACGACGAGAGCGACGAGGCTCATGCGACGACCGCCCTTGACGGTCTTCGACACGCGGTTGATGTAAACGACGCGCTCCTCGAACTCGGAGGCCTCGCGCTGCTGCTTCTGATTACGAGCCATGTGCTACATACCTCCTAGAACTCAAGACCGGCGGCACGAGCACCGTCGGCGAGGGCCTTGACGCGGCCATGGTAGATACGGCCACCGCGATCGAAGGCGACCTTGGTGATGCCGGCCTCGATGGCACGCTTGCCAACGAGCTGACCGACCTTCTCCGCAGCCTCCTTGTTCGAGGTGTGGGTGCCCTTGAACTCGGCCTCGAGGGTCGAGGCAGAGACGAGCGTCAGGCTGGAGCCCTTGCTATCGTCGATGATCTGGGCATAGATGTTGGCGTTAGTACGGGTCACGCGAAGACGCGGACGCTCGGCGGTACCCGAGATCTTGCCGCGAACACGACGCTGACGACGCTTGAGGCCTTCCAGCTTCGCCTTATGCTTGTTCATACGTAAACTCCTAAAAAGGTTGATCTTGCCAGCACCTAACGGGGTGCTGGTCTTATGCGAGTGAGTCGGTTACGACTACTTGGCGGCCTTACCCAGCTTGCGGCGGATGTGCTCGCCAACGTAGTGGATACCCTTGCCCTTGTAAGGCTCGGGAGGACGATGGCCGCGGATCTCAGCGGCGATCTGACCGACCTGCTGCTTGTTGATACCCTTGACGTTCACGTGGGTGTTGTCGGGAACCTCGAAGGTGATACCCTCGGGAGCCTCGACGATCACGGGGTGCGAGAAGCCCAGGGAGAACTCGAGGTTCTTGCCCTTCTGCTGCACGCGGTAACCGACGCCGGCGAGCTCGAGCTTCTTCTCGAAGCCCTCGGAAACGCCAACAACCATGTTGTGGATGAGGGCGCGGGTGAGGCCGTGGCGGGCACGGGTCTCACGCTCGTCGTCGGGACGGGAAACGGTGAGGACGTTGTCCTCGATATTGATAGCGAGCTTCTCATAGACATCGAGCTCGAGCTGGCCCTTGGGGCCCTTGACGACAACGTTGTTGCCGTTGACTGCCACTTCGACTCCGGCGGGAATCTGGACAGGCTTATTACCGATACGAGACACGGTGATCTCCTTTCCTTCTACCTACCGAGCGAATTACCAGACGTAAGCGATGATCTCGCCGCCGACGTTGTGCTTGCGAGCATCGCGGTCGGTCATGACGCCATGGCTGGTGGAAATAATGGCGGTACCAAGGCCACCGCGGACGCGGGGCATGTCGGCAACGCCGGTGTACTTACGCAGGCCCGGCTTGGAAATGCGGCGGATGCCGTTGATGACCTTAGCCTTCTTGGGACCATACTTAAGCGTGATGTGCAGAGTCTTCTGGGGAACGGTGTCCTCGACATCGTAGCCCTCGATGTAGCCCTCCTCGTGCAGAACACGAGCGATCTCGACGAGCTTCTTGCTGCTCGGCATGGAGACCGTGGCCTTGTTCACAGAGTTAGCGTTACGAATGCGCGTAAGCATATCTGCGATCGGGTCTGTAAGGTTCATACAGATTCTCCTTCGTTCTTGATGAACACGTGCTCTTGGTTCTTCGCCGCCCTTAACGGCAAAGCCTAACTAGCACGTTTTCCCTGTTCCAAACGGATGCTTGAAACGCTGGTAGTGACTTACCAGCTGGCCTTCTTAACGCCGGGAAGCTCGCCCTTGAGTGCAAGCTCGCGGAAGCAGACACGGCACAGGCCGAACTTGCGGTACACAGAGTGCGGACGGCCGCAGCGCTGGCAGCGCGTGTACTCACGAGTAGAGAACTTCTGCTTGCGATTGCACTTGACGATCATCGATGTCTTAGCCACTTATATCCTCCTCACATAGAGTATTGTTCGCCCCAAGCGCCGCCCCCTTGTGGGAACGGCGCTTATAGGGCAGGTGAACCTATTTCTTGAACGGGAAACCAAAGGCGTCCAGAAGGGCCTTGGCCTCCTCATCGGTGTTGGCGGTGGTCACGAAAGTGATGTCCATACCACGCTGGTGATCGACGGAGTCAAAGTCGATCTCGGGGAAGATGAGCTGCTCGGTGACGCCCATGGAGAAGTTACCACGGCCGTCGAAGCTCTTGGCGGAGATGCCGCGGAAGTCGCGGATACGGGGGATAGCGACGGAGGTCAGACGATCGAAGAACTCCCACATACGGTCGCCACGCAGGGTAACCTTGCAGCCGATCGGCATACCAGCGCGCAGGCGGAAGGTAGCGATGGACTTGCGGGCACGGGTGATCATCGGCTGCTGGCCGGTGATGGCGCGCAGGTCGCGCACGGCACCGTCGATGGCCTTGGAATCGGTAGCGGCCTCGCCGACACCCATGTTCACGACGATCTTCTCAAACTTGGGGATCATCATGACGTTCTCGTACTGGAACTTGTCCTGAAGCTGCTGCTTGACCTCGTTGTTGTACTTGGCCTTCAGACGCGGCACATACTTCTCTTCTGCCATTGTTCACTCCTTCTTGGGGTTTTAAGCACGGGGCGTGGCCACGGTGGGTTGTCCTCGTGCCTCCTGACTGCATCCGCGCCGCTCATGGCATTTCGCGGTTTGGACTCGACGCAGCAGGAGCCGACAAAACAATCGGTACTATACGCGCATTGGGTACGTATTTCCAGAAAAACATCGTCTGCCTGCACAACTCCACAACTCCCCCGCACAAATGGGTCCCAAAAAACAGTTGCGGTGAAATAGGGACTGTTTGACGGCTTAACTGGCTTAAACAATCCGTATTTCACCGCAACTCATATATGGGGCGTTATTTTTGGCGAGGCAGGACCAGGTTGAGGACGACGGCGACAAGTGCGGCGACGGCAATGGAGGATCCGCCAAAGACGGTGTCGACCCATGCGGGGAATCCAGCGCCGGCAAGTGCGCCGGCCGTGCGCTCAATGCCCGTGCCAAAGGCGATAGAGAGACCCATGAGCGTGGTATCGCGCTGAGACAGGCCGTGGCGGGAAAACATGACCACACCGTTCATGCCGATGGTTGCGAACACGCCAATGGTGGCGCCGCCGATCACCGGCTGCGGAATGGACGTGAGCACTGCCGCGCACTTGGGCAGCAGGCCCGCGACGAGCAGAATGGCGGCTGCGAGCGTAAAGACCATACGGTTGACGACCTTGTTCTCGGCGATGATGCCCACATTCTGGCCAAAGGTTGCCGTGGGGACGCCGCCCAAAAAGCCCGAGAGCATACCGACGAGACCATTGGCGATCAATCCGCCCGAGATCTGACTATCGGTCGCGGGGGTATCGAGCGCAGCAGAGGACACGGCGGCAAACTCTCCCATAACCTGCACGGCGTTCACGATGGCCACAACGCCCACCACGGCGCACGCCGCTGGATCGAACACCAGACGATGGGCGCCAAACGCCGGTGGGGCAAACCAACTTGAAGTCGCGACAGCCGAGAAGTCGACCATGCCCAACACCGCCGCAACGACAAAACCTGCGCAGATACCGGCCAGGATGCTGCCCAGCTTGAGCGCGCCCTTGCCGTAGTTACCGACCATAAAGGTGACGACAAACGTCACGAGCGCGACGGTCCAGTTGGTGACGCTGCCAAAATCGGCCGCGCTCTCCCCGCCTGCCATGGACGCCACGGCAACCGGGCACAGCGACAGGCCAATGACAAAGATGACGGTGCCGAGCACCGGAGCTGGGAACAGAAAGCTCACGCGCTTAAACAAAAGACCAAAGAGCACGACGAGCGCGCCGCCGATAACTTGAGCGCCCAGCACGGCCTCGAAACCAAGCTCAAGACCGACCGCTTTAAGTGCCGGCACGAAGGTAAAGCTCGCGCCCATCACGATGGGCAGGCCCGAGCCGACGATGCCTTTTATGGGGAACTGTTGAAGAAAAATGTCAAGTGCCGAGAGGACCAGCGACGCCTGAATGACGGCGGCTTCCTCTTGAGGGGTAAAGCCGCAGACCGACGCGATGATGATAGCGGGCGTAACGATACCCGCGAATGCCGCCAGCACATGCTGCAGTGCATGGGGCAATACCTGCACAAACGAAACTTTTCCCGTACGCTCGAACAGGGCGTCCCCTGCCACCGACTCTGCCATTTGCGCCTCCCATACCCTAGGCAGCGGCCCTATGCCGCCCAACGGGCGGACATTATAGGGCATATGGCACAGGTAGCATTTTGGCCCGCATGCGGCAGAGGGCTGGGGTAGCTAATTTGGGACGGGGCTCTTTTAGCTACCCAACAGTGAGCGAACGCCTCGAGATGATTTTTCTGGGACGGGGATTTATAAATCATTGCGTACCTAATGATTTTTTAATCCCCGTCCCAGAAAAATCATCGAGCAGGCAGGGTAGCTAAAAGAGCCCCGTCCCAAATTAGCTACCCCTGGGATGCGACTAGCGCTTGCGGGGGACGAGCTTGGTGCGACGCAGATGGATCATCTCGGCGGCGATGGAGATGGCGATCTCTTCGGGGTCCTCGGCCTGAATGGCAACGCCGATCGGCAGGTGCAGCTCGTCGATCTGGTCCTGCGTAAAGCCCTCCTGCTCCAAGCGAGCCCGCACAAAGGCCGTCTTGCGGCGCGAACCCAGGCAACCCAAATAGGCGGGCTTGGCGCGCATGGTCTGAATCACCACATCGATATCGGACTTGTGGCCCGCCGTGGCGACGACTACCAGATCGCGCGGACCGATGGGGCATTGCTCGTCCAGGTTCTTGTAGTCGACCAGACGACGGTCGTAGACGCCGGGCACCCATTCGGGCGTCAACGTGCCGGGGCGGTCATCGCACGCCACGACGGCAAAGCCCGCCGCCGTGAGCACGCGCGCCGTCGCGGCGCCCACGTGTCCGCAGCCAAAGATGTAAGTCAGGCCCTCGGGGCAAAGCGTCTCGATGTGCGCCGGGGGAATCTCGGAGGCGGCGTTGGTGTAGGTGACCTTACTCCCCTCTTCCGTCAGCGAAAGCCCGGGGCAACCCACAATGGTGCGGCGCGACTCCTCGCCATGGTATTCGGCAGCGTCGCCTTCGAGCGCGCTTGCGATAAACGGTTCAAAGTCGATGACGAAGTCGCCGATGCGTCGATACGCCAAGACGTCGGCAACCGACTGGAACAACGGCGCCTGCGATGCATCCAAGTGCAGATAGCACAGGCAGATGGCTCCGCCGCAGATCATGCCGGTATCGGAGTTCTCGCCGCCCATGGTGTAGCGAACCAGGCGCGACTGCCCTGCGGCCAACAGCTCGCGCGCCTCGTCCAGCGCAAGGAGCTCGATCTTACCGCCACCGATGGTGCCCGCTTGGCTGCCATCGGCAAAGACGGCCATCCAGGCACCCACGCCGCGCGGCGATGACCCTGCCGTGCCGGCAACTACCACCAGCTCGCACGTCCTACCAGCCTTCAGAGCGCCAAGCGCAGCATTCACCACATCGAGCTTTTCCATCGTCGCTTCCTATCCCCTAAAAGCCTCGGTGAACATGGCGAGCGCCTCGAGTACGCCGCCGCCGACCGACGTCGCCTTGTCCGAAATATAGTTGATATAGCTGGCATCGCCGCGTGGATCGACATCGGCACATTTAAAGCCCTCGGTCACCAGAACACCGTCGGCCAAAAGCCCGCGCAAGCAGCCGTCAATCTGCGTGACCATGGGAGTGTCGCCCGCATACCCAATCACATCACCGGCACTCACGATGTCGCCGATCGCGCGGTCGGACCTAAACACGCCGGTGGCGGGGCTGTGGATAACGCGCTCCTTGCCATAGCCGGCGATGACACCCGGCACGCCCGTATTGGGCTGGGGCGAACCCTGGGTGATGACGCGGCCGAGGAAATGCCCGCGCATGGTCTCGACCACGGCATCGCAATCGACCGGCGCGGTAAAGCCCGGTCCTACGGCGATGACGACAGGCGCCATATCGCGCGTGGTGCCCAAGTTGCGCTTGGCCAGGATCGCGTCGACCACAGCAGCGGGCTTAAGTTTGCCGAGCATCTTGGCCTGGGGATCCACCACAACGGCAACATCTCCGGCCTGGGTAATTGCAAGCGCCTCTGCCGGCGTCTGCGCCAAGCGAGCGCGAATGCCCTCGACCTGAACCTCGCCCAGGCGAATGGCCTCGCAAAAACCGATCGTGCGACGGATACACGTGGGAACCGCGATATCGGCCATGACAACCGACACGCCGGCGCGCACCAAACGGGCGGCGACGCCCGTGGCGATATCGCCGGCGCCGCGAACATAAACGAGCATTTTCGGGGCACCTCCCTGTGCTACGGTTTGAACAGAGCAAAAGCGGTTCGACCGCTACTATGATGATTATTTATTATCACAGTATTATACGGCGGTGAACAGATGGAAACGGTTAGCGGCATTCTCGCCTCCGCGCTCAAGCTCGAGCCGGGCATCACCGCAATTATCGGCAGTGGCGGCAAGTCGACCTTGCTAAAGGCGCTCGGCCTTGAGCTTATGCGCGCGGGCGGCCGCGTGCTCCTCTGCACCACCACGCATATGTTTCCCGTCGCCGGCGTGCCATGGGACGGGTCGAGTCGTCGCCTGGACGCCGCACCTTGGAAGCCGGGCGCCTCACATGTCCCCGGTTGCACCTGCGAGGCCTGCGCGGGCCTTGCGCGGGGAAGCATCTGCCAAGCAGGTGTCTTGGACCCCGAGACGGGCAAGCTCTCTGCCCCCGCCGAGCCGCTCGGCGAGCTGGCACAGCGCTTTAACTACGTCTTGGCCGAGGCGGACGGCAGCAAGCGGCTCCCGCTCAAGGCCCACGCCGCCTGGGAGCCGGTGATTCCCTCTGGCACCGCCAACATCGTCTGGATCGTCGGCGCCTCAGGGCTCGGCAAGCCCGTTGCCGAGGTTGTCCACCGCCCCGAGCTCTTTTGCGAGCGTTGCGGCTGCGAGACCACCGACATCGCCACGCCCGAGCGCGTCGCCCAGGTGCTCAATGCCGAGATGCAGGCGCTGAGGCTCGACGCCGCGCACGTCATACTCAACCAAGTCGACGCGCTCAGCGACCCCACGATGGCCGACCGCTTTGAGGCTGCCCTCGGCCGCCCCGTCGTCGCCACCAGCCTCCAGGGGTAGCTAATTTGGGACGGGGCTCTTTTAGCTACCCCATGTTGAGAGAAAAATCATCAGGTAGGCAGGGTAGCTAAAAGAGCCCCGTCCCAAATTAGCTACCCTGGCGGCACCCCCTGCTAGCGAGGCGCGTAGCAGGCCGCAACGTGTTCTGAGACGCGGCGCTGGCCCTTGGCGGTATCGACGTCCCACAGCTCGTAGGCACGCGCCTCGACCAGCACCACGTCGGTGCGGTTCTTGAGAATCGAACCGCCGCCGTCCTTGCCCTCAAGACACATAAGCGCATCGAACAGTTCCGCCGGAAAGAGCACCGGGCTCGAAGGCTCACCGTTGCACGCGAGACGTACCGGATGCTTGCTGCCACACTCGTCAAACGCGCGAACCATGGCCTCAAAGGAATCCGAACTCACGAGCGGCTGGTCGCCCGGCAAAAAGAGGCAACCTTTCCAGTTGTGATCGACTCCCCACGAAAGGCCCGCACGGACGCTTTCGCTGCGCAGCTCGCCATCATGCAGCACGCACGGGCAATGCTTGTCCTCGCAAATCTGAGCAACCTCGGGCCAACGCGTCGAAACCACAACGTCAAAGCCCCGGGGAACCGAATCGATGGTCCGGGCAATCAGCGGCTCGCCATAGATATCGGCAAGCATCTTGTTAGAGCCAAACCGCTTGCCCTCGCCCGAAGCCATAATGACGCAACCAAGTTTCATGGCGATACCTCCCCTGAAGCCATCGTACCCATAACGCGCGTCGCGGGGCATCTACATCGAAAGCGCTTATCCCGCACGCCCACGATGCAAAAAGGGGGCATCCCGCCGGTTGGCAGAGCGCCCCCTTTACATGGCTTACCTCAACCCGGCTTTAGACCTGAAACCAACGGACGGCGTTGCGCTCATAACGCAGCGGCACTTTCGTTATTTGCGAACAAGTGGGGTTTATGGCAAAGTGTGCCCAAACTAATTTTTAGGAAGGCACCGATGACCCCCGCACAGATTGAGTTTTATAAGCGCCTTGCACACGGCCTGGCGCTCCAGTTTGGCCCCAACTGCGAAGTCGTCGTCCACGACCTGGAGACCGAGGACGTGGATCACTCCATCGTAGTGATCGAAAACGGCCATGTAAGCGGACGCAAACTGGGTGACGGTCCCAGCCATATTGTGTTTGAGTCCATGCACGAGGACACCACCGACGTGCACGACCGCGAGCCATACCTCACCAAAACCGCCGATGGCAAGCTGCTTAAGTCCTCGACCATCTTTATCCGCAACGACGAGGGCAAGCCCGTCGGCATTTTGGGCATTAACTTTGACATTACGCTCATGAAAGCTTTTGAGCGCTCGCTCGATGCCTTTACCGGCACCGACGGCACGGGCTACACCGAGCCCGAGCCCATTACCAAAACCATCGGCGACTTGCTCGAAGATCTGCTGCGCGAGTGCGAGCAATACGTGGGCAAGCCCGCAGCCCTTATGACCAAAGATGAGCGCATTCGCGCCATTGGCTACCTCGATCGTCGCGGCGCCTTCCTCATTTCCAAGTCGAGCGAGCGTGCCTGCGAGTTCTTTGGCATCTCTAAGTACAGCTTCTATAGCTACCTCAACGAGGCAAAGGCTGCCGCCGGCGAAAAATAGTCAGCGCGCCTGCGCCCCCCTTTTTGGGCGTGAGTTCTGGAATGCACGAATCCAAGACTCGGCCGCAAGGCAAGTTCCATATAATCGAAGGACGAGACAGTTCGAAAGGATGGAACAAGATGGGGTCGAGCAACGCATCGCGCAACGGCCGTGGAGGCTTCGCTTCTGCCGCCAGGCATGCGAAACGCGCGTTTGACGAGGGCGAAGACGATCTGTTTGCGTTGAGCCTCGACGACGTGATGAGCGATCGCCCCTGGACCGCCGACGAGCCCATGAGCGGCAAAACCCATTCGGCAGGCGATCCTTCCGAGACGGCATCGTTTATCGCCGCGGCGCAGCATCTTGCGCCCGAACCGCGCGTTGCAGATCTCGACGACTTTGCGACCCGTCAGCTCGCCTTCGATTCCTGGGCTGATGCCGATCTGGACGAAACATCTGCCGGCGCGCCGACGCTCGGCGAGCCGGTAAATCCACTTGTCGCTGCGTCCGCTTCCGAATACGAGCCGGACGACCACGCGCAAGCTATGCCCACATCCTCATACACCGATAGCCACACTGACAACGACGATTATTATGGCGACTACTACGCCGCGGAAGAGGCGCCGCGCTTTTTGGATTTCAATCCAGTGGCAAAGATTATCTTTATAGCGATTGTCGTGGTGCTACTTGGCGTCATTGCGTTTGAGGGATTCCAGCTGTTCCGCAGCCCCGTCGAGTCCGAATCGGCAACGCAGCAAAAAGAGGACGAGAGCAACGACTACCTCGACGTCAACAACCTCAAGGGCGACCCCAACGACGGGGACGAGTAGCGAGGGCTGAGGGCGGCTGAAACGTCCATATGTAGCACCAGCTTCTACGTGCTGTTTTGTTATCCGGTTACACTTTTCCGAATGTTGAGACCGTCAGATTCGACACTTTTCCGTACTTTTGAGGTGCCGATTCCGACATTTTTCCGTACTTTCTTACGGCTGATTTCGACACTTTTCCGAATGTTGGCCGAATAATTGCCGCGTAATCAAGCGCCGTCTGCACATCATTTCGCAGGCGCGCTTGATTTGTGTCCGCGCGCGCTGATAGACTCCATCGTGCCCGCAAGGAGCGGGCGCGTTTTATCCAGAGTCGGGGTAGAGAGTTGGCTCCACGATCCCGACGCCAACCGGCCAAGAGGCACGGTGGCCCTGCCAACATCGATGAAAGGAGTCCGTATGGACAATTTCTCCGTGCGCAGCGAGCGCGACTTCCACAACCTGGCAGCCAAGCCAAAACGAATGCATCTTCTGGACAAGCCGAGCGGCTATGCCTCGGCCATGGTCAAGAGCAGCCTCTCCCACCAGATGCGCTTTACGGTACAGAAGCTCGAGGAAGAGCTCTGCGCCGCCGGCAATCCACATGTGTTGCAGATCAAGTTGCTCGGAGATGACTCGTGCGAGCCGTCGAGTTGGAAGTTGTTTGCAGACGGCATGTGCGTTGCGGACGGATCCGGCGCCTTTGCCCGCGAGTGCTTCTGCGAGAGCGCCGAGGTGTTCCTGGACCTGTGCCGCGACGCCATCGAGGCTGCCGAGCTGCGCCAGTGGAGCGAGAGGGAGTACGAGCTGCTGAGTGCTGCGCGCGGGATTGCGAGGGTGTAGACGGGCGGAAATAGACTTGCGCACCCCAATGTCGCCAAAACGACAATACCGCAGCCCTTAGCCACCGTCGCGCGCGGCCACATAGGCCACACGGTGTCAGTGATCTAAACTGGGCAACCACAACGGCATATGCAACGGCCGATGGCTCGCCAATCACGACATGCCCGCCTTCCGCGACCTGATTGCCGAAGTACCGGCACCCAGCAACGATTGCGTCGACATTTCGAGCGACATGCGGCTTGGAAGGGCTGATGAGAGATGGTTGAATGCTTGGTACGAGAGAGTGTAGTTCAGCAAAATCAGCCTAGACAGTGTGCCCCTCTGGTTCGAAGAACCTTGTCGAGATACTCGATAACCATACGCGCGGTTTCTTCGTTCACCTCATCCGCCGCGATGCAAAGTTTCGCATGGACCAGATTCCTCTTCTTGCGAATCTGGTGAGCCATGTCCGCCTCCTTCATCCAACGAGGCCTCTCCAGATACTTAATCTCGTTGATGTAGTCGATAAGGGCCGCGGGTTTCATCCTGCCGCTCTTCCTGTCCCGCACCATATACTTTTCCACAAAGTAGTTAACGTGCTTGATTTCGGAAATCCAGTCGATAAGAACCGCCTCAAGAATGGAGCCGGCAAGGATGATTGCCGCCTTATAAGCGCCGTGCGAAAAACAAGTATTTAGCTCACGGATGTCCGAGGAAAGGAAAGTGCGTAACTGTTCCTCGTTATATGCCTGAATCCTATCGGCGATTTCGGCGTTAAGGATCTCTTCCGCCGCAGACGGTTCCGCACCCTTTAGGCCTTCGAGGTCTTGGTAGTTCCTCGGAGCACGTCCGGACAGGATGGCATATTCGGTGAGATAGTACTGCTCGTCCATCGATGGTTCGACAACGGGAAAAACACTGAGGTCGCGAAGCGCTAGACGCTTCATGATGACGCCACCTGCCAACGATGACAGGGCCTGCTTTGCGATATCGCTGGAAAGGTAGAAGCAGAGGTACTCCGGAGATATCCCGTTGGCACGAATAACAGCCATGCTCGTGCCCGCATAAACGGGCTCTTGCCCATCGCGGTCAAAGACGATGGCGTGATTCTCCTCGCCAATGAGGCACATGACAATATCACCCTTGCGCAGGGGCACCGTTGTTGCCTCGCCCCGCTCCAATGAGTCAAGATCAACTGGGAATCTAATGTTTCTTGGCCTGAGAACCAAGACGTTTCTGGCGGCGTCAGTAACCTTTCGCGGCATAAGAATGTTGGCGACTTCCGAAAGCTCTACGGTCTTTGAACTCGCAAGCGTGCTACGTATCTTACGATTTCGAGGAGAATAGAACGCGGGGGTAAATCTTCCTTCTATAAGTTCGCTTGGAGGCATACCGAAAAAAGCTCCACACTTAGACGGGCAGTCGGGAGTCCCTCCATTTGCATAATCTTCGACCGCCCGAAGATATGCGAGATAATCGTCGCTGAATCGATCGGCCGGAATCTTGCAGAGATTGTCAGTCCTGCGCGAGCCACGTGCCTTGGCGACAAGCGGTTTCTTGAGCTTGAGCGTCGAAAATCGACACTCTCCGAAGCCGGGTCGTGCGAAAACATAAAGCATGAGAAAAAGCGAGGTCCCAGACAAGATGTCCCCGAGCTCAAAGGCGCCGCGCAGGATGTAACCATCCGGAATAAGACTGCGCTTCTTGCCGGTGTCAAAGAAACCGCGAGCGCCCACAAAGGCGTACTCATCCGACTCATCTGAGAATACGAGCTCGGCCAGCTCGTCATGAGTTCCCGTAACGAGAAAGCCTTCGCGGTTATCTAAACACTTTTGCAAGCCAATCGTCATTGCATCCTCCAACAACTATGCCGCGCGGTCCATGCCATAGAAGTAGTTAAATATCTCCTCAATACATCCGGGCAATGCTTCATCGGGATAACTAGACTCAGGAAGCTTGTATACCTCGTCGCGCACGATAAGCCTCACAATGTCGCGAGTCTCAGTCTTCTCCGTCCAGCGCACCATGTTGGTAAGCCGTTCTTCGATGATGGAAACCATCTCTATGGCTACGTTCTTGACCTGCTTGATCTCAGCAGGCGTCAATGTGTCCTTGAACAGCATCTCGAATACCGTCATCTGCTGTTGATTCTGGAAGCCTTCGCGCACATACTCCCTCTGCTTGTCATCGAGATCGCGAGAGAGGTTGATGAGGTCGTTGAACGTCTTCTCGATCATCGCCTTGTCCTGCTCGGAGTTGTAGCTCTCGATAATCCGCTCGTAGCGTTCGAAGTAGTCGATGCGTCTGGGATTGCCCCTCAGCGCGGTCTCAAGGCGCCCTTCTATGACAGAACGCAGGTCGTCAATGATGAGGTGTTTGCGCTTGGCCCTGGCAAACTCCTGCGAAAGCCTGTTGAAGTCGATACTACTGATATCGAACTTGGTAGCAGTTTTGAGCCCCTCGGCGGCCTCGCTGACCACCACATGTTCGCTCACGATGCCCTGCAGCTGGACCATGAGCTCGGTTGTGTCAGCACTGGCCCTGTGAGCATTGATGTGGTTGAAGACGGCGCGCAGGGCGTCGCGCTTGGCCAGCAGTTCCTCGCCCACCTCGCGTCGGCTCACGTATTTGTACAGGGTGAACAGCTCACGGCACATGACACCGTAACGTTTCTTTGCCTCGTCGCACTGCGAGACGCAGTCTGCGGCGTTCTTGATCTCTGCAACCTTGTCGAAGCCCTCTGCTGTCAGTAGGGATTCGAGCTCGTAGCCCAGTGACGACACGAACGAGACAGCGTCGTCCGTAAGTTCAGAAATCTTCGCAAGTAGCTCGTCTTTGTCGACCACCGGATCGACTCCGTGTCCGTCATCGGGGTTCTCGGTATAATCGGCCAGGGCCTTCCTCAGGGCCTTCACGACGCCGACATAGTCGATGATGAGGCCGTTGCTCTTGCCCTTGCTCACGCGGTTGGCGCGTGCGATAGCCTGCATGAGACTATGGGCCTTGAGTGGCTTGTCGAAGTACATGGCAGAGAGCGACTTCACATCGAAGCCGGTAAGCCACATGGCGCATACGAAGACGATACGGAACGGATTGTTGGCATCCTTGAACTCGTCGTCTAGCTGGCGCTCCTCCATCTTCTGGCGATGTGGCACTATGTCGAGTCCCCACTTGCGAAAACGATCGATCTCGTTCTGCTCCTGGCTCACCACGACCGCCATCTCGGTGGATTCCATCCAGGCGATTTTACGGCGCTGCTCCATGGCCTGCTGCTGGTCCATGCCGGCAAGCTTTGCGCGCTCCTCGTCGAGCGCCTCGGCCCAATACTCCTGCACGTAGTTGTACATCATCACGCAGGTAACCTTGTTCACGCAGATGAACATGGCCTTACCCGACTCCCATATGTTCGTGTAATGGGAGACGAAGTCGCGGGCCACGGCCCTCAGGCGCGGCTCGGCCATGATGATATGAACGCCGTGATTGAGCTGGGCCTGCACCTTCTCGGTCTGGTCGGCGTCGAGGTCAGCATCTTCAACGGCTTGGAGCAGCTCGTCGTTGATCTCCGGATTCTCGATGCCGAGCTGGTCGCTACGGTTCTCATAGAAGAGCGGTACTGTGGCACCGTCCTCGACGGCGCGCTTGAAGTCGTAGACTGAAACATAGCCGCCAAAGGTCCTGGACGTTAGGTTGTCGTAAGCAAGAATTGGTGTTCCCGTAAAGCCCAGGCGCGACGCCGTTGGCAGTAGCTTCACCATGTTCTCGGCGAAGATGCCGTTATTGGACCGGTGCGCCTCGTCGGAGAGCACGACGATATCGTGGTCGGGCACGATGGGCTCGGCGTCAGGCTGGTTGAACTTCTGGATAAGCGAGAAAATATAGCTCGGATTACCCTTGAGCTTCTCCACCAGGTCCTTGCCGCTCGTGGCACGGCAGCGCTCGGCGGGGATACCCGCCAGGCAGCCGCAGCTTTCGAACGTCTCACTAATTTGCTTGTTTAGCTCATCGCGGTCTGTGAGCACTAGAAACGTCGGAGACCCCGATTGCGTTCGACGAATCTTCTCGGCCAAGAAAACCATCGAGTAGCTCTTGCCCGAGCCCTGCGTGTGCCAGAAGACGCCGAGCTTGCCATTGCGCAGTTCACGCTCAGAGTATGCACGTACGGCTTCGTTCACGCCCAGGTACTGGTGATTGCGCGCCAGGATCTTGGCGGCCGGCGAGTCGAAATGATCAAACAGGATGAAGTTCTGGAAGAGGTCGAGCAGCGTCTCTTTGGCGCACACGCCCCTCAGCATGGTCTCGAGCGCAACACTGCCAGCGTCGCCCTCACTCAGGCGTTTCCATTCACCGAAGAACTCATAGGAGCTGCCCAACGTTCCGATTTTGGACTCCAGCCCGTTGGAGAGCATCACAAAGGCGTTGTAATAGAAAATCTGGGGAATGGTGTCCTGGTAGTCGGTGTAGTTGTCCTCGTACGCGCGCAACACGTCCTTGTCGTGACGTTTGAATTCGACAAACAGCAGCGGCACACCGTTGACGAAGCCTACCAGGTCGCAGCGACGTCGATGCATGGGGCCCTTCACCCACAGCTCCTCTGCCACCACAAAGCGGTTCATCTTTGGATGTTCAAAGTCGAAAGCCTGTGCAAGCTCGGTACGCGTGGAGCCATCGGCCTGAACCTTCTTCACCGGTATGCCGTCGCGAAGCATCTTATACTTTGCCTCGTTAGTCTGGAGCAGCGAATCGCCGACGAAGACCTGCTCCAAGGTTGCCGCAGCCTCGGCGCATTCCGCCTCGGTGAGATGCTCGTTCAGTTCAACCAACGCGTTCATGAGATCGCGCTTGAGAAGGACATCCTTATAGGAGTCGCGGCCCAGCGTGCCACAGGGGCCGAGAACCTCATCGTCGAAGCAATAGTGGACGTCCCATCCCATACAGCGCAGCAACTCACCCGCGGGCTTTTGGACAGCTTCCTCCTCGGAGTAACGGCTAGTCATTGCCTTCCCCCATTCCGTGTCAGGGCATCTGCCGGACGATATTTCAAGTCAAGCGGAATCACGTCGTTAGCCTCACATAGGTTGGGCCAATTGACAGGGTCGAAGTTGAGACCCATCTCGAGCGTCTTTTCGCAGTCCATCGCTACACCTCGATTTCCCTGGACATGAGTTTGGGAAGCAGGCGGTCGCGCGCCTCGTGAGCCAAAGCGGCCTTCTGTTCAAGATGTTCACACATAGCAAACAGCGATTCGGAGACGATGGAGAACCGTTCCTGCGTCTCGCAATCAGGGCTGACAAAACTGATGCGGCTCAACGTATCCGGCTTGAGATGGAGCACATTCGTGCCATTGGCAAGCGTGGCTATCATTTCCGCCGCACCGCTAAACCTTAAAGTGGCATAGAGATAGCTTGCAGTTACACCCTTTGGGACAAGTTTAATTAAATCCATCGACATCAAGAAGCCGTCCGCCCGCTTCGGAACTCGTGCGACATGTCCAACAAGACGGCGCTCTTTCGTCATATCAGTAACAGCCATAATTACGTCACCAGACGAAATCAACTGGTCGGCTTTATAGACGCCTTTATAGGGCTTTTCAGCGCCAAAAGACCAGCCACCGTAAGCCGCAATGTTATTTAGATTGGCAAGTCGCATCTTTCCCGAATCATCGAGATTGTCGGATGTATATGATTTCCCCCTGAAGAAATCAACGCAATCGAGTAGGTTGCCTTTCTTCCACCCCTCGGGGAGGCCGTCGACAATGCGCACAGCCTCATGGCCGGGAAACCTGAGGTCGATGAACCACTCCTTGTAGAGACGCTGGGCGGCCTCCTCAAGGAGCTTAATCTGTCTGCGGTTGTTCTCAATCAGCTCGTCATAGGCAGAGAGCACGCCAACGATGCGCTTCTGCGTAGACAGGTCCGGATAGCGTACCTTCACTCGATTGAGCGCAGCTGCAGGAAGGTGTTTGATGGTCGCACCACCCGTGTAGTACTGACGGATTTCCTGGGTCGAGCCGATGTGAACCAAAAAGTAATAGAGGTACCAGTTGTCCAATTCGCCCTCATGAGCACGGACTCTATGAAGGGCCTTTTGGTAGAACATCTCCTCGTCCGAATTCCAAATCGCGCAGCGACCCGGATCTCCACCCTCGCAGATAAGCAAATCGCCGCTCCTAAGTGCAAACTTCGAGAGTTCGGATTCCTTGAAACGCATTTCCTTGACCTCAGACAGGTCGATACCATCCCACTGGACATTGTCGTTTCCTAGATAGGGATGGTAATCGCCCTCGTTCTTCTTTGCGTCCAGCATTTTGCCAAGCTGCGTGTCGGCAATCGCGCCCAGGGGTGATTCTTGCCAACTCATAGCCCCAGCTCCTGGAAGTTGTGGTCGATGACGGCCATGAGACCATTGCTCTGGCGCTGCAGCTCCAGCAACTCCGAGTGAATCTCGGCCATGCGCTCATGGAAGTCCACACCGTCGTCCTCGACGGGCGGCACGCCCACGTAGGCACCCGGGGTCAGGCTCCAGGAGTTTTTCTCGGCAGACTGGTCGCCCCGGATCTCGGCGCGTTTAGCTACCTTGCAGAGGCCGGCCACGTCAGCGTACTCGCCCTCGCCAAACTTCTCGGTGAGCCATACAGCCTCGCCAATCTCGATTGCCGCAGACTCCATCCTCTCCGTCACCTCGGTTAGGGTCTCGCGGCGCTTTTTCTGCTCGCGCTTGGGTAGGGCATCGACTTCTGCCTTAGCGGCGTCTTTCTGAGCCTCGATGGCCCCCAGCATCACCTCGTGCGCAATGGCGAAATCCTCGACGCCGTCGATACCCAAGAGCTTCTCCGCCGCGTCGCCACCAAACAGCGGCGCAACCTCAGCCGCACGGTCCTTGTACGCCTCAATGAGATCGTGGTACTTGCCCGTTTCGCCGCGATAGAGCCAGACGATGGCGGAGAGGTTCTTCAGCTGCCAGGGCGTCCACTCGTTGAGCGTCGTGGAAACGGCAGTGTGATAGCGTTGGGCGTCGATGAACAGGACCTTATCGAGCAGTTCCTCGGACTTGCCTTTGTCGAAGAACCACAGCGTGCACGGCAGGCTCTTGGTGTAGAAGAAGTTGTTGCCCACGTAGATCATCGCGTCCACGTGGCCGGTCTCCACGAGCTTGCGACGCTGGGCGCGCTCGGAGTTGGAGTCGGTGGCAGAGGACGCCATGACGAAGCCCGCACGCCCCGTGTCCTTGAGATAGGAGTAGAAGTAGTTGATCCAGAGGTAGTTGGCGCCGCTTGCGGACACCTCCTCTTTCTTGTTTGCCTTCGGCGCGCCAAGCGGCAGGCGCCCAGCGTCCAGAGCCTTTGCGTGCTTCACCTTATCCACGTTAAAGGGCGGGTTGGCGGCCACAAAGTCACACTTGCCGTCGAGCGCATGGGCATCGTTATAGAAGGTGTTGGCGTCATCGCCCGACTTAATGTTACCTTGCATGCCGTGGACAGCCATGTTCATGAGGCAAAGCTTGGCGTTGTAGTCGACCTTCTCCTGTCCGTAGAACATCATGGTCTCGGCGGGGTTGCCACCCTGCTCGCGCACATAGTCGCTGGCAGAAACGAACATGCCACCCGAGCCGCAAGCGGGATCGAGCATCTTGCCACGCGAGGGCTCGATGACGTTCATGATCATACGGACGAGCGACTTGGGCGTGAAGAAAACGCCATCGTCGCTAGCCACCGCAGGAGCAAACTTGCCGAGGAAGTACTCATAGATGCGGCCGATGATATCATCACCCTCCTCGTCGAGGGCAGGGTTGTTGAAGACGCGGATGACGCTGCGTAACAGGTCATTGCCAAGTTCGGCGTAGGTGTCGGGAAGGACGCCCTCGAGCGAAGGGTTAATGGCAGCGATACTTGCCATGGCTTCGTTGACCGCCTTGCCGATGTCGGCACCGTCGGGCAGGTTGAGTAAGTAGTCGTAGCGGGCCTTCTCGGGGATGAACATCGCGCCTTTGGCGGAGTAGTCCGCTGCCTGCTTGGGCGGTTTGCGACCCGTGATGGCGGCACGCTCAGCTTCGATCTGCTCGTCGGCGCGCTTGAAACGACCCCATGCATAGCGCAGGAAGATGAGGCCCAAAACCGGCATGCAGTACTGCTGGCTCGTCAGCTTGGAGTTGGCACGCAATTCGTCTGCCGCCTCCCAAAGCTCACTCTCGAGCTTGCGGATATCTGCCATCGTTAGTTCTCCTTCTTGGACAAATACTCAATGAGGCTCGTCTTCACGAGGGACGTGAAGCTGACGCCATTGAGAGCTGCCGCCTCCTTGGCGGCGTCGCGCATGTTCTTGGGAATGCGAATGGTCACTGCCACGTTCTCGCCGTCCACGAGGAAGCTTCTGAGCTCGCTCGGGGTGGCCTCACCGTCGATAAGGTCGGCGTACTTCATGGAAACCTCCGCGATTGCATGATGCAATACAAATGTGCTTACGATTCTAGCAAAGGGCACAGGGAAATAGCCGTCTGGTGCAGATAAGCAGGCAATGCAATTGGCTCCAATAAAATGGAGCAGGACGATTATTTGCGCAGATTAAAGAGCATGTAGAAGCGCGCGACGCAAAGCATAATAAAAGAACTGTATTGAGTACGCTGCGACATACACAGCAATCATTGAAGTGAAACCATAGTGGATCAATTACGGTTCTCGAGATGTTAGGAGGCAGAGAGAGGCTGCTTCAAGGCATATGGCCCATCTGGGCAAGCGAAGACAGCTGCTCAAAAGAGAGCTACTAGGATTGCACATAATAGCTTTTCGTTCAGATAATCTTGCACACGATTCAACGAGCGGTGACGCCCACTCTGGGAAAGCTTGCATCGTCTCCTTATAATGCCTCATCAAGAAAGTATCAGGTGTTTTGCAAGGCGAGAAAAATGGCTATGACCGAAATTGAAAAAGGGCTGTTCCTCAGACTCTTCAACCGTGGCGGCTATGTTCTTAATTTCACAACAAGCTCCTTCGACACTTTTACTAAAAGCAGCATTGGCGTTGCACTTTGTGCTCATTACGACTTATCGAAAGGAAAATCTCTCACCAAGTACATCGAAGAAGAATCTGATGTGTACGGAACAAAGTTGCTATGCGACCTGTTTGATTACTATGAGGCACAGCCTGAATACGCCAGCGAAATGGATGGCACTTCCACTGCCCGCGACGCTAAGGACCATCATTTTCTTTATGAAAAATGCAAGCCCGTTGCGAGGCGAGAGCGGGCGGGCATTTCCGTTCTCGCACAACGTGAGGAACTTGAGACCCATTTCACGAGCGACTACATGCGTCAACAAATCGATGCCCTCTTTTCATCACGAGAGACCAATCCAACTGAAGCAATTGGTAAGTCCAAGGAACTGATCGAAAGTTGTTGCAAGACAATCCTTGAAGAGAACAATAGAGACTATGGGGGCAATTGGGGCGTATCGCAGCTTGTCAAGGAAACGATGAAGTGCCTCGGCATTGAGACAGACGATATTAACGCTGACCTTCCGGCGGGAGGGATCATGAAGCGCATCCTCAGCAGCCTCGGCAACATCGCCGGCGGTATTGCTGAGCTGCGTAACCCATATGGAAC
This sequence comes from Collinsella sp. LCP21S3_A3, assembly GCF_052118905.1. Classification (NCBI taxonomy): domain Bacteria; kingdom Bacillati; phylum Actinomycetota; class Coriobacteriia; order Coriobacteriales; family Coriobacteriaceae; genus Collinsella; species Collinsella sp. LCP21S3_A3. The sequence continues at coordinate 42,585 of NZ_JBQKGH010000005.1, read as the reverse complement.
AGGTCACGGTAAAGCCGACAGCTACAAGGGGCTGACCATAAGACACGCAAAACTTGCTGTAGGAAGTTCGGCGACACTAGTCGAATACCTCTGGGATGCCCATGAATGGCGCAAAGAACGCCAGCAAAGTTAACCGACACAATCGGTTTCTAACTTATGCAGCCTCGCCAGCGCACTTAAGGGCAACGGTCGCAACCGCCGTAATCCATTCCACCTGCACTTTTGTTTTGATAATGAGGCGCAGCTGATCGTGATAGGCCACTGCGGCAGCCACCTGCCGACATCAGGAACTGCCAGGCAGTAAGGCACCGCACCAGCATGGGCGGAGGGTGCCCCCTACCTCCCCTCCGCCTTCAGCTTCAGCAGCAGGTCGCCCAGCTCGGGGCACTTGCTAGAAAGACACGTCTCGGCTCGCTCGCCCATCCCCCACCGCTGGCGGACTTCCTGGGCGCGCGGGCTCACGTGGTAGTCCCCGTCCATCACCTGCTTGAGCAGCTTGGCGGTCACGCGCGCATCGGCTAGGGCGCTGTGGGCATGGCCCGTCGACTCGTCGAACTCGATGCCAAACCACGTTGCCGCGTCGCCCAACGAGACGCGCCCGTGGCTGCCCACGTCCATGATCGAGGTGTAGAACGCCTGCAGGTCGGCCCAGTCCGTAGGAAATGCGGAAAGGTCGATGTGCTTTGCCTGGCACTCGGTCAAAAGCTGTCGACGGTCCGTCCCGCTCCAGCAAACCACCTGGGCGGAGTAGCGGCCGATCCAATCGCTGAGCCTTTTGATCACCACATAGAGCGGATCGGCCATCGCGGTATCCACGGCCGATATCCCCGTAAGCTCGCGGACGGGAAACGCAACGCCTTCGGTAAATTCCGTCTGCACAAACTGTGAGAACTCGCCCATAACGTTGCCGTGGTAATCGAGCTTGACGGCGCCGACCTCGATAATCTCATTGCGCAGTCCACGGCGCTGGCGCTGCTTTGGCACCGGCGCAAACTCAAAGTCCAGCACGATCTGGCGCGCAAAGTTTGTCGTATCGATAGCCGAGATACCCGGCGTCTTTTCAGCTGACACGGTTATGGCCTCTCTCCGTTGCCTGCCGCTTGCTACATAGGCGGCTACATTGCCGTAAGGATAGGCGCTCGTGCGGACATGAAATCGCCCAGCGCGGCTACCCGGCATCCTTGCGTAAAGCTGCGTTTTGAGATGGTCAGATCGCTGTTATTATCGAACATATATTCGTATTTATGGCTGCAGTTTGATAGACTAGTTATTGTTGACGGCAGTTCCATGCGCCGGGCAGCGCCCTCCATGCGACGGGAGGTGATGCCCATGACCGATCTGATTGATTTCGTGAAGCTCCTGACCTCTTTGGTCTCGCTCCTCACGGCGCTTATCGGACTTACCGAGGCACTCAAGCAGCGTTCGAAGCAAAACAAGAGGGGTCGACGCCGTTAAGGCATTGACCCCTTGATCAAAGCAACGGCGCTGCCCAGCTATCACCCTTGGGCTGCCGTCGACTTCATTCTACCCACGGTTGCCAGGTTTAACAAATGAATTTTCAGTAACGAGGCCTCGGCGCCCGCTCCTGCGTTCGCTCAACTCGTCGCTCTACTCCAGCCACCACTCAACATCCACGGAGCACTCAACCGCAAATGCTAAAGACCACGCGATCGGGCAAAGCCCCGTCACCAACAACACAGGACGGACCCTCAGCTTCCTTTACGTTATAGCTAGCTATATTATACTTTCCGATAATATAGCTAGCTATAACGTAATTCGACAAGCGGCGCACGCAAAAGGGGCGGTACACCACCGCACACGGACCGTTCCGGAAGCTCCTGACCGCTCTGGTCTCGCTCCTCACAGCGCTCATCGGACTTTCCGAGGCACTCAAGCAGCGTCCGAAGCATAAAAAGAGGGGTCGACGCCGTTAAGGCATCGACCCCTTAATCTAAACAACGACACTGCCCAGCTCTTCACCACTTGGGCTGCCGTCAGCCTTATTTTACCCACGGGACAAACCCTTTGAAGTGCGGCTTGGCGCCGCATGGCGTCGGCGGACGAGGCGATGCGTCCGCCGACGAATAGCACCAAATTGGTTACTTCTTGCTCTCGGGCAAGACCAGATCCACGGCAGCGTCCTTGGCAGCATCGATGTGCTGAGCCACGACCAGCGTCTGCGGAAGGATCAGGTTAAGGACAATGGCCATGATGGCGGTGGGGGTTACGGCATTGGAGCCGATGACGGTGGACACCCAGGTGGGCATGCCCTCGCCGGCAAGGCAACCGCTGGCCATCCAGATACCCAGGCCAAAGACGACGGAGGTACCGACGATGGTGGTGGTGCGCTGCGTAAGGCCCTCGCGGGTGAACATGCGCACGCCGTTCATGGTGATGGTGCCAAAGACGCCGACGGTCGCGCCGCCGATGACAGGCTGCGGGATAGCGGAAAGGACGGCAGAAAGCTGCGGGAACAGGCCGGCGATGGCAAAGACGGACGCGATGATCACAAAGACCCACTTGTTGACGACCTTGTTGGAGCAGATGATGCCCACGTTCTGGCCAAGGGCGCTGGTGGGAAGACCGCCCAGCAGGCCGCCGACCATAGAGGTGAGGCCCTGAGACACGATAGCGCCGGAGAGCTCGCGCTCGGTGGGCATGCGGTCGATGGAGCCCAGGCAGGCGGCGGAGACATCGCCGATAACCTGGATGGCAACCATGGGGAACACGACGGCGAGGGTAATGCAGACCTCGGGATCAAACTCGAGTGCGTAGGGCATGAGCTTGGGAAGGGCGAAGACCTGAGCGGTGGCGACGCTAGAGAAGTCGATCATGCCAAAGGGGATGGAGACGATCATGCCAACGATCATGCCAAAGAACACAGATCCCAGCTTGAACGTACCCTTGCCAAAGTTGGCAAGCGCGAAGACCACGGCGAAGGTGATAAGAGCGACGCACCAGGCCTGCGGGGTGCCCCACAGCGGCGTACCCATACCGCCGGCCATATACTTGACGGCCGTGGGATACAGCGAGACGCCGATGGAGAAGATGACCGTACCGGTCACGACGGGCGGGAACAGCCACTTAATCTTGCTGTAGGCCAGACCAAAGAGGACCGCGACGGCACCGCCGACAATCTCGCCGCCCAGCAGCGCACCAAAGCTAAAGCCCGAGGCACCCATAGCCTGCAGGGCCGGCAGGAACGCGAACGAGACGCCCATGACGATGGGCAGGCCGCCGCCGATGCGACGGAAAGGAGCGAAGGCCTGAAGGGCCGTGTCGATTGCCGAAAGAATGAGCGCCACCTGAATGATGTCGGTGCTCTTTCTCATTCTCAATAATAATTTTTTGTTATCAGACTATTTTTCAGCTGAGACAACGCATTTCCGCAGGTCAGGAAAGTGTCTGGTCAAAATAACATCTAACTTTTCTTTTGGTCGACCGCTTACCGCCAAAATCCTACCGTTCGTCTGTATTACGCAATGTACCTGCGAATATACGAGTCAATAGACACCGTGTTACCATGAGAAAAAATTGTTATGAAACTTCCGATTTCATCCAAAGGAGTTGCCCGTGAACGAGACTGTACGTCGCTTTTTGCCGATGGTCGATTTCCTGGAGCAGATACTCGGCAAAAACAGCGAAATCGTGCTGCACGATTTCTCGGATCCCGACCACGCCATCGTCGATATCCGCAACGGCATCGTGAGCGGCCGCAAGGTCGGCGGTCCCGCCACCGATCTGGCACTCAAGATCATGCACGATCCCAAGTATCGCGACCTGCCGTTTATTACGGGCTACGAGGGGCGCGGTGCTGGTGGCAAGGCGTTGGAATCCGCAACGTACTTTATTCGCGAGGATAACGAGATCGTCGGCATGCTCTGCGTCAACACCGATCTTTCCACGGTACGCTCCATCAACGCCATGGCTCAGCAGCTCATGGCCTGCTTCGACGCTGCACCAAGGCAGGCGGAGCCCGCGTCTATCGAGGTCGAAATTCTTTCGGAGTCTACACAGGAGCTCATCGACCACAGCATTTCCGAATTGCTCGAAAGCCGCGGCCAGGATGTCGCCTCGCTTGGGCAGGCCGATCGCGTGGACGTTATTCGCCACCTTAACGGCAACGGCGTATTTATGCTCAAGGGCGCTGTTGCCTGCGCTGCCACCGCACTGGGCATCTCGGAGCCCAGCGTCTACCGCTACCTGCAAAAAGTCCGCAAGGAGGGCTAACGAGCAAAATGGAGCGCGGGCAGTCTTTTTGGGACGGGGCTATTTTAGCTACCCTCCCTCTGCCCACGATTTCGATGAGCCGCAAGTAAAATCAATCCTGCATATAGGGGTAGCTAAAATGGCCCCGTCCCAAAAAGACTGCCCTTGGTGGCTCCGCAAGCGATCCGTCACGTGACAAAAGACCCTGCAGCTCACACGCGCTGCAGGGTCTTTTTGCATGTCATGTTTAGTTGTTGCCAACGCCTTAGAGAGCGGCGACGACCTCGATCTCGACCAGACCGCCAGCCGGAAGAGCGGCAACCTGGAAAGCGCTGCGCGCGGGGAACGGGGCCTCAAACTTGGAGGCATAAATCTCGTTCACGGCGGCAAAGTCGGCGATGTCAGCCAGGTAGACCGTGGTCTTGACGACATCGGCAAACGTAGCGCCGGCAGCGGTCAGCAGGGCCTCGACGTTGGCGAGGGACTGCTTGGCCTGGGCCTCGATGCCCTCGGGCAGCTTACCGGTCGCGGGATCGATGCCCAGCTGGCCGGACAGGAACACCATGTTGCCGGTCTGGATACCGGGAGAATACGGGCCGATGGCTGCGGGCGCGTTATCGGAAGACACGACGGTCTTGCTCATGTTTTTCTCCTTACGATCAAATAGAGAGCGTGAGCGCGGCGTTCGCACCGGGAGGCACAGTTCGGTCTGAACACCGCGCTTGATTGGGATAGTAGGGGATGATTTTGCCAGATGCAAGATAATTATCAGATTGCGATAATATTTTATCGCCCAACGGTTTCCCCGAACCGCTGAACGGTTCTCCACGGGGTCAGCCAGCCCAGGCTACTGAAGACTTTGTCCTGCTTAGGCTGCGGGCATCGCCCATCGCGACGGCGCCACTATACTTTTGAGTATCTGAGCATTTTGAAAGGCAGGATATGACCGCAACCGCCAGCCGAACCACCAACCGCAGGCCCGAGCTTCTGGCCCCCGCCGGAGGCCCGGAGCCCTTTGCCGCCGCGCTCGCCGCCGGGGCAGACGCCATCTACTGCGGCATGGGCAGCTTCAACGCCCGCCGCAAGGCCACCAACTTTACCGATAAGGCCTTTGAGCAGGCCTGCCGCGCCGCGCACCTGGCCGGCTCGCGCGTCTACGTCACGGTCAACATCGTCATCAAGCAGTCCGAGATGAGCGATGCACTGCAGCTCATCCACCGCTGCTCCACGCTGGGCGCCGACGCCTTCATTATCCAGGACTGGGGCCTGTTCTTTGAGGTCAAGCGCACCATGCCCGGCATCGAGACCCATATCTCGACCCAAGCGAACATCCACGATGACCGTGGAACCATCTGGTGCCGCGAGCAGGGCGCCGACCGCGTGACCCTCTCGCGCGAGCTTTCCATCGACGAGATCGCCGCCATCCACGACGCCGCGCCCGACGTTGACCTGGAGGTCTTTAGCCACGGCGCCATCTGCTTTTGCTACTCGGGCCTGTGCCTGCTCTCGAGCTTTGCCATGGCGGGGCGCTCGGCCAACCGCGGCATGTGCGCTCAGCCCTGCCGTCTGCCCTACGAGCTGATCGACGAGAACGGCCGCACGCTCTCCCCCGCCGGTCGCGAGCGCGCGCTATGCCCGCGCGACACCAACACTTCACAGCTTGTTCGCCGCCTGTATGACGCCGGCGCCGCATCGCTCAAGCTCGAGGGCCGTATGAAGGCGCCCGATTACGTGTACTCCATCGTCGATGTGTATCGTCATCAGATCGATGACATGCTGGCCGGGGCCGTCGTAGATAAGGACGAGGACGCCGCTCGCCAGCGCCAACTCAAGCGCTGCTTTAACCGCGACTTTACGCACGCCTATCAGGACGGCACCTCGGGCGACGAGATGATGAGTTACGAGCGCTCCAACAACCGCGGCCAGATTGTGGGCACGGTGCTGGGCAGCCGTCTGGCCAACCGCGACGTGCGCGGGCTCAAACCCGACGACCGTCGTCGCCGCGCCGCCATCGCCCGCATTGAGCTGTTTGAGCCCGTGGGCAAGGGCGACCTGTTGGAGCTTCGTCACGACGATGAGCTCGACCAATTCCTGACCACCATCGCTATCGATGATGCCGCCGCCGGCGACATCATCGAGTGCCGCGTGCCCCGTAGTATGCCCGAGGGCTGCCGCGTGCGTGTGATTCGCAGTCAGCGCGCCATTGACGCTGCCGGCGCTGCGCTCAAGCGCAACGTGCTACGCCGCCGCGCCGTAGACGTGTCCGTCGCGGCGCGTCTGGGCGAGCCGTTTACCGTCACGCTCACCTGCTGCGACGACCCCACGCTCACCGCCACCGCCACCGGCTTTACCGTCGAGGCCGCCAAGACCCGCGCCGTCGAGGCATCCGATCTGGTGGAGCATGTGGGCCGCATGGGTTCCTCGCCCTTTGAGGCCGCGAGCTTTGACGTGGCGCTCGATGAGGGCTGTGGCATGGGCTTCTCCGCTGTGCACAAGGTTCGCGCCGCCGCTTGCAAGGCGCTCGAGGAGGCCATTTTGGCGCCTTACGAGGAGCGCGCCCACACGCTCGAGCTGCCGGCGATTGTCACCAGTGATTCCCGCCCCGCGCCCGAGCACTACCGCGATGAGCCTCAGATCTGCGCCACCGTCACCTCGCTCGAGGCCGCCGAGGCAGCGCGCGCGGAGGGAGCCGCGCGCATCTACATGACCACCGACGCGCTCGATGCGGCCGAGCTCTCCCCCGCCGATGCGTTTGAGCAGGGTATTGTTCCCGTGCTCGATGAGGTCTGCCGCGCCGTCGACCACGCGCGCGTCGACCCGTGGGTCGTTGCCGGTGCCACGGTCGCTATTGGCAACATCTCTGAGCTTGCCCTGGCCGCCCAGGTTGGTGCCACGGCCGAGATTCGCTCTTGCCTGCCCGTGCACAACACGCCTTGCATGGAGGCACTCGCCGAGCGCGGAGCCGGGGCGTTTTGGCTCTCGCCCGAGATCACGCTCGACGAGATCATCTCGCTTGGTACCTCCGCGCCCGCGGCCCTGGGCATCACCGTTTTCGGCCGCCCGCGCGTTATGACGAGCGAGCACTGCATCCTGCAGGTGGCCAATGGCTGCATCCACGATTGCGCCCACTGCCGTCTGCGCGCCCGCAAGCTGTCGCTCAAGAATATCGACGGAAAGGTCATGCCGGTGCGTACCGACATCCACGGCCGCTCGCGCCTGTACGACGCCTACCCCATCGACCTCACACCGCAGGTTCCACAGCTGCTCGACGCCGGCGTGCGCCGTCTCATGGTCGACGGAACCCTGCTCGAGGCCGATGAGATTGGCCGCGCCGTCGCACGCGTCCGTCGCGCCGTCGAGGCCGCGCAGGCCGGCCGTAAGCCCGCCACCCGCCTGCGCGGCGCCACTTCGGGCTGCATGTTTGTGGGAATTAGCTAACCGAAAGGCTTACACGTGAACGAAGAACCTCAAGTCCTCTACTGCGACGCCTGGCTCATGGCCATCGATAAGCCCGCCGGCATGATCGTCCACGGCGACGGCACCGGCGAGCGCACGCTTACCGACTATGCCAGCGACCTTTTGCTGGCGATGGGCGACGGCTTTGCCGCGACCGACATGCAGCCGCTCAACCGCTTGGACCGCGACACCACCGGCGTGGTGCTGTTCTCGCTCGACAAGCAGACGCAGCCCGCCTTTGACCAGATGGTCATCGACCACGCCTTCGAAAAGCACTATCTGGCGCTCGCCGAGGGCAAGATCGACTGGAACGAAAAGCTCATCGACAAGCCCATCGCCCGCGACCGCCACGATAGCCGCAAGATGCGCGTCGGCACCAGCGGCAAGCCGTCGCAGACGCACGTCAAGGTGCTCAAGCGCCTTAAGAGCCGTCGAGGCCTGCCCACCCGTTCGTATATCGATGTTGAGCTGCTCACCGGCCGCAAACACCAGATCCGCGTGCACCTGGCAAGCGAGCATCATCCCCTGGTTGGCGACGACCTGTACGGAACGCCGCGCCCCTGTGGCCTCATGCTCCACGCCCACAGCGTATCCTTCACGCATCCCGTAACCGGCGAGCGCATCCACATCGAAGCCCCCTGCCCCTGGGAGCCCTAAAACCTGCCAAAAAGGGGACAGGTTTATTTTGGCAGGTTTTATCTGGGCAAACGTCAAGTCGCCACGATGGCTCAGCCGCGGCCCCAAAACATCTCGATCTGTAACAGTTGGAACCCGTTTTCCGGTCTATCTGTTACAGATCGAGACATTCAAATCCCCCTCAAGGGAAAATCTCGATCTGTAACAATAACTCGGCAAAATCGGTCCCAGATGTTACAGATTGAGACAAAGGGATGGCGCGGTTCGGAAGTATCTCATTCTGTAACATCTAACCCACTTTTAACGGTCCAGTTGTTACAGACTTAGACAAACCGGCGGACAACGAAAGCGGCAACGCCTGTGATGGACGTTGCCGCTTTTCTATTGAGAAAACTGCTCGGTTTTCGCTACTAACCACCACAATGGGGACAGGCACCTTTGTGATGGTTTTGGCCTTGTCCCGTCGCTAGACCGTGATGACGTTGTCCATTGCCCGATACTTGGCGGGCACCTCGCCCGCGGTAATAATCGTTGCGTCGCGAAAATCTGCGAACTTGACAGGCGCCACCATGCCAAATTTACTGGCGTCCGAGATTACAAAGCGCTTGGCCGTATGGCGCATCGAGATGCGCTTTACTTGCGCTTCCTCGATATCGGGCGCCGTGAAGCCCTGCTCGGCGGCAATGCCGTTAGAACCCCAAAAGCCACAGTTGAAGTTGTAGCGGTCTAAGGTTGCCAAGGCATCGGGGCCAACGAGTGCTTCGGTCTCGGGCTTGAGCTCCCCGCCTAGTACCACGGTACGCATGCCGCGCAAAGCGAGGTGCTGAGCATGGAGCACGGAATCGGTCACATAGGTGACATCTTCAAGGTGTGGAAGATGCTCGATGAGCTTGAGCGTCGTCGAGCCCGAGTCGATGTATACAAAGCTCTCGGGCTCCACCAGCGCCGCGGCACGGGCGCAGATACGCTCCTTATCGTCGTTATGGAGGTCGCTGCGCTCATTGAGCGTTAGGTCGCGCGTCACGTGCGCGCGCTCAAGACTCGTCGCTCCGCCGTGGACCTTGGCAATGCGGTGTGCTCGATCGAGCGTCTGCAGGTCGCGCCGAATGGTAGACGCCGTTACGCCCAGGGTATCGGCAAGTTCTTGCACGGTAACCGAGCCGGCCTGCTGCACCATCGACACGATCGCGTTGAGCCTATCCTCCGCAAGCATCGCTTACTCCTCCTCGGGGTACACGACTCCCCAGTCGGCGCGGAGCTTGGTCATAAGCTCCATAACATCAGAAGCGTAATCCAGAAGCGCGCGCTTCGAATCATCGCCGGCAACGGCCTTCTCCAGGTCGGCCATCTCGTAGCACAGGGCGTAAGCCTCGGTGCCGGTGTGGACCTCCTCACGATGACCGTCCGCAGTCCATACAATCGTTGCGTGATCGGCGCGGGGATACTCGTTGACCTCGATGTAGCACTTATCGAAGCTGATGACCGAGCGCTTGGGCTGCTTGGAGTGAAGTGTAAGGCTCACCACGCCCAGCTGCTGCTCGACATTACGGCAGACGATGCCGCCCGCAACGTCAACGCCGGTCTCACAGGTGTTACCGAGCGAAACGACCTCAACAGGCTGGCTTGCCATAAAGAGGCGCATGACGGACAGGGCATAGACGCCAATATCGAGCATGGCACCGCCAGCAAGGTTGCGATTGTAGAAACGGTTGGTCAGGTCGCCGTATTCCTTGTAGCTGCCAAAGTTGAGCTGAGCGAGGTTCATGCGGCCAAACTCGCCGGCATCCATGCGGCGGCGCAGCTCCCGATACAAGGGCATGTGGAGCACCGTGGTGGCGTCCATAAGGACCACGTTATGCTCGTCGGCAATGGCACGCGCTTCGTCGAGCTCGGCGGAGTTGAGGGTGATGGCCTTTTCGCAAAGCACGTGCTTGCCAGCTGCCAGAGCGGCGCGCAGGTAGGTGATATGCGTGTTATGCGGCGTGGTGATATAAACGGCGTCGATGTCGGGATCGGCGTAGAGGTCCTCAACCGTCTCGTACACCTTCTCGACGCCATACTGCTCGGCAAAAGCCTGGGCCTTGGAAAGCGTACGGTTGGCGACGCCCGCAAGCTTGCGGCCGGCAAGGGCGAGAGACTGGGCCATCTGGTTGGCGATAACGCCGCATCCGATCACGGCCCAACGAAGCTCGGGAGCCGTAAAGATGTCGTTAGGGAACGGCTGATCTTGGACCGAGGCAAACGCCGCCTTAGCGGCGGCTTCGGCGTCGAGCGGAGCCTGTTTGGAATCTGTCATCATGTGCCTCCTGAGTCATCGGAAGTTCTTCATTTCCAACAGCCTTATATTCGCACAAATTTGCGCGCATTTGCTTGTATTTGCGTGTTTATTTGTTTATCGGTTATTATTAAACCATAATTAGCAGATATTTGCGCGGCTATGCGCATTATCGCGCAAGACTCTGCGCGTAAATACGCATGCAACGATCGTTATGATGCATAAAAAGTTGGAATGCCAAAACCCCTAAACGCAAAGCAGGCTGTCTTACTCTGCCCCCTAGGGGCATCAGACATCAAAAGATCATCCCTAACTGTCGGCACATAGGAACTGTCCCAGGCTGCCGAAACCTGGGGGCGTTTCCCGTACGACGCTTTATGGCAAGACTGTCCCCATCAACTAGCCGTTTAAGAACGTCCCCAACGACTAGTCATTTATGTCTGTCACCAATGAGTATGGCCACTCATTTAAGTCTGTCCCCAATGAGTACCCGATGAGTAGCCACTCATTAAAGTCTGTCCCCAATGAGTAGGGATAGAAAAAGGCCCGGGTGCCGTGGCATCCGGGCCTTTGCTAGCAACTTAGATGTTGCGGGCAGCTTAGAACTTGTGGCCGCACTTCTTGCAGACGCGCAGCTTGTTCTTGCCGTCCTTCTCGTGACCGACGCGGGTAACCTTACCGCACTCGGGGCAAACGAGATTGACGTTGGAGGCATCGATGGGAGCCTCCTGCGAAACGATGCCGCCCTGCTGGTTGGCAGCGTTGGGCTTGACGGCCTTCTTGACGACCGAAACGCCCTCGACAACGACCTTGTTCTCGGCGGGGAGAGCACGCAGGACAACGCCCTGCTTGCCGCGATCCTTACCAGAGAGAACCTGGACCTTATCGCCCTTCTTGATATACATATATCTCCCCTAACTACAGGGTCTCGGGAGCGAGCGAGACGATCTTCATGTACTTCTTGTCACGAAGCTCGCGAGCGACGGGCCCGAAGATACGGGTGCCGACGGGCGAACCATCGTTGTTGATGACAACGCAGGCGTTATCATCAAAGCGAATGTAGGAGCCATCCTTGCGGCGGATCTCCTTAACGGTGCGAACGACGACGCAACGGACAACGTCCTTCTTCTTGACGTTGGCGCCAGGGGTAGCCTCCTGGACAGCACCGATGAACACATCGCCGATGCCTGCATAACGACGCTTGGAACCGCCAAGCACCTTGATGCAGCGAATCTTGCGAGCGCCGGAGTTGTCGGCGACGTTCAGCATGGTTTGCATCTGAATCATGGTAGATGTTCCTCCGAACTAAGAACCGAAGAGAGGTGCGCAGCCTTTATGCGGCCCGTGGTATGCAAGCCAGGCATACGCACATCTTCGGAAACGTACAAGTCGTAAGAGCGACTGCTTATTTAGCGCGCTCGACGACCTCGATGAGGCGCCAACGCTTCATCTTGGACATAGGACGGGTCTCCATAACGCGGACGGTGTCGCCCACGCCAGCCGTGCACTCCTCGTCGTGAGCGTGCAGCTTCTTGGAGCTGGTCATCATCTTGCCGTACTTGGGGTGACGCTTGCGCTCGGTGATGGTGACAACGATGGTCTTGGCACCGGAGACGGAGGTAACGACACCCGTACGGACCTTACGCGAGTTACGCGAATCAGTCATATTCTCTCCTTAGGTCCTACTCGGCGACAGCGGACTTCTCCGCTGCGATCTCGCGGGCGCGCTGCTCCGTGAGGACGCGAGCGATGTCCTTCTTCACGGTGTTGACGCGAGCGGTGTTGTCCAGCTGGCTGGTGGCCATCTGGAAACGAAGGTTAAAGAGCTCGGCGCGCATTTCCTTCAGCTTCTCAACGAGCTGAGCGTCCGAGAGCTCACGAATCTCTGCGGGCTTCATTAGTTCTCCTCCTCGGCCGTCTCTGTAGCGGCAGGCTTAGCGACGATCTTGGTCTTGATGGGGAGCTTGTGCTGCGCCAGACGCAGAGCCTCGCGAGCGACCTCCTCGGGCACGCCCTTGACCTCGAACATGATGCGGCCGGGCTTGACGACGGCCACCCACTCCTCGGGGTTACCCTTACCAGAACCCATGCGAGTCTCGGCAGGCTTCTTAGTGATGGGCTTATCGGGGAAGATCGTGATGTAGACACGACCGCCACGCTTCATGTAGCGGGTCATGGCAATACGAGCGGCCTCGATCTGACGGTTGGTGATCCAATGGGCCTCGAGAGCCTGGATACCAAACTCGCCGAAATGCAGCTCGGTATTACCCTTGGCCTGGCCCTTCATGGAGCCACGCTGCACCTTGCGGTGAAGAATACGCTTAGGGGCAAGCACTACTGACCCCTCCTCTCGGAGTTACGACGACGAGGACGGGAAGAGCCCTCGAGTGCAGGGTTGGGAACAGGCTGGCCCGGGAGCTTCTCGCCCAGGTAGATCCAGACCTTCACGCCGCAGGCACCCATGGTGGTGCTGGCGACAGCCGTGCCGTAGTCGATCTTGGCACGGAGGGTGTGCAGAGGCACGCGACCCTCACGGTACCACTCACGACGGCCCATCTCGGCACCGCCGAGACGACCGGAGCACTGGATACGGATGCCCTTGGCGCCGGCCTTGCGGGCGGACTGGACAGCCTTGCGCATGGCGCGACGGAAGGCAACGCGGCCCTCGAGCTGCTCAGCGATAGACTGAGCAACGAGGTTGGCGTCGAGCTCGGGGCGCTTGATCTCGACAACGTCGACGGAGAGCTGGCCCTTGGAGACGCCAGCGACCTTCTCGAGCTCGGTGCGGAGGGTATCGATCTCGGCACCCTTCTTACCGATAACAACGCCGGGGCGAGCGGTGAAGATGATGACCTTCACCTTGTCGCCAGCGCGCTCGATCTCGACGCGGGAGACAGCTGCGCGGGAGAGACGCTTCTCGAGGTACTTGCGGATCTCGAGATCGTTACCGAGGGTCTTAGCGTAATCCTTCTCTGCGAACCAGCGGGAGCGCCAGTTCTCGGTGATGCCAAGACGGAAGCCGGTGGGGTAGACTTTCTGACCCATACAGCTTTACGCCTCCTTTCGAGGAGCAACGACGACGGTGATGTGGGAAGTACGCTTCAGAATGCGAGAAGCGGAACCCTTGGCGCGGGGACGGATGCGCTTAAGCGTCGGACCCTCGTCAACATAGGCAGCAGCGACAACCAGGTTGTCGGCACGCAGACCGTTGTTGTTCTCGGCGTTCGCAACGGCGGAACGGAGAACCTTCTCGACATCCACGGCGACGGCGCGGTCGCAGAAGTGGAGGATGTCGAAGGCCTGAGCGACAGGCTTGCGGCGGATCAGATCGACCACCAGGCGGGCCTTGCTGGGGGAAACACGCACGTACTTAGCGACGGCGCGAACCTCGGTGGCCTCAGTTTCAATAGACTTAGTTGCCATTTACGGTTAACCCCCTATTTGGCCTTGTGGCCACGGAACGTACGAGTCGGCGCAAACTCGCCGAGCTTGTGACCAACCATGGACTCGGTAACATACACGGGCACATGCTTGCGGCCGTCGTGGACGGCGATGGTGTGACCAACCATCTCGGGGAAGATGGTGGACGCGCGGGACCAGGTCTTCACGACGTCCTTCTTGCCAGCCTCGTTCATCGCGGTGATACGCGAGAGAAGGCGAGTCTCCACGAACGGGCCCTTTTTGAGACTTCTGCTCATAAGTGCTTTCTCCTAAAACTCGGTATCCGAAATTACTTCTTACGGCGACGAATGATGTGCTGGTTCGAGACCTTCTTCTTCTTGCGCGTACGAAGGCCCTTCGTCGGCTTACCCCAGGGGGTAACAGAGGGACGACCAGAGGTGTGGTTCTTGCCCTCGCCACCGCCGTGCGGGTGGTCGACAGGGTTCATAACGGTACCGCGGACGGTCGGGCGCACGTTCATGTGACGCTTACGGCCGGCCTTGCCGATGACGATGTTGGCGTGATCAGCGTTGCCGACCTCACCGACGGTGGCGCGGCAGGTAACGAGGATGCGGCGCATCTCGGAGGAAGGCATACGGACGATGGCGTACTTGCCCTCCTTACCCATCAGCTGGCAGGAGTTACCGGCGGAACGGGCGATAGCGGCGCCCTTGCCCGGCTGGAACTCGACGGCGTGGATGAGCGTACCGACGGGGATGTCGGCGAGGGGCAGAGCGTTGCCCGGCTTGATGTCGGCGTCAGAACCGGACATGACGGTCTGACCGACCTCGAGGCCCTTGGGGGCCAGGATGTAGCGCTTCTCACCGTCAGCATAGTGCAGCAGAGCGATGCGAGCGGAACGGTTCGGATCGTACTCGATCGTGGCAACCTTGGCGGGCACGCCGTCCTTGTTGCGCTTGAAGTCGATCACGCGGTAACGACGCTTCACGCCGCCGCCCTGGTGGCGGGTGGTGATGCGGCCGTTGTTGTTACGACCGGCCTTCTTGGGCAGGGGCTCGAGAAGAGACTTCTCGGGCTTGGTGCAGGTGATCTCGGAGAAGTCGGAGATCGTCTGCCAACGCCTACCAGCGGAGGTCGGCTTAAGGTGCTTTACAGCCATTACAATCCCTTTCAATAGGTATCCGTTAGCCATCGCAGACAGGGATTCGAGGTTCTGCCTCGGGTGCGATGACACCGGACGTATACACGGTTCCGGGCGTGTCCATTTTATACGCCCAAAACCTTGAGCTCTCGCCTCCCCTATTTGGGAGGCATGAGCTCACTCAACAGCAGCGAGTCTTAGGCCTGGTTGCCAAAGACCTCGATGGTGTCGCCCTCGGCCAGCGTAACGATGGCCTTCTTCCAAGAACGGGTCTTGCCGGCGACATAGCGCACGCGCTTGGTCTTGGGCTTGACCGTCAGGGTGTTCACGCGAACGACCTTGACGCCGAAGATCTCCTCGACAGCGTCCTTGATCTGATACTTGTTAGCATCCTTGGCGACCTCGAACGTGTACTTGTTCTGCTCCATGCCGGAGAAGGAACGCTCGGACACGATCGGACGGATGATGATCTCGTGGGCGGTCATTTATGCAAGCACCTCCCCGAAGTGAGCGGCGATGTCGGCGGGCATCAGCACAGCGTTGTTGTTGACGAGATCATAGGTGTTGGCCTCGTCGGCAGTGATGATGAACGTCTTGGGAATGTTGCGGAACGACAGGTAGGCGTTGACGTCCTCATCGCGAACGATGATGGTCAGACGCTTGCCCTCAAGGCCAAGAGCCTTGAGCATGGCAACGGCAGCCTTGGTGGAAGGCTTCTCGAAGCCGTAGTCGTCGACGAGCACGAGCTCGCCATCGGCCAGCTTGGCGGACAGCGCAGAGCGCATAGCCAGCTTGACCTCCTTGTTGTTCATACGCTTAGCGTAGGAACGGGGCTTGGGGGCGAAGACAACGCCACCGTGACGCCACTGGGCAGCACGGATGGAACCCTGGCGGGCACGACCGGTGCCCTTCTGACGCCAAGGCTTCTTGCCGCCACCGGAAACCTCAGAGCGGCCCTTAGCGGACTGGGTGCCCTGACGCCAAGAGGCCATCTGGCACTTGACGATGTGGTGCATAACGTGGATGTTCGGCTCGATGCCGTACACCTCAGCGGCGAGCTCGGCCTCGGCGACCTTCTTGCCCTCGCTGTTCTTTACTTCAAACTTTGCCATTTAAGTGTTCTCCTTGGTATGACGCTGGGCTAAATGGGCTGGGCCCTTAGGCCATACGGATGGCGACGAGACCATTCTTGGCACCCGGGACAGCGCCCTTGACCAAGATGAGGTTCTGCTCGGCATCGATGCGGACAACGGAAAGGTTCTTGACGGTAACGCGCTCGTTACCCATGTGGCCGGCCATCTTGACGCCCTTGAGGACGCGCGCAGGATAGGCGCACTGACCGATAGAACCGGGGTGACGCTGGAAGTGAGAACCATGCGTCATAGGACCGCGGCGCTGACCCCAGCGCTTGATGCGACCCTGGAAGCCCTTACCCTTGGAGGTACCGATGACGTCGACCTTCTCGACATCAGCGAAATCAGCGACGGTGACGACCTCGCCGACCTTGTGCTCCTCGCCGTTCTCGACGCGGACCTCACGAAGGAAGCGGACAGGCTCGACGCCGGCCTTGGCGAAGTGACCAGCCATGGGCTTGTTCACGTTCTTGGCCTTGATGTCGCCGAAACCGATCTGGACGGCGTCGTAGCCGTCGGTTGCCTGAGTTTTAACCTGCGAGACAGCGCAGGGGCCAGCCTGGATGACCGTGACGGGAACGACGTTGTCGTTCTCGTCCCAAACCTGGGTCATGCCAATCTTGCGGCCGAGAATCATGCTGATCAAGATATGATCCCAACTCTCGCGTGGTCTTGGGACAATGCGTACACCACCGAGCGTACGCCCCTAGAGGACCACTACTTACACGACGTGCTCCCCAGCCTTGTATTGCGTCCGAACTACCTGACAACCCTATTAAGCAGGCATTTTGTCCAGCCAGAATACTCCCCTGGTTTCACACAGCTGTTTAGTATACACGGCTGCGGGCGTATCCATCGAGATTCATATTTCACTCACATTGTTTACGCAGGTAAAGTGCGTGGCACGTTCCCAGTGTGCGGCGGAGGGGGCGGGCCTGAGACTTATTAAGGTTGCTGCTCTACAGTCCTGCTCACGACGGAGAGCACATTAAGTGCTCTCCTGTTCGTGCGGAACTCGCGACAACCTTAATATGTCTCAGGCCCGCCCCCTCCGCCGCACACTGGGAACGACACGTTGATGTCTGCTAAACCTTGCTCGCTCAGCTAATGACTTTGTTGGGGATCCACAATTTGCTGCAAGGTGAACTTGCATTGGGGCGTATCGTTCTCTTCTCGCGCATCGTCGAAATCGAAGATCATAATGGCGCAGTTGGGGAGTTTTGCTGGGAGCTCGAAACCCTCTGGAGCTGCAGCCTTGATGAATTGGCGGCTGGCGCTGCCGTGGCTTACTGCTAGAAGGGTTTCGATGCCCTCGGCGCCCATGAGATTGGTGAGGGTGTCTACCATGCGTTCTTGTAGCGCGCGGCTTCCTTCTCCTCCGAAGGGGACCAAATCCTCGCCCGGATCCCAAACGTCGGTAGGCAATGCGTCGTGCGGGCCTTCCTCGAAGGTCCCATAGCCGCGCTCGATGATGCCTTCGCAGGGCTCGACAGTAGCATCCGGACCGAGGATCTCGCATGCGACGAGACTTGCCGTGTCCATAGCTCGGCCTAAAGGCGATGAGACCACTTTGTCGGGGACGACGCCGTGGGCTTTGAGCCATTCGGCTGCCGCTTGGGCCTGTTGACGGCCCAAATCGGTAAGCGGTGAATCACAGCGACCCTGGACGAGCTTTTTTACGTTGAATTCCGTCTGGCCGTGGCGGAGCAGATACAGCCTCTTCATATTCTCCCCTTCTGTATAACGTGCTTTGCCGGCACAGACCTACTCGTGGGTATGCCCTACGTAGTCATCGTCGATCGTAATCTTGGCAATCGACTTGGGATATTCCGATTCGACCCTCTGGGCCAACGCGTGCTTGAGCTCATCGGACCCCATGCCCAAATCCGAGGGACGCACGCAGTCAAAGATCACGTTGGTGTGCGTAGGACCCGGCACACAGCGCAGGTCATGAATCGAAAGGCGGCTATCGATCTGTTGGGCCATGGCGTGAATGCGCAAGCGCATGCTCGCCACCTTGGGGTCATCGGTCACGATGGGATCGTAGTGAAGCGTGACAATCATGTCGTCTTCGTCCCTAAATGCCTGTTCAATGTTGTCGAGCGTGTCATGACTTTCCAGCGGGCTGGCCTCGGCCGCCATCTCGGCGTGAGCGCTTGCGAACTTCCTGCCCGGGCCGTAGTCGTGAACCATTAGGTCATGAACGCCCAAAACGCCAGGGTAGCTCATGATCTTGCCACGAATATGTTCGACCAGCTTGGGATCGGGCGCCTGACCCAAAAGCGGGCTCACCGTATCCTGGATGAGTTCAAAACCGCTCCAGCCAATATAGGCGCCAACGGCAAGGCCGACCCAAGCATCAAGATTGATATGCGTCACCTGCGAAACAATTGCGCACGCTAACACGGCGCCTGTGGCAAGGACATCGTTCTTGGAATCCTGCGCGGTCGCATGCAGCGTCTCAGACTCAATACGGTCACCGAGCTTTTGGTTGAGAGCCGCCATCCACAGTTTAACAACCATCGAAAGCGCCAAGACTGCCACCAGGGCAAGCGAGAACTCGACGGGTTCGGGGTGGACGATGCGCTCGAACGAGGACTTCACCAGTTCGAGGCCGATGAGCAGCACGAGCGCCGCCACGACCAGACCCGAGAGATACTCGTAGCGGCCATGGCCGTAAGGGTGCTCGGGGTCTGCCGGCTTGCCCGCCAGCTTAAAGCCAAGCACGCTCACGATGTTTGAGCTGGCATCGGACAGGTTGTTCATGGCGTCCGCCACAATCGAAACTGATCCCGACAGCACGCCAATTGCACCCTTCGCAGCGCATAGTGCCACATTAGCGAGAATACACACCACGCCCGCCAACGTGCCCACGCGCGCACGGTCGCCCTGCGCACGACGAACGATCCACTCGACCATCTATATCTGCCCCCAACAGTTTTACTCATACACCCGTTTGTCGAATAGCTCAGTAGTGTAGACCCTTTACCCCATCGATACAAAAAAGGCCGCAACCCTTAGGGCTGCGGCCTTACAAATCGCACTATCGAGCAAAAAGCTTAGAGCTTGATGTCGATGTCGACGCCAGCGGGGAGGTCGAGACGCATGAGCGAATCAACGGTGCCCGAGGTGGGGTCGAGGATGTCGATGAGGCGCTTGTGGGTGCGCATCTCGAACTGCTCGCGGGAGTCCTTGTCCTTGTGCGGCGAGCGGATAACCGTGTACAGGTTGCGCTCGGTGGGCAGGGGGACAGGACCGGAAACGCGAGCGCCGGTCTTCTGAGCGGTCTCGACAATGAGCTTCGCGGACTGATCGACGACCTCGTGATCATAGCCCTTGAGGCGAATGCGGATCTTCTGGGTAGCCAACTTAAACCTCCAAAGAGTGCGAGAGATGTTCTCGCGGATTACGTAACAGGGAGCTCGAACTTAGGCGTTCTTGCTCATGACCTCGTCCACGATGGACTTGGGCGCAGGCTCATAAGAGTCGAACTGCATCGTGTAGGATGCACGGCCCTGGGTCTGGGAGCGAAGGTCGGTAGCGTAACCGAACATCTCGCCCAGCGGCACCTTGGCACGGATGAGCTTGGTGTTCTTGCGATCCTCCATGCCCTCGATCTTGCCGCGGCGACCGGAGAGGTTGCCCATAACGTCGCCCATGTACTGCTCGGGGGTCTCGACCTCGACAGCCATGATCGGCTCGAGCAGCTGCGGATCGGACTTCTTGAGGGCGTCCTTGATAGCCATGGAACCGGCGATCTTGAAGGCGGCCTCGGAGGAGTCGACCTCGTGGTAAGAACCGTCGAACAGGGTGACCTTAACGTCGAGGACCGGGAAGCCGGCGATAACACCGGTGTTCAGGGCCTCCTGGATGCCCTTGTCGATGGACGGGATGTACTCCTTGGGCACGACGCCGCCGACGATAGCGTTGACGAACTCGTAGCCGAAGCCCTCCTCCATCTTCTCGAGCTTGATGACGGCGTGGCCGTACTGACCGCGACCGCCGGACTGACGGACGAACTTGCCCTCAGCCCTCTCGACATCGTGACCAGCGGTCTCGCGGTAGGCAACCTGGGGCTTACCGACGTTAGCGTCAACCTTGAACTCACGGAGCAGACGGTCAACGATGATCTCGAGGTGCAGCTCGCCCATGCCGGCGATGATGGTCTGGCCGGTCTCGTGGTTGGTGGACACCGTGAAGGTCGGGTCCTCCTCGGCGAGCTTGGTCAGAGCCAGGGACATCTTGTCCTGCTCGGCCTTGGTCTTGGGCTCGATAGCAACGTCGATAACGGGCTTAGCGAACTCGATCTTCTCGAGGACGATCTCCTTGCCCTCGGCGCACAGGGTGTCACCGGTGGTGGAGTTCTTGAAGCCAACGCAGGCGACGATGTCACCGGCGCAAGCGTCGTCACGGTCGATACGCTCGGCGGCGTTCATCTCGAGGATGCGGCCGAGGCGCTCGCGCTGACCGTTGGAGGCGTTGACCACGTAGGAGCCGGACTCGGCGCGACCGGAATAAACGCGGACGTAGGTGAGCTTACCGACGAACGGGTCGGTCATGATCTTGAAGACCAGGCCGGAGAAGGGCTCGTCGAAGGAGGGATGACGCACGATCTCCTCGCCGGTTTCCGGATCGGTACCGGTGACGGCCTCAACGTCGAGGGGGCTGGGCAGGTAGTCGACGACAGCGTCGAGCAGCTCCTGAACGCCCTTGTTCTTGTAGGCGGAGCCCACAAAGACGAGGTTGAGCTCGTTGGCCAGAACGCCCTTGCGCAGAGCAGCCTTGAGCTCCTCGACGGTGAAGTCCTCCTCCATGAGAATCTTCTCCATGAGCTCGTCGTCAAAGCTGGCAGCGGCGTCGAGGAGCTCCTCGCGCTTGGTGGCAGCGATGTCGGCGAACTCAGCCGGGATCTCGTCCATCGGCTCGGGGTAGGTCATGCCCTTCTCGTCGGCCTTGAAGTCCCATGCAGTCATGGTGACCAGGTCGATGACGCCCCAGAAGTTGTCCTCGGCGCCCATCGGGACCTGAGCGGCCACGGCGTTGGCGTCGAGACGATCCTTCATGGTCTCGATAGCGTTGAAGAAGTCAGCGCCCACGCGGTCATACTTGTTGATGAAGGCGATGCGGGGAACGTTGAAGGTAGAAGCCTGACGCCAAACGGTCTCAGACTGGGGCTGGACGCCGGCAACGGCGTCGAAGACGGCGACAGCGCCATCGAGGACGCGCAGGCAGCGCTCGACCTCGGCGGTGAAGTCAACGTGGCCCGGGGTGTCGATGATCTGGATGCGGTAGTCCTTACCGTCCTTGTTCCAGAAGCACGTGGTAGCAGCGGAGGTAATGGTTACGCCGCGCTCCTGCTCCTGAACCATCCAGTCCATGGTGGCAGCGCCCTCATGGACCTCACCGATCTTGTGGGTCTTACCGGTGTAGTAAAGAATACGCTCGGTCGTGGTGGTCTTACCGGCATCGATGTGGGCCATGATGCCGATGTTACGGGTATCGGAAAGCTTGTGCTTAGCCTTAGCCATGTTAGTTCCTTACCTTAACTTACCAACGATAGTGAGAGAACGCGCGGTTGGCCTCGGCCATCTTGAAGACGTCCTCACGCTTCTTGACGGAAGCGCCCAGGCCGTTGGAAGCGTCCAAAATCTCGTTTGCGAGACGCTCAGCCATGGTCTTCTCCTTGCGAGCGCGGGAAAAGTTGACGATCCAGCGGATGCCCAGAGCGGTGGAACGACGGGAGTTGACCTCCATCGGGACCTGATAGGTAGCGCCACCGACACGCTTGGGCTTAACCTCGAGCGTGGGCTTGACGTTGTCCATAGCCTTCTTGAAGGTAGCGAGAGCATCGCCACCCTCGGACTTCTCGGCAACGATCTCGAAAGCGGTGTAAACGATGCGCTCAGCGGTGGCCTTCTTGCCGTCAAGAAGGACCTTGTTGATGAGCTGAGTCACCAGGCGGTTGTTGTAAACGGCGTCAGGCTGAACCTCACGACGATTAGCTGCTGCACGACGCGGCATGTGAAATCTCCTTAAGTGTCTACCGTGCGGCGCTTAGGCGGCACACGGCGAAAGAATCAAAACGTTATCTGGCTTATTTGGCCTTGGGGCGCTTAGCACCGTACTTGGAACGGGCCTGCATACGGTTCTGGACCGGAGCAGCATCGTAGGCGCCACGGATGACGTGATAACGGACACCAGGGAGGTCACGAACACGACCGCCGCGGACGAGCACGATGGAGTGCTCCTGCAGGTTGTGGCCCTCACCCGGGATGTAAGCAGTAACTTCGATGCCGTTGACGAGGCGAACACGGGCAACCTTACGAAGAGCCGAGTTCGGCTTCTTGGGGCTCGTGGTGAAGACGCGGGTGCACACGCCGCGCTTCTGGGAGTTGTGCTGCAGAGCAGCGTTCTTGGACTTCTTGGGCGCGGAACGACGGCCCTGGCGAACCAGCTGGTTAATAGTAGGCAAAGCGTACTCCTTCTCGAATGATTCCAGCTTTCTGTAAAGTGCAACGGCTTGAATCGAGGGGTCAGCATCCCCCTACGAAACACGCAGTTCGATAGGATACGTGCCGTTAGCTGTGTCGTCAACAGACCACGCCTCCTGGCGTATCCTAAAATAGCCACATTTCCGCAAAGCCTACACAAAAGGAATCCCCTCCTGTGCGCGAGGGCGGATCCCGGGACGGGCGGCCCAGGGGTTAAGTTTGCTGCTCTACAGTCCTGGCTCGCACGGAGGCCACATTAAGTGGCCTCCGGCTCGTGCGGAACTCGCGACAAACTTAACCCCTATGCCGCCCGGACCGGGAATCCTACGTGCTCGTCAGGGCAACGTTCCTCAACAAAAAAGACCCGCTCCCCTGTTGGGAAGCGGGTCTTTGGAAGGGCGGTTAACGTACTGGGAAATTACTCCCCGTCGTTGTCCTTGGCCTCTTCGGCGTCGTCGGTGTCCACGAGCTGGTTGAGCAGCTCGTCGAGGGAAGCCATGTCCTCGTTGATGGCACCGTTGGCGGGAGCCTTCTTGTCGTCGATCGGGGCGCCCAGGAGCTCCTCGTCGGCATCGGCGTGATGCGTCGGAGCGGAGGTGCCCAGCAGGATGTCGTCCGGACCGTCGGGGCTAAAGACCATCTGCAGCAGCTGCGAGAGGTCTTCCTCGTCGGCAACGTCGTCGTTGTTCTCGAGGATGTAGAGCAGGTCGTGGGCCTCGAGGCCGTCACGGAGCTCCTCGATCGCCTTGGCACCGATGCCATCGATGCGCAGCAGATCCTCCTCGGACTTGCCAACCAGGTCGCCGACCGTCTCGATGCCGACCTCGCTGAACTTGTTGGTCCAGCGCTGCGACACACCCAGGTCGTCGAACAGGTACAGGCGAGCCTTCTCGGCGGAGATGGTGTGGCCGTTGCGGGTGAACGAGCCGTCAGCACCGCCAAACTCGTCGTAGCCGGCCCAGTCGAGCTGCTGTGGGAGCCGCTCGTCCAGGTCCTTGAGCTCCACGGGAGCCCACTCGGGCAGCGACTTGGCGTTGGGCGAAGCCGGACCATCGATGTCCACGTAGCCGTCGGCCGTGCGATACGTCAGCTTGGCGTTAGCGTACGGCTTGAGGCCGGTACCAGCCGGGATCTTCTTACCGACGATGACGTTGGACTTAAGGTCGAGCAGGTGGTCGACCTTGCCCTCAATAGCAGCCTCGGTAAGGACGCCGGCGGTACGGATGAACGAAGCGCTCGACAGCCAGGAGTCGATGTTAGACGCAACCTTGAGCGTACCCAAGATGACGGGCTCAGCCACGGGAGCCTGACCGCCCAGACGGGCAACGCGCTCGACCTCGTCGGCGAACTCGTAGCGGTCGACGTACTGACCAAGCAGGTACTTGGAGTCGCCGGGGTTGGTGATCTGAACGCGACGCAGCATCTGACGTGCGAGCACCTCGATGTGCTTGTCGTTCAGGTCGACGCCCTGGCTGGTGTAGACGTCCTTGACGCTCTCGACGAAGGTGTGCATCGTCGACTCGATGTCGGTCAGCTTGCGCAGGTTGCGGAAGTTGACGAAGCCCTTGGTGATCTGGTCGCCGGCGCGAACCTCGCAGCCGTCCTCGATCTCGGGCATAAAGCGCACCGAAGCGGGGACGCGACGCTCGTCGAGGACACGGGTGTGATCCTCGGAGTCGGTGAGCGTCAGCACGTACTCGGACTTCTCGGGCTTAATCGAGAGGTGGCCGGAGTACGGAGCCAGCTCGGCCTCGCGACCCAGGATCTTCTCGTTGACGTTGCCGACGATGTCGAACATACGGCTGACCGTAGGCAGGCCCTGTGTAATATCGTCGACGCCAGCGACGCCGCCGGAGTGAATGGTACGCATCGTAAGCTGCGTACCGGGCTCGCCGATGGACTGGGCGGCAATAATGCCGACTGCGGTACCGATGGCGACCGGACGACGGGTGGAAAGATCCCAGCCGTAGCACTTCTGGCACACGCCGTACTTGGAGCGGCAGGTGAGCAGCGCGCGAAGCTTGACCTTCTTAAGGCCCGCATCGACCATCTTCTGGATGTCGGCGACCTTCTCGATATAGCCGTCCTGCTCAAAGAGCACGGTGCCATCGGGAGCCACGACGTCCTCAATAAAGCAACGGCCGACAAGATCGGTGTTGAGGTCGGTGGTGCCGGGAATGATGAGGTTGTAGGTGACGCCCTCGTGCGTACCGCAGTCCTCCTCGCGGACGATGACGTCCTGGGCCACGTCGACCAGACGACGGGTCAGGTAGCCAGAGTCCGAGGTGTGGGATGCGGTATCGACCAGGCCCTTACGGGCGCCGTAGGTCGAAATGAAGTACTCGAGCGGCAGCAGGCCCTCGCGGAAGTTCGCCTTAATGGGAAGGTCGATCGTCTCGCCGGACATATCTGCCATCAGGCCACGCATGCCGCCGAGCTGACGCAGCTGGGTCTTAGAACCACGGGCGCCGGAGTCGGCCATCATGTACAGCGGGTTCTCCTCGTCGAACATGTCGAGCATGAGCGCTGCGACCTTGTCGGTACAAGCGGTCCACTCGTTAACGACTTCGATGTGGCGCTCCGTCTCGTTGATGAAGCCCTCCTCGAAGTACTCGTTGATCTGGTCGACGTTGGCCTGGGCGCGGTCGAGCAGCTCCTGCTTCTCGGCAGGGATGAGAGCGTCCCACACCGAGATGGTGAGGCCGGCGCGGGTAGCGTAGTGGAAGCCGGAGTACTTGATAGAGTCGAGGATCGGGCCGACCTTGGCCTCGGGGTAACGATCGCAGCAGTCGGCAACCAGCTTGGCCACATCGCCCTTGACCATCTTGTAGTTCATGAACTCGTAGTCTTCGGGCAGGCACTGGCGGTTGAAGATGATGCGGCCGATAGAAGTCTCGAAGCGTGCGGTCTTGTTACCGGTGACATCGTAGTCGACGAACTCGTTCTTGCCGTTCTTGACGCGGAAGATACGGGTACCGTCCTCGTTGATGACGTTGGCGTTCTCGGCGGACACGCGGACCTGAATCTTGGCCTGCATGTCGACCTCGGAGCGGCAGTCATAGGCGTGCAGCGCGTCGTCGAAGCTCGAGAACACGTGGTTCTCGCCCGGCAGACCGTCGCGGACCTGGGTCAGGTAGTACACACCAATGATCATGTCCTGCGAGGGGATGTTGACCGGCTTGCCGGACGCCGGCGAGCGCAGGTTGTTCGCAGAGAGCATGAGCACGCGGGCCTCGGCCTGAGCCTGGCTGGACAGCGGCACGTGGACAGACATCTGGTCGCCGTCGAAGTCGGCGTTGAAGGGCGCGCAGACCAGCGGGTGCAGGTGGATAGCCTTACCCTCGACCAGCACCGGCTCAAAGGCCTGGATGGACAGACGGTGCAGGGTCGGTGCACGGTTGAGCAGCACGACACGACCGTCGATGACCTCTTCGAGTATGTCCCACACAAAGGTGGCACCGCGGTCGATAGCGCGCTTGGCGCCCTTGATGTTCTCGACCTTGCCAAGCTCGACCAGGCGCTTCATGACGAAGGGCTTGAAGAGCTCCAGTGCCATGGTCTTGGGCAGACCGCACTGGTGCAGCAGCAGCTTGGGGTCGGTAACGATAACCGAACGGCCGGAGTAGTCGACACGCTTGCCCAGCAGGTTCTGGCGGAAACGACCCTGCTTGCCCTTGAGGGCCTCGGCGAGCGACTTGAGCGGGCGACCACCACGGCCAGAGACCGGGCGCCCACGGCGGCCGTTGTCGAACAGGGCGTCCACGGACTCCTGGAGCATGCGCTTCTCGTTGTTCACGATGATCGCAGGGGCGTCCAGGTCGAGCAGGCGCTTGAGTCGGTTGTTACGGTTGATCACGCGACGATACAGGTCGTTGAGGTCGGACGCGGCGAAGCGGCCGCCGTCGAGCTGGACCATCGGGCGCAGATCGGGCGGAATGACCGGGATGACATCCAGAATCATGTTCGCGGGGCTGTTGCCGCCCTTCAGGAAGGCGTCAACGACCTCGAGGCGCTTAACGGCCTTCTCGCGCTTCTGCTTCTGAGAGTCCTCGTCGGCGATGATGGCCTTGAGCTTCTCGGCCTCGGAGGGGAGGTCGATGGCAGCGAGCAGGTCGCGGACGGCCTCGGCACCCATGCCACCCTTGAAGTACATGGAGTAGTAACGGGTCATCTCGCGGAACAGCGGCTCATCGGAGATGAGGTCGCGCTCGGTGAGCTTCATGAAGGCGTTGAAGGCGTCCGTGCGGAGCTGCTTCTCGTCCTTGCACTCTTCCTCGATGTCGACGATGCCGGAGGCGATCTCCTCGGGGGTCAGCGGCTCCTCGTCGGAGAACTCGTCAAAGTTCTCGGGGTTGCCCTGCTCCTTGAGGGACTCGATCTGGCGGGCGCACTCGGCATCGATCTCTTCCAGATCGGCGGCGAGCTCCTCGCGCAGGTCGTCAGCGTCGGCCTCGCGAGCCTCGTAGTCGACCTCGGTGATGATGTAGCTGGCAAAGTACAGAACCTTCTCGAGGTCCTTGGACTTGATGTCGAGCATACGGCTCATCGGGAAGCTCGTGGGGCTCTTGAAGTACCAGATGTGGGACACGGGAGCGGCGAGCTCGATATGGCCCATGCGGTCGCGACGCACCTTGGCCGAGGTGACCTCGACGCCGCAGCGCTCGCAGACGATGCCCTTAAAGCGGATGCCCTTGTACTTGCCGCAGGAGCACTCCCAGTCCTTGGCGGGACCGAAGATCTTCTCGCAGAACAGGCCGTCCTTCTCGGGCTTGAGGGTACGGTAATTGATGGTCTCCGGCTTCTTGACCTCACCGTGCGACCAGGAACGGATCTGGTCGGCGGAGGCAAGGGAGATCTTTACCGAGTCAAATTCAGTAGCTTCGAAATCTGCCACAGTCAACTACTCCTTATCAGTGGTCGTGGCGGCGACAGCCTCGGGTGCCTCGGCGGTCTCGGCATCCTGGGCCTCGACGTCGGCGTCAACGCCGGCGAGCGCAGCCAGGTCATCGAGGGCAGAGGTCTCCTCGGCGGTCACGGGGGCGGAGGCGTCCTCGTCGGCATCGTGCATGGGCTCGATGTCCAGTGCGAGGGAACGGATCTCCTTGACGAGAACCTTGAAGGACTCGGGGATACCCGGAACCGGGACGTTCTCGCCCTTGACGATGGACTCGTAGGTCTTGACGCGGCCCACGGTATCGTCGGACTTGACGGTCAGGATCTCCTGCAGGACGTTGGAAGCACCGTATGCGTACAGTGCCCAAACTTCCATCTCGCCGAAGCGCTGGCCGCCGAACTGGGCCTTGCCGCCCAGCGGCTGCTGGGTAACCAAGCTGTAAGGGCCAGTCGAACGGGCGTGGATCTTGTCGTCGACCATGTGACCGAGCTTGAGGATGTAGGACGTACCCACGGTAATGGGCTCGCGGAACTCCTCGCCGGTACGGCCGTCAAACAGGCGGGTCTTTCCGCGCTCGTCAAGCTGGGTGACAAACTCGGGGCGCATGTGATCGCCAAAGGCAGCGGTGGCCTTGTTGAGCATATTCTTGTTGGCACGACGGATGACCTCGGCGATCTCGTCCTCCTTGGCGCCGTCGAAGACGGGCGTCGCGGTAAAGAACGGACCGGGGACGTACTTGTCGGAATCGGCATCCTCGGTATCCCAACCGCAGGCAGCAGCCCAGCCAAGGTGGCACTCGAGCAGCTGGCCGACGTTCATACGCGAAGGAACGCCCAGCGGGTTGAGGATAACGTCGATCGGGGTACCGTCAGCCATGTAGGGCATGTCCTCGACCGGCAGAACGTTACAGATAACACCCTTGTTACCGTGGCGGCCGGCAATCTTATCGCCCTGCTGGATCTTACGACGCTGGGCGACGTAGACGCGCACCTGCTCGTTGACGCCGGGGGCCAGGTCGTCGCCGTTCTCGCGGCTAAAGCGGACGACGTCGATGACGCGGCCGTAAGCGCCGTGAGGCATCTTAAGGGAAGTGTCGCGAACGTCGTGAGCCTTGGCACCGAAGATGGCGCGCAGCAGGCGCTCCTCGGCAGTCAGAGCGCTCTCGCCCTTAGGAGTAACCTTGCCGACCAGGATGTCGCCAGGGCCGACCTCAGCGCCGATGCGGATGATGCCGTCCTCGTCGAGGTTGGCAAGCATGTCCTCGGAGAGGTTCGGGATCTCGCGAGTGATCTCCTCGGGGCCGAGCTTGGTATCGCGGGCGTCGATCTCGTGACGGGTGATGTTGATGGTCGTCAGCAGGTCCTCGGCCACCAGGCGCTCGGACACGACGATACCGTCCTCGTAGTTGAAGCCTTCCCACGGCATGTAGGCCACGGTGAGGTTCTGGCCCAGTGCGAGCTCGCCGTGATCGGTCGAAGGACCGTCGGCCAGAGGCTCACCCTGCTCAACGGTGTCGCCGACGCGCACGAGCGGGCGGTGGTTGATGCAGGTGGACTGGTTGGAGCGCTGGTATTTGGCCAGGTGATACTCGTCCATGCCGCCGGCATGCTTGACGATAATCTTGGAGGCGTCGGCAAAGATGACCTCGCCGGCGTTCTTGGCCAGGGTGACCTCGCCAGAGTCCAGGGCGGCGCGACGCTCCATGCCGGTACCGACATAGGGAGCGGCGGGGTGAACCAGCGGCACGGCCTGACGCTGCATGTTGGCGCCCATGAGCGTACGCTTAGCGTCGTCGTGCTCGAGGAATGGGATCAGCGTGGCTGCGACGGAGAGCATCTGGCGCGGCGAGACGTCCATGTAGTCGACGTCTTCGACGGGCACGTCGGCGGGAGCGCCGAAGGAGCCGTCGAAGTCGCGGGTACGGGCGATCACGGAATGCGGACGGACGATCTTGCCCTCGGCATCGGTCGTGATGAACTCGTTGGTCTTGGGATCGAGCGGCGTGTTGGCCGGCGCGATAACGTGCTTCTCTTCCTCGTCAGCGGTCATCCAGTCGATCTGGTCGGTGGCAACGCCGTTCTCGACGCGGCGGAACGGGGCCTCGATGAAGCCATACTCGTTGACGCGGGCGTAGAGGGCAAGCGAGCCGATCAGGCCGATGTTGGGGCCTTCGGGGGTCTCGATCGGGCACATGCGGCTGTAGTGCGAGTTGTGAACGTCGCGGACGGCCGTCGGCACGTTGGTGCGGCGGCTGGAGCCCGACTTGTGGCCGGCAAGACCGCCAGGGCCGAGTGCGGACAGACGGCGCTTGTGGGTCAGACCGGTCAGAGGGTTCGCCTGGTCCATGAACTGCGAGAGCTGCGAGGAACCGAAGAACTCCTTGATGGAGGCCACGATCGGGCGGATGTTGATGAGCGACTGCGGGGTAATCTCGTCGATGTCCTGGGAGCTCATGCGCTCACGGACGACGCGCTCCATACGGCTCATGCCGATACGGAACTGGTTGGCGACGAGCTCGCCGACGGTGCGGATACGGCGGTTGCCAAAGTGGTCGATGTCGTCAACCTTGAAGCCCTGCTCGCCGGCAGCGAGGGACAGAAGGTAGCGCAGCGTAGCGACGATATCCTCGTCGGTGAGCACCGTGACCTCTTCCTCGGTAGTGAGGTTGAGCTTCTTGTTGACCTTGTAGCGACCGACGCGGGCCAGGTCGTAGCGCTGCGGGTTGAAGAGCAGGCCCTCGAGCAGGCTGCGGGAAGCATCCACGGTGGGAGGCTCGCCCGGGCGCAGGCGACGGTAGATCTCGATGAGGGCATCCTCGCGGGTAAGGGCGGTATCGCGCTCGAGGGTGCGCTTGATCACATCGGAATTGCCGAGCAGCTCGATGATGTCGTCGTTGGTGACGGCGATGCCAAGGGCGCGCAGGAACATCGTGGCGCTCTGCTTGCGCTTACGGTCGATGGAGACCATGAGCTGGTCGCGCTTGTCGACCTCAAACTCAAGCCAGGCACCGCGGGACGGGATGATCTGAGCCTTGTAGATCTGCTTGCCCGAATCCATCTCGGAGCTGAAGTACACGCCCGGGGAACGGACGAGCTGCGAGACGACGATACGCTCGGTACCGTTGATGATGAAGGTGCCCTGATCGGTCATCATGGGGAAGTCGCCCATAAAGACGAGCTGCTCCTTGATCTCGCCGGTCTCCTTGTTGGTGAGACGGACGTCGGTCAGAAGCGGAGCCTGATAGGTCATATCCTTCTCGCGGCACTCCTCGACGGTATGCGCGGGGTCGCCAAACTGATGCTCGCCGAAGGTAACCTCGAGAACATGGTTCTGGCTCTGGATGGGGCTGGATTCCTTAAACGCCTCACGAAGGCCCTCGTCCTTAAAACGCTCAAAGGATTCCCTTTGAACAGAGATAAGGTTGGGGAGCTCCATGGCCTCCGGGATTTTCCCGAAGCTGACGCGCTTGCGCTCAGTGGCAGTGTATGCGTAGGTCACCAGGTTTTTCCTCCTTCACGGAAATGCTCGGTGGGTTGGCGAGGCATAGCTTCGCCAGTTATCGCAACCTAATAGTTTATCAGGTACCGACCGTTGGGCAAGAAAAGCCTTGACGCGATTGAGTTTTTGGAGTAGCAAATTTTTTTCGACAGAAAATGCGCAGGTAGATTGGTATGCATCGAACACCTGTTCATATATTTTCTGTGAACAGAGTTGCTGATGCGCGTCGCTGAATGGCGGAATGGCGGCGAAGGCTGATCGGGCGGAAACTGCGTCCCGTTTTGAGGCCTCAAACTGGGTCGTAGTTTCCGATTGAGCCCCGTTTGGGAAACTGTATCCCGTCCTGAGCCGATATTCTGGGATGCGCTTTCCGCTAGGGTCCTCAGCCGGAAAGCACATCCCAGAATTCGACCAAATTGTGGGTCGCACTTTCCGGAGCTAAGCGGCAGTTCGCAAAAAAAACGGGTGCAGACCGAAGTCCGCACCCGTAAGCGCTATTTACTTGCGCATCAAGCCGCCGCGCTCGTCGATGGCATCCCAGAAGGCATCGGCAAAGCGAGGATCGCTTGCGGCCATAAGGGCGTTGGTGGCCATCCAGCCAGAAGGCGTGCCGGTGTCGTAGCCCGACAGAGGATCGATGACGACAGCGTACATAGCCTCGCGGTCGAGCGAGCGGGCCATGGCGTCGGTCAGCTGGATCTCGCCGCCCTTGCCGGCCTGCTGGTCGGCAAGCAGCTCCATGACCAGCGGGCTCAGCAGATAGCGTCCGACGATGTAAAGGTTAGAAGGCGCAGCCTCGGGAGCAGGCTTCTCCACCAAGCCGCCGATACGCCACACGGCGCCAGGCTCGGCATCGCCAACGCCCTCAGCGCCCTCGAGGGAGCCCACGCGCTCGCCGGCGATAACGCCATAGCGGCTGACCTCCTCGGGAGCACACGCGGCAACAGCGATAACCGAAGCGCCGCCATGCTCCTTGGAGACGGCAAGCATCTTGTCGCAAATGTCATGGTTGGGCACAACATAGTCGCCCAGAAGAACCAGGAAGTTCTCCCCCGCCACAGCATCGGCCGCCGAGCGAATGGCATGGCCGAGGCCCTTGGGCTCGTACTGATAACGGAAGTCGACCGGCATACCGCCTGCGTGGGCAACGGCATCGGCATATGCATCTTTGCCGCGCTCGCGCAGCAGGTTCTCGAGCGAACGATCGGGCTGGAAGTAGTTCAACAGCTCGGGCTTGCCAGGAGAGGTGACGATGATAGCATCATCGACCTCCTCGGGAGCGAGTGCCTCCTCAACGACGTACTGGATAACCGGCTTGTCGAGAACCGGCAGCATCTCTTTGGGCGTGCACTTAGTGCCAGGCAGAAAACGCGTGCCTAGACCGGCGGCGGGGATGATTGCCTTCATATTATTCAAGGATCCTTTCGCAGGCGCAAAGCGCCCCAAGCGTGCGGCACGGCGGCCGCAGACCAAATTGCGATACTGAAGTATCTTACCGCCGGAGACATACGTCGCCGTAAGGCAAACGCAATTCTTCAGCAGGTCAACGCAAATTATTGCTCGAATGGTGCAATTTTATGCCCCAGCGGTAACGGGATTGGCACGGCGAAGACGGCGGTGTTCTGCGTGCCGAGCAATGGGAATGAGGGGCCAAAACAAAAAAGACGGGGCTCGCAATGCGAACCCCGTCTGCAAAGAAATCTGGCGAGAAAGCCTGATTACTTGAGGGTGACAGCAGCGCCAGCAGCCTCGAGCTTCTCCTTGGCAGCCTCGGCGTCCTCCTTCTTGGCGCCCTCGAGAACAGCCTTGGGAGCGCTCTCGACGACCTCCTTGGCCTCCTTCAGGCCAAGGTTGGTGAGCTCACGGACGGCCTTGATGACCTGGATCTTGTTGTCGCCGAAGCCCTCGAGCACGACGTCAAACTCGGTCTTCTCCTCGGCCTCAGCAGCGCCAGCAGCGGGAGCGGCGACAACAGCGGCAGGAGCAGCGGCGGAAACGCCGAAGGTGTCCTCGATAGCCTTAACGAGCTCGGAAGCCTCGAGAAGGGTCATTTCCTTAAGAGCATCGATGATCTCATCGGTGGTAAGCTTAGCCATTTCTAAGTCCTTTCGGTTTCCGTGTCTGTGCACGGAGATCAGTTAAAACACGGCGCGAATGCGCCAGGGGTGCGGCGTTGCCGCCGCGGGTGAAAACAGCGACTAGGCTGCCTTCTGCTCGGAGACCTGCTGGATCGAACGAGCGAGACCAGAGGAAACGCCGTTGACGCAGACAGCGATGTCGCGAGCGAAACCGGAGATGAGACCGGCGATCTGGCCGAGAAGCTGGTCCTTGGTGGGCAGCTCGGCGATAGCCTTAACATCATCAGCGGAAACGGCCTTGCCGTCGGAGATACCGCCCTTGATCTCAAGGACGCCCTTGGACTTAGCGGAGAAGTCCTTAAGGGTCTTAGCGGCCTCGACCGGCTCGGTCTCGTAGAACACATAAGCGACGGGGCCGGCGAGGATCTCGTCGAGCTCGGGCTGCTCCTGGTTCTTGAGAGCGATCTTGACCAGGTTGTTCTTGTAGACCTTCATCTCGGCGCCGCACTCGCGAAGCTGATGACGCAGCTCCTGAGCCTGCTTAACCGTCAGACCGTTGTAGTTGACGACGAACAGACCGGCATTCTCGGCGATACGGGACTCGATCTCTGCAACCTTGTCGATTTTGTACTGCTGGGGCATGAATTACACCTCCTCGAATTCTTTCCGGGCACGGTCCGCCACAAGGACGTGACGGGGGCATGTCCAAAAAGAAAGCCCCCGCGCTGCATGAGCGACGGGGGCGAGAAGACATATCTACTCGACCACCTCGGCTGGCGGGATATCCCATTGAGCTCGCGGGCAATGCCCGTTTGCACCGGCTGTCTCTGGCAGCGGATTCGTGCGTGAACCGAAAGTATTATGGCGGGGACCCCGGCGTCGGTCAACGGAAAACCGGGCTGCACACAATTCCACCATCCGGCACGCTCCGCCGAAGGCCAGGCGCAAGGTTTCCGCTCGGTCAGGTCCTGGGCTCGCTCGGAAAGCACATTAAGTGCTTTCCGGCTCGTGCGGAATCTACGGAAACCTTGCGCCTGGCCTTCGGCGGCGCGTGCCTGCGTCAACTATGGGGCAGCCCGGTTTTCCGTTGAGCGACGCCCCCACGCATAACCCTTATGTCGGCGGGCTGATGTGTTGCGTCCCTGATGGTTATAGGGTTGAGACGAAGGTGGACAGGCGGCGGAGGCCTTCGTCCAGATCTTGGTCGGAGACGCAGTAGCTTAAGCGGACGTGGCCTTCGGTTCCGAAGCAGTCTCCGGGGACTAGGGCTACGTTGGCTTCTTTGATGGCTTTGATGCAGAAGTCTTCGCTTGTTAGGCCGAATTGTTTGATGCTGGGAAAAGCGTAGAAGGCGCCGGCTGGTTCCACTACGTCGAGGCCCATGGTGTCTAAGGCTGCGAGCACGCGCTCGCGGCGAGCTCGGTAGACTTTGAGCATGGGGGTTGGGTCGACGGTCAGGGCTCGGGCTGCGGCGTCCATCTCAAAGGAGACGGCGCTCGATACTAAGTATTGGTGGGCCTTTGCGATCTCGGCGATGACGGGGGCTGCAGCTGCGAGCCAACCCAGGCGCCAGCCGGTCATAGCCCATGGCTTGGAGAAGCTCTCGATGACCACCGTCTGCTCGCGTAGCTCCGGGTGGCGCTGGGCAAAGCGCTCATAGCCATCCACATAGACCAGGCGGTTATATACGTCGTCGCAGATTACGTAGATGCCCGCTTGCTCTGCCACGTGTGCCACGGCGTCGAGCGATGCCGCGTCGAGGATACAGCCCGTGGGATTGTTGGGCGAGCAGATGACGATGGCCTTGGTCGCCGGGGTCACACAGGCGCGAAGCGCTTCCTCGTCAATCTGGAATTGCGCGGGCTCCGTATCCAAAAAGACCGCTTTGGCGTGGTTGGCCACGACGATGCTCTCGTACAGGCCAAAGGCTGGCGTGGGGATAATAACCTCGTCGCCGGGGTTGAGCATGGCCATAAATGTTGCCGACAGGGCCTCGGTCGCGCCGTCGGTCAGGATGACCTCGTCGGCCGAAAACGTAAGGCCCGCGTCTCCCATGTAGGTAGACAGCGCCTCGCGCAGGGCGGGACGGCCGTTGTTGGGCGGATAGTGCGTGTCACCGCGGCCCAGCGCGGCGGTCACCTCGGCGCTAATCACATCGGGCGTGGGAAAATCGGGCTCGCCAAGCGCAAGCGCGATGCACCCCGGGTGCTGGGCAGCGAGCGCGTTGATCCGGCGAATGCCGGAGGGCTTGAGCGTGGCAAGCGAGGTGTTCATGGGTAGACGCATGGCATTCCTTTCGTAAGGGTTGCACTAGGATAGCGCGCCCGCGCGCCACCAGACGGTGTAACCTAAACGGAAACCAACCGGAAAGGAGGCGGCATGGAGACAACTGCACGCGGCGATGTACCAAAAACGTTGCAAACCATTGCATATATCAGTATTCCCGAGAGCGCCGATCTTGAGTTTTTGCTTTGGGACCTGCAGGATGCCATCGCCGCCTATGCTCAGCTTTCCGGCACCGCGCTCCCCCGTTCGGTCGATTTGGAGGCGGATGATGCCGGTGTTATCGATGGCATGGTGTTCGCTGTTGATGATGCATTTGATGATGAGGCGATAATCGCTGTCGAGCAGGTGCTCGATCGCTTCGGGGATACAGAGACACGCGTCTACGCCGTCGTTCTTGCTGGGTCCGAGGACGCCGAACGGGCACGCGAAACCGCCATGCGGCTGCGCCGGGCCTGTCGTCTACGTGACCTGTCGTGGTGCGGTGGCGTTGTCATCTGTGCCGGCAGCGGTATTGCGGCGCTTCGCCACTCCCCGCGTATGGGCCTCTTACGCCGTCCATTTTCCGAAGCGATGGATAAGCTTGTGGGCGCCGTACGCATGGGCTGCTCCATAGAGCATGCGCAGCTGCTTGGCGGCGGCGATGCCGATAGTGTCGATGTCGACGGCATGGTGCGCGTCAAGCCCGCCGTGCCCGCACCAATCTGGCATGCCATCATCAAACGCCTCGGCGCCCATGCTCAATCAAGGATCTAGATTACCGTGCGGTCCAGTCAACCGCCTCGCGCCAGCGCTCGACAAGCCGCTCCAGGCGCCAGGCCGCGTTAGCGGGACTAGTTGACGGCAACACGACAGCGGACAGACCCGTCCGCTCCTGTAGATAGCGCTTATAGAGGCGCCCCGCCGTACCTCCGTTGCATACCACCCGCTCGATGGGCGCAGCTCCAGTGATGCGTTCGATATATGCCGGCACAACGTTTTTGATGCTCGCGTCGCTCGAGCCCTTAATGTCGCAGCTCTCGACCACATCCCACAGGGCCACGCCACCGTTCAGCAGCATGGATCGCTTGGCGGCAATAGAGGCGTCGAGCGTCGCGGGCTCGCCGCCCACCAAAGGGTCGCCCTCGTTGGGTGGTGCAGGCACACCAAGGCACGCGGCCATCACGCGCCAAAAGCGATTCTGAGGGTTGCCGTAATAAAAGGCATTGGCGCGCGAAAGCACCGAGGGAAACGATCCCAGCACCAAAACGCGCGAGTGCTGGTCAAACACGGGCTCAAACCCATGCTCAATATGTTGATAGCCCTCGTCTGACGCCGACATGACCTAGGCCCTCAACAGATAGCGCACCTCGTAGGGCGCAAGTTCAAGGGAGCCCGGCAGCTCGACCGTGGGTGCATCGTCGGCAAGTAGGTCGACGAAGGAGCCGTTGAGTTCGCCGGCTCCAAAGGTATAAGGCTCGTTCACGGCATTCACCGCCACGAGCACCGTCGCGTCGTCGCAGGCGCGCTCGAACAGCAGCTGTTTGTTCTGTATCACCACGTTGCGGTACGCGCCGTAGCTGAGAGCGCGTGCCGCCGCGTCGTCGGCCGATCGCAGGTGCGCAAGCTGTGTGATGAAGGCCGTCAGCTCGTTGGGCGCAGGCTCATCGAGCGCAGGGCGCAGCGCCCAGTCGCCATCGGGGCCGCCCTTTTCGCCAGCAATTCCCCACTCGCTGCCATAGTAGATGCACGGGATGCCCGGCATGCCAAAGAGCATGCCATAGGCGGGACGCAGACAGGACTTGTCGGTGAGGATGCTCGCCAGGCGTGGCACGTCGTGGTTGTCGACAAACGACAGCAGGTGCTTGCCGCGGTAGATGCACCACGGGTCGCCGCCAAACTGACGGTGCAGCGAGTGGGCGATCTCGAACATGTTGATCGAGTTAAAGCTGGAGTACAGTCCCTTGTAACACTCGTAGTTGGTGCAGGAGTCGAGCATCTCGTCGTTGACGATCTGGTTGTAGTCACCGTGGAGCGTCTCGCCGATCAGCACAAAGTCGGGCTTGAGCTCACGGGCAAAGGCGTGCAGGCGGCGCATAAAGTCG
This sequence comes from Collinsella sp. LCP21S3_A3, assembly GCF_052118905.1. Classification (NCBI taxonomy): domain Bacteria; kingdom Bacillati; phylum Actinomycetota; class Coriobacteriia; order Coriobacteriales; family Coriobacteriaceae; genus Collinsella; species Collinsella sp. LCP21S3_A3. The sequence goes on along the minus strand of NZ_JBQKGH010000005.1, from coordinate 5,005 downwards.
CGGTCGAGCATATAGGCGACGTCCAGGCGCAGACCGTCGACGCCAAAGACCTCGGCCCAACGGCGCACGGACTCGAGCAGGTAATCGACCACGGCGGGGTTTTGCAGGTTAAGCTTCACGAGCTCAAAATGGCCTTCCCAGCCCTCGTACCAAAAGCCGTCGCCGTAGCACGAGTCGCCGTCAAAGCTGATGTGGAACCAGTCCTTGTAGGGCGAGTCCCACTTGCGCTCCTGCACATCGCGGAAGGCCCAAAAGCCGCGACCGACGTGGTTGAAGACGGCGTCGAGCACCACGCGGATGCCGTGGGCATGCAGCGTCTCGCACACGGCGGCAAAGTCGGCATCCCCACCCAGGCGACGGTCGATGTGGCGCAGGCTGCGCGTGTCGTAGCCATGGCTATCGGACTCGAGCGGTGGGTTGATGAGCACAGCGCCAATACCGAGTTCCTGCAGGTAGTCGGCCCATTGGGCGATTTTCATGATGGGGGCATCGGGGTTGGGCGCGTCGTTGGCAGCCTGGGCAAGCGCATCCTCGGCAACGGGCGCGGCGTTTTCGCGCGGAGCTCCACAAAAGCCCAGAGGATAGATCTGATAGAACGTCGTCTCGTATGCCCACATAGCAGCCTCCCGGTAAGCTCAACACAACGACATCCATTGTATGCCCGGCTTGTATCCCCTCCCCCAAAATAAGTTGCGGTGGAATAGTTCCTGCTTGGGCCTTCAGAGGCCTTAAACAGGAACTATTCCACCGCAACTGATGAGGGGACGTGATTAGGCGACGGGCTTTGCGCGGCGTATGGCCGGGAACATCACCGTGATGGCGAGGATGACGCCCACGACGGCAATCGCCCCGCCCGCGAAGCCGATCCAGGCGATACCGGGACCCGAAACCACGCCGCCGCCGATCGCGGTGCCCGTGCCGATACCCAGATTAAACAGGCCCGAGAAGATCGACATGGCGACAGCCGACGAATCCGCGGGCGTGTACTTGATGAGCTCGGCCTGGAACGCCACATTGAAGGCCGTGGCGCAGCAGCCCCACAGCACGCAGACGGCAAGCACTGCTGCGAGCGACGATGCGGCCGAACCTATGAGCAGCAGGGCCGCTGGCACGCCGGAGAGCGTGATAGCCAAAAACGGGAAGCGATGCCCGTCGAACAGGCGGCCAAACAGCCAGCTGCCCACCAGACCGGAGCAGCCAAACGCCGTCAGCGTCATGGTAATGGCGCCCGCGTCGACGTGCGCGACCTGCGCCAGGAAGGGCTCGATATAGCTGTAGCCTGCGTAATAACCGGTCGCCATAAAAACCGTGACCGCGTAGAGCGCGATGAGGAACGGGTTCTTGAGCAGCTCGGGCAGCTGTTTAACGGCAAAGCGCTCACCCGCCGGCATGGCCGGGAACACCGCTGCCTGGTACACCACCGCGGCGGCAGAAAAGGCCCCGACCACGGCAAACGTCATGCGCCAGCCCACGGCCAGGCCGATGGCGCGGCCGATCGGCAGGCCAAAGATCTGCGCGATGGACGAGCCCGTGGCGATCATGCTGATGGCGAGCGCCCCGTGACGGGCGTCGACCAGGCGCGAGGCCATAATCGAGGCGACCGACCAGAACACGGCATGTGCGCAAGCGACCACCAGGCGTGCGCAGACCAAAATAGGATAGGTGGGCGCCACGGCGGACAGGAACTGACCCAGAGAGAACACGGCGAGCACGCCGAGCAGCATACGCTTGAACTCAAAGCGCGAGGCAAACACCATAAGCGGCAGCGACAGCAGCATGACGCCCCAGGCGTAGACCGAAATCATGATGCCTGCCTGGGCCTCGGTGAGCGAGAACGATACGGCAATATCAGTCAGAAGGCCGATGGGCATGAACTCCGATGTGTTGAACACGAACGCGCAGCAGGCGAGCCCGATAAGCGGGAGCCACTGCTTGAGCGAGATGCCATCTTGTCTTGCCTGAGTCATGTAGGGAACCTCTCCGATTGTCTTGGGCGGTGGGCGATTATATAGCAACGGCCCCGCATCCGTCAGCACAGATGCGGGGCCGCAATCAACAACTCAATACACAGAGGTTGCGCTGTCAATAAATAGCTAAGCCAACCCCAGCAATATGCCCACCGAATGCACGACAAACGCCACGATCCAGGCGACCGTCACCTGAAACGCGAACACGGCAACGGCATAGCGCGCGCCCAACTCGCTCTTGACGGCACCGATTGCCGCCACGCAGGGCGGGTACAGCAGCGTAAAGACCAAGAACACGTAGGCGGTAAACGGCGAAAACATGGTCGACAGCGCCGCGGGTGACGTTGCATCCAAAAGCACGGTGAGGGTCGAGATGACGCTCTCCTTGGCGATAAGTCCGGTGACGAGCGCCGTGGATGCACGCCAGTCGCCAAAGCCAAGCGGCGCCAACGCCGGCGCGATGATGCTACCCAGACCGGCAAGTAGACTCTGCGACTGATCGGCGACCACATTAAAGCGGATGTCAAACGTCTGGAGGAACCAGATGACCACGGTGGCGGCAAAGATGATGGTAAAGGCCTTGGTAATAAAGTCCTTGGCCTTATCCCACGCCAGCATCACCGTCGTCTTGATGCTCGGCAGGCGGTAATTGGGTAGCTCCATGATAAACGGCACCGGGTCGCCCTTAAATGCCGTGCGGTTGAGCACCAAAGCCGCGATGCAACCGACCGCAATGCCAATCAGATAGAGCGAGACCATGGCTGGGACCGTCGCCTGCGGGAAGAATGCTCCGCACAGCAAGCCGTAAACCGGCAACTTGGCCGAGCAGCTCATGAACGGTGTGAGCATGACCGTCATCTTGCGATCATGCTCGGATGGGAGTGTACGGGTCGACATGATAGCCGGCACGGTGCAGCCAAAACCGACGAGCATGGGCACAAAGCTGCGGCCCGACAGGCCAAAGCGACGCAGCACCTTATCCATGACAAAGGCCACGCGCGCCATGTAGCCGGAGTCTTCCAGAATGGAGAGGAACAAGAAGAGCACGACGATAATCGGCAGGAAGGTCAGCACGCTGCCCACGCCCGTAAGCACGCCGTCGACAGCCAGCGAGCGCACCACGTCGTTGGTTCCGAACGCCTTGAGACCCGCATCGGCCGAGGCGATGATGACAGCGATGCCGTCCTCCATAAGTCCCTGCAACGCCGCGCCGATCACGCCAAACGTCAGCCAAAAGACGAGGCCCATGATCACCAGAAACGCCGGGATGGCCGTGTAGCGACCCGTCAGGATGCGGTCGATCTTAACGGAGCGCACGTGCTCACGGCTCTCGTGCGGCTTCACCACGCAGCGCCCGCACACGTCGCCGATAAAGCTAAAGCGCATATCGGCAAGCGCGGACAGGCGGTCGGTGCCAGCCTCGCCCTCCATCTGGGTAATGATGTGCTCGATAGCGTCGAGTTCGTTGCGATCCAGGTGAAGTGCCTCGGTCACCAGCTCGTCGCCCTCAACCAGCTTGGTCGCCGCAAAACGCAGCGGAATGCGGGCCGTCACGGCATGGTCCTCGATCAGGTTGGCAATGCCGTGGATACAGCGATGCAGCGCACCGCCGTCCGGGCCATCGGGCGCGCAGAAGTCCAGGCGACCCGGGCGCTCGCGGAACCGCGCCACATGCAGAGCGTGATCCACCAGCTCGCCGATACCCTCGTTGCGGGCAGCGCTAATGGGGACAACAGGCACGCCCAACAGGCTCTCGAGCAGGTTGACGTCCACGGCGCCGCCGTTGGCCGTCACCTCGTCCATCATGTTGAGCGCGATGACCATGGGGCAGTCGAGCTCCATAAGCTGCAGCGTCAGGTAGAGGTTGCGCTCGATATTGGTGGCATCGATGATGTCGATGATGGCGTCGGGATGCTCGTCAAGGATGAATTGACGGCTGACAATCTCCTCGCCCGTGTACGGCGACAACGAATAAATACCGGGCAGGTCGGTAACGCTCGCCTCGGGGTGGTTACGGACAGTACCGTCCTTGCGGTCGACCGTCACGCCGGGAAAGTTACCAACATGTTGGTTGGAACCCGTCAGCTGGTTGAACAGCGTGGTCTTGCCGCAATTTTGGTTGCCGGCGAGGGCAAAGTGCAGCGGCGCGCCCTCGGGCACGGCCGTTTTTGCCGCACGGGGCGAATACGTCCCCTCACCGAGCGCCGGGTGCTCCGTCGTGCCGATTGCGGCGTTAACGCGCGGGCTCGTATCGGTGTCGTGAATACCCACGAGCTCAATGCGAGCAGCATCGTCTTTGCGCAGCGTCAACTCGTAGCCACGCAGGCGAATCTCGAGCGGGTCGCCCATGGGGGCGTACTTCATCATGGTGACTTCGGTGCCCGGCGTTAAGCCCATGTCCAAAATATGCTGTCGGAGTGCCTGATCGTCCGATGCCACCGATGCGACAACGGCGTCCTTTCCAATCTCGAGTGTATCGAGCTTCACGTCCGTGTTCCTCCCCCGACGCCCACAGGGCGTTGCATTTATGTTCACCATTGCTAACCGTTTGCCATGGCTAACCAATTTTAACCATGCATGATAGCGCGAACATGCAGCGACGTTCAATCAACAGATTGTTGCAATGGGGACAGATCGCTTTGCCCAATAGATGCGATGCGGAACAACCAGGCGCGGGAGGGAATTCCGGGACACGGTTTCCCAGACGGCACCCTTTCGGAAACCGCACCCCACTATTCAGGCGAATTCCGGGATGCAGTTTCCCGATGGGGGCTCCTGGGGAAACTGCGTCCCACTTTGAAGCTTCAAAACGGGATGCGTTTTCCGGTTGAGGCATCTTGCGGAAAATGCATCCCGGAATCGTCGCTCAGACCGGGACGCATTTTCCCGATCGACCCTCTGCGGGAAACTGTATCCCACCTTGAGGGGGGACTGCGGACGATTTCTTGGACCGTTACGCGGCCCTTCCCAGCGCGGCGCGGAACTCGGCCGGCGTGCGGCCGCCGAGCGCATCGCTGCGCCTCTCCGTATTGTATCGG